>NZ_CP103371.1:3340342-3644010 GCF_024802625.1 Massilia sp. H6
AGTCGCCAGCGAGCATCAGGTCTTTCGGGGTCAGCCAGGAGCCACCTACGCAAGCCACGTTCTTGCAGGCCAAAAAGCCTGGCGCGGTCTCGATCGAGATGCCGCCGGTGGGGCAGAAGGTCACGTCCGGCAGCGGACCGCCGATCGCATTGAGCATGCCGATGCCGCCCGCCGGCACCGCCGGGAACAGTTTGAGCTGCTTAAAACCTTGCTCGCGCGCGGCCATCACTTCGGATGGCGTCATCACGCCCGGCAGCAGAGGCAGCCCGCTTTTTCGGGCAGCCTCGATCAGTGCCTGGGTCAGGCCCGGCGAGACGCCGAACACCGCACCGGCATCGCGCGCCTGTGCGAATTCTTCAGGCTGGGTCAGGGTGCCCACACCCAGGATGGCGCCTTCGACCTGGCTCATGGCGCGGATCGCGTCCAGGCCATGCCTGGTGCGCAGCGTCACTTCGAGTACCCGGATACCGCCGGCTACCAGGGCCTTGGCCAGCGGTACTGCGTGCTCGGGATCGTCGATGGCGATCACGGGGATCACGCTCGCCGAGCGCATGATGTCAAGCAAGCTCAGTTGTTCCATTATTTCTGCGTCCTGAAAAGAAAGTCTTCATCGGAACCCGGCATGACGTCGCCGGCATTGATACCTTCGTGCAGCGGTACTGTAGTGGGAATCGGCGAGGGCATCGGGAAGGTGGCCGCGCCCTGCTCTGCCGGCGTGCTGATGCTGCGGAACATGGCGAACAGCTCGCGCCCCATCCCGATGTGGCTCTTGGACAGGTCGGCGCTCGCCATGCTGCGCGAGGCCCAGACCTCGTCGGGCACCAGCGCGGCAAAACTGCCGGCGGTGGCGTCAACGCGGATGAGGTCGCCGTCGCGCACCCGGCCGAGCGGACCGCCCGCCAGGATCTCAGGCGAGACGTGGATCGCCGCCGGCACCTTGCCAGAGGCGCCCGACATGCGCCCGTCGGTCACCAGCGCCACCTTGAAGCCGGCGTCTTGCAGGTTCGACAGCGCCGGGGTCAGTGCGTGCAGTTCCGGCATGCCGTTGGCGCGCGGGCCCTGGAAGCGCAGCACGGCGACGAAGTCGCGCTCGAGCTTTTTATCTTTATAGGCCTGCATGAATTCTTCTTGCGAATCGAAGGTGAGCGCCGGCGCCTCGACCACGTGGTACTGCGGCTTCACCGACGAGATCTTCATGATGGCGCGGCCCAGGTTACCCTGTACCAGCACCATGCCGCCGTTGTCGCTGAACGGGTTCGCGGCCGGGCGCAGCACCGTGTCGTCGCCGGAGTGCTGCGGCACGTCGCGCCAGAATACCTTGCCGGCTTCGTCCAGGAAGGGCTCCTTGCAGTGATTGCGCAGGCCGTGGCCCAGGATGGTGTTGACATCGTCGTGCGCCAGGCCGGCGTCGAGCAGTTCGCGGATCACGAAGCCCGGGCCGCCGGCGGCCTGGAAGTGATTGATGTCGGCTTCGCCGTTCGGATAGATGCGGGTCAGCGAAGGCACCACTTTCGACAGTTCGTCGAAATCGTTCCAGTCGATCGCGATGCCGGCCGCGCGCGCGATCGCCACCAGGTGCAGCGTGTGGTTGGTCGAGCCGCCGGTCGCGTGCAGCGCGACGATGGCATTGACGATGCTCTTTTCGTCGACGATGCGGCCGATCGGCATGTAGGTACTGCCCTGCTGCGAGATCGCCACCGCCTGCTGCGACGCGGCGACTGTCAGCGCATCGCGTAGCGGCGTACCTGGCGTGATGAAGGCGGCGCCCGGCAAGTGCAGGCCCATCATCTCCATCAGCATCTGGTTGCTGTTGGCGGTACCGTAGAAGGTGCAGGTGCCGGCGTCGTGGTAGGACTGCGATTCGCATTCCATCAGCTCTTCGCGGGTGGCCTTGCCCTGCGCGTAGAGCTGGCGCACGCGCGCCTTTTCCTTGTTCGACAGGCCGGAGGTCATCGGGCCGCCCGGCACGAAAATACCCGGGATATGGCCGAAGTGCAGCGCGCCGATCAGCAGGCCCGGCACGATCTTGTCGCAGATGCCCAGGTACAGCGCGGCGTCGAACATATTGTGCGACAGCGCCACGGCGGTGGACATGGCGATGGTGTCGCGCGAGAACAGCGACAGCTCCATGCCCGGCTGGCCCTGCGTGACGCCGTCGCACATGGCTGGCACGCCGCCCGCGAACTGGGCCACGGCGCCGATGTCGCGCACCGCGTCCTTGATCACTTTCGGGAAAGTTTCAAAAGGCTGGTGCGCCGACAGCATATCGTTATACGAAGAAACGATGGCGACCGACGGCTGCTTGTATTCGCGCAGCTTGAGCTTGTCGTTGGCCGGAAAGGCGGCAAAACCGTGCGCCAGGTTGGTACACGATAGCGCGCCACGCTGCACGCCCTGGATCCGGGCCGCTTCGAGATGCGCCAGGTAGGCCGCGCGCGATGGCCGGCTGCGCTCGATGATCCGCTTGGTTACCTGCTCGACTACGGGGTGCAGCGCCATGATCGCTCCTTCTAAATTTAGTATCTGAAATTTTACTACAGATTAATCCGAGTTGCAGCTGGCGCCATCGCTGCTCCGTCAGCGCACGTCGAGCCGGGTCGATCGTCGTCGACGAGCTGGGCGCTGCAATGTGAATATCACCAGCTTTTATGTAGTGAATTTACGCACGCGTATTGTATTATTCGCTAATCTGCTATTGACAACATTGTGCCATCGAACCCGACCTTATGCGCCAGCCTTCCCTGACCTCTACCGCCAGCTTCCAGGCCCTTGACACCCACGCCAGCGAGGCGAAAAACTGGGACCTGCGCAGCTTGTTCGCAGCCGATTCGCAGCGCTTCGAGCGCCTGTCAAGCGAGGCCGCGGGACTATTCCTAGACTATTCAAAAAATCGCCTCGACGGGCGCACGCTTGAACTGCTGGCCGCGCTGCTGCGCGAGCGTGGCGTCGAGGCGCGCCGCGATGCGATGTTCGCCGGTGAACGCATCAACAATACCGAGGACCGCGCGGTGCTGCACACCGCCCTGCGCGCGCCGCGCGGCGCGCAACTGGTCGTCGATGGCCAGGACGTGAACGCCGACGTGCATGCGGTGCTCGACCGGGTCAGGCTGTTCACCGATGCGGTGCGCAGCGGCGACTGGCTGGGCTACAGCGGCAAGCCGATCACGGATATCGTCAACATCGGCATTGGCGGCTCCGACCTGGGCCCGAAGATGGTGGTGCTGGCGCTGCGCCATTACGCGCACCCGCGGCTGCGCATGCATTTCGTGTCGAACGTCGACGGCCACGACATGGATGCGGCGCTCATGCAGGTGGACCCGGAAACCACGTTGTTCATCGTCGCCTCCAAGACCTTCACGACCGCCGAAACCATGATGAACGCGCAGACCGCGCGCAGCTGGTTCTTGAAGCATGCGCCGGAAGGTGAAGGCGAAGCGGCCCTGGCCAGGCATTTCGTGGCCGTCTCGACCAATACGCAAGCCATCAAGTCTTTCGGTATCGACCCGGCCAACATGTTCCCGTTCTGGGACTGGGTCGGCGGGCGCTATTCGGTATGGTCGGCGATCGGCCTGCCGGTGGCACTGGCCGTGGGCTTCGGTTACTTCACCGACTTCTTGGCCGGCGCACACGAGATGGATGAGCATTTCCGCTCCGCCCCGGTCGAGGAAAACCTGCCGATGATCCTGGCACTGGTGGGGTTCTGGAACCGTCAGTTCCTCGGCGCGGCGTCGGTGTCGATCGCGCCCTACCACCAGGACCTGAACCGCTTCCCGGCCTACCTGCAGCAGCTCGACATGGAGAGCAACGGCAAGCGCGTCACCCGCGACGGCGCGCCGGTCGATACCGCGACCTGCCCGGCCATCTGGGGCGAGCCGGGCACCAACGGCCAGCATGCCTATTTCCAGCTGCTGCACCAGGGCACCGACCTGACCCCGATCGATTTCATCGCTGCGCTGCGTCCGGCGCACGAGATGGACCACCATCACACCGCGCTGCTGGCGAACTGCTTCGCGCAGTCGGAAGCCTTCATGAAGGGCAAGACCCTGGACGAAGTGCGCACCGACCTGCAGGCCCAGGGCCTGTCGCCGCTCGAGGTCGAGCGCCTGGCGCCGCACAAGACCTTCCCCGGCAATCGCCCGAGCAATACCATTTTGATGGAACGCCTGACCCCGGCCACGCTCGGCGCGCTGATCGCACTGTACGAACACAAGACCTTCGTGCAGGGCGTGATCTGGGACCTCAACAGTTTCGACCAGTGGGGCGTCGAACTGGGCAAGGTGCTGGCCAAGAAGATCGAGGCCGAGCTGGCATTCGATCCGCAGCCGGCACTGCATGACAGCTCCACCAACGGCCTGATCGCCCGCGCCAAGGCCGCTATCTAGAACCGCAAACGAGCACGCAAAGAGCACGCACATGGCAACCGATAAATTCGAAGTGGTACACGACACGCCGATGCTGGTCGGCGAATCCGCAACCTGGCACGAGGTCGAATCGGCCCTGTACTGGGTAGACATCAATGGCTTGACCGTCAACCGCGTGCACCCGGCCAGCGGCAAGTTCACCTCGTGGAAGATGGGCTCGGAGCCGTCGGCGCTGGCCGTCGATGGCGACAACAACCTGGTGGTCGCCACGCGCCACGGGCTCATTTGCCTGAACACGACCAGCGGCAAGGAAACGCCGGTTGCGGACGCACCCTACGACGCGTCGATTGTCCGCTTCAACGACGGCCGCGTGGACCCGGCGGGCCGCTTCTGGATCGGCACCATGTACGAGCCGCGCGACCAGCCGGCCGCCGAAATGTACGTGCTCGAGCGCGGCCGCCTGCGCCGCGCTTGGGCCGGCGGCATGACCAACTCGAACGGCCTGGCCTGGAGCCTGGACGGGCGCACGATGTTCCATGCCGATACCACCAGCCACCGCATCGACTGCTACGACTTCGACCCGGCAACCGGGGTGCAGTCCAACGCCCGCACCCTGCTCACGTTCTCGACCGACAAGTCGGCGGCCGATTACGGCGGCCGTCCAGACGGCGCGACGCTCGACAGCGAAGGCGCCTACTGGGTAGCGATGTTCGAAGGCGGCCGCGTGCTGCGCATCGCGCCCGACGGCAAGATCCTGCGCGAGCTTGCGCTGCCGGTGCGCTGCCCGACCTCGGTCGCCTTTGGCGGCGCCGACCTGCGCACGCTGTATATCACCAGTGCCAGCCATGGGCGCTCGGCGCAAGAACTGGCAACCTATCCGCTCAGCGGCAAGGTGCTGTCGATCCGGGTGGATGTCGCCGGGCGAGAAGAGCCGGAGTATCAGCCGCATCCATGAGGGCAGGCGTCTGCCGCCTCATTTTGTAGTAAGTTTTCTTGCTAATGCGATATTCGTGTAGTAAATTTACATCCAAGTCTTCACTCTCTACCAGGCTCCCATGGCACTTTCCGATTTCGACCTCATTTTCTTCGGCGGTAGCGGCGACCTTGCAATGCGCAAGCTGCTGCCTGCGATGTACTCGCGCGATGTCTGCAACGATCTGCCGGACAGCGCACGCATCATCTGCGTGGGCCGGGAAGAAGCCACCCAGGAAGCTTTCCTGAACATGGTCGAGACCAATTCCAAGCAACACATCAAGGACACGCCCAATGAGGAAAGCTGGGCGCGCTTCCTCAAGCGCATCGTCTACGTGGCGCTCGATGCGACCAATGTGGGCACATATGATCCGCTGGTGGCAGCGCTGCGCCAGGACGCTTCGCTCACCCGTGTCTACTACCTGGCCACCCCGCCCCACCTGTTCGCCACCATCTGCGACAACCTGGCCGCGACCGGCCTGGTCTCGCCGAATTCGCGCGTGGTGCTGGAAAAGCCGCTCGGGCGCGACCTGGCCTCGGCCAAGCAGATCAACGCGGACGTCGGCAAGGTCTTTCTCGAGTCGCAGATCTACCGGATCGACCATTACCTGGGCAAGGAGACAGTGCAGAACCTGCTGGCCCTGCGCTTTGGCAACATCCTGTTCGAGCCGCTGTGGCGCCGCGAATGGATTTCAGACGTGCAGATCACCATCGCCGAGAAGATCGGCGTCGGCAACCGCCTGGGCTATTACGATACCTCGGGCGCGCTGCGCGACATGCTGCAGAACCACCTGCTGCAACTGCTGTGCATCGTCGCGATGGAGCCGCCGACCTCGATTTCGCCGGACGCCGTGCGCGATGCCAAGCTGCAGGTGCTGCGCTCGCTCAAGCGCTTCACACCGACGACGCTGTCGCAGAACGTCGTGCGCGGCCAGTACCGCGGCGGCTATGTCGACGGCCAGGCAGTGCCGGGCTACCGCGATGAGCCGGGCGCACCGAAGGGGTCGAAGACCGAGACCTTCGTCGCCGTCAAGGCCGAGATCGACACCTGGCGCTGGGCCGGCGTGCCCTTCTACCTGCGCACCGGCAAGCGCATGGCCGACCGCCTGGCCGAGATCGTGGTGCGCTTCAAACCGATCCCGCATTCGATCTTCAACCAGCCAACGTCGAGCTTCCAGCCCAACAGCCTGGTGATCCGCCTGCAGCCGGACGAAGGCCTGTCGATGAACCTGATGGCCAAGACCCCGGGCGACTCGATGCGCCTGAAGCAGGCCGAGCTGGAACTGGACTTCCGCGAGCAGTTCAAGAGCCCGCGCATGGAAGCCTACGAGCGGCTGCTGGTGGACGTGCTGCGCGGCCAGCTGACCTTGTTCATGCGCGGCGACGAACTCGAAGCGGCCTGGGAATGGGTCGAGCCGATCCTGGAACACTGGGAGCAGGACGACTCAACGCCCGTGCCTTATTCGTCGGGCACCTGGGGCCCGGCCGCCTCGAGCGCGTTGATCGGCCGCGATGGCTTGCAGTGGCGCGAAGAAGTACTGCCCGAAGACTAAGGGCAAACGACCATGCTGCTCGACTCCATCCGCACCCAGCTCGACTCGCTCTCGAAATCCGAGCGCAAGGTGGCGCTGGCGGTGCTGGCCGCGCCCGCGAACACGGTAAGCCAGAACATCACCGCGCTGGCCCGGCACGCGCAGGTGTCCGAGCCGACCGTGGTGCGCTTTTGCCGCACGCTCGGCTACGACGGCTGGCACGAGTTCAAGCTCAAGCTGGCGCAAGGCCTGGCGCTGGCGCTGCCAGGGGCGAACGAGCAGCCGGCGCCGGACGACCTGGCGGCGGACCTGGTCAACAAGATCTGCAGCCGCTCGATCAACACCTTGCTCGACCTGCGCAACAACCTTAAACCCGAACTGATCCAGAAGGCGCTCGACATCCTGTCGCGTGCCAACAAGATCGAGTTCTACGGACAGGGCTCGTCGGGTTTTGTCGCCTGCGACGCCCAGCACAAGTTCTTTCGCTCGGGCGTGCCCACCGTGGCCTATACCGATCCGGCGATCCACTCCATCGCGGCGGCGCTGCTGCGCGAAGGCGACGCGGTGGTGGCGATTTCCCAGCGCGGCAACAACCCGGCCCTGACCCGCTCGGCCAAGCTGGCACGCCGCGGCGGCGCCGACGTGATCGTGCTGGCGCCGTCCGGCACGCCGCTGGCGGAGATCGCGACGCTGTTCATTCCGATCGACCTGGTGTTCGCGATCGACCCCTACACGCCAATTTCGGCGCGCCTGGCCTACCTGGTCGTGATCGATGTGCTGGCAGTCGGGCTGGCGCTGCAGCGCGGGCCGGAATTTCGCAAGAAAATGCAGAACGCACAAAAGGCGCTGCAAGAGTTCGACATGCAGTTCGATTCGTTTATCGGCTGAATCCGGTGACCCCACCCGGGGCCGCGACAAGAAGCAAACCCGCCACAGGTGTAAAATACCCGGTTTCCAAAGCACCCCGGATACGCCATGCACATCAACCCAGAACGCAGCGACCGCCCCGACTACGCCTTGCTCGAACGCCAGGTCGAGAGCGTCCTTGAAGGCGAACGCAGCCTGATCGCGAACGCCGCGCAGTTTTCCGCCCTCGTGTACGACACGCTTGCCGACCTGAACTGGGCCGGTTTCTATTTCACCGTAGCGGCCCGCAAGGGCGAAGGCCAGGACCTGCTGGTCGGCCCCTTCCAGGGCAAGCCAGCCTGCGCCCGCATTGCCTTTGGGCGCGGCGTCTGCGGCACTAGCGCCGTCGAGGGCAAGACCATCGTGGTGGCCGACGTGCACGCCTTCCCGGGACACATCGCCTGCGACTCGGCATCGAATTCTGAAATCGTGATCCCGCTCATCAAAGATGGCGCGGTGCTCGGCGTGTTCGATATCGACAGCCCGGTGCTGAACCGGTTTTCGGAAGAAGACCGTGCGGGGCTTGAGCGCATGGTTGCGGCTTTCCTGGACGGTACGGACTTTTCCTGATCCTAGCAAACCTTCACTGTAGATAACGCCATGAACCAACTCGAACAACTCAAGCAATACACCACCGTGGTCGCCGACACCGGCGACTTCCAGTCGATCAAGGCCTATACGCCGCAGGATGCGACCACCAATCCGTCGCTGATCCTGAAGGCGGTGCAAAAGCCCGAATACCGTCCGCTGCTCGAAAAGGCTATCCTGGACGCGCCGCATGCGAGCATCGACGACATCGTCGACAACCTCCTGATCGGTTTCGGCGTCGAGATCCTGAAGTTCGTGCCGGGCCGCGTGTCGACCGAGATCGACGCCGCCCTCTCCTTCGATACCGAAGCCACCGTCGCCAAGGGCCGCGAACTGATCGCCCTGTACGAAAAGGCCGGCGTCGCGCGCGAGCGCGTCTTGATCAAGATCGCCTCGACCTGGGAAGGCATCCGCGCCGCCGAGATCCTGGAGCAGGAAGGCATCCGCTGCAACCTGACGCTGCTGTTCTCGCTGTGCCAGGCGATCGCCTGCGCCGAGGCTGGCGTGCAGCTGATTTCTCCGTTCGTCGGCCGCATCTACGACTGGCACAAGAAGTCTACCGGCCTTGAGTACCAGGGCGCCGACGATCCGGGCGTGCAATCGGTCAAGCGCATTTACCAGTACTACCGCACCTTCGGCTACCAGACCGAAGTGATGGGCGCGAGCTTCCGCAATACTTCGCAGATCCAGGAACTGGCCGGCTGCGACCTCTTGACCATTTCGCCGGACCTGCTGCAAAAGCTGGCCGACAGCGATGCGCCGCTCGAACGCAAGCTGGTCGCCGAGGCCCAGGCTGGCCTGGAGAAGATCACGATGGATGAAAAGACCTTCCGCTTCATGCTCAACGAAGATGCGATGGGCACCGAAAAGCTGGCCGAAGGCATTCGCGCCTTCGTAGCCGATTCGATCAAGCTCAAGCAGATGATCGGCACGATGCGCTGACACTTGCGCAAGCAGTCAATACAAAAGCGCGCCTCGGCGCGCTTTTGTATTTCGGGGTCGGTAGCAGGGCTACTGCGCCCCGCGTGCGACAGGATCAGCAGTTGCGCAGCCCCAGCAGATAGGTATCGACGACCGCCCCGCCCAGCCCGACCAGGTCGTAGGCATCGGTATCGAACAGCCAGTTGCGGATCAGCCCATCCATGATGATCCACATGCCGTTGGCCACCGCCACCGGATCGAGATCCTGCCTGACGCTACCCAGGGACTTGGCCTGCTTCAGACGGGTTTCCACCCGCTGCATCCAGATCAGCTGCTTTTCGCGCCGCCCCGCGCGCATGACGACGGCGTCGGCCACGAATTCCATCTTGAGCGTCACGATCTCGAATACGCGGCGCGCTTTCGGATCGCTGGCAGTCACCCGCAATACCGTCATCACATATTCGCGCAAGTCCTGCATCGGGTCGCCGCCCTCGTTTGTATCGAGCAGCAGCAGCGCTTCTTCAAGCGGCATCTTGGCCCGATTCATCATCGCCTGCAGCAGCGCACCCTTGTCAAGAAAGTGCCAATAAATTGCACCGCGAGTTACCCCCGCTTCACTGGCAATATGCTGTAAAGTTGTTCTTGAGACTCCTTGTTCAGCAAACAATTTTTCAGCAGCGTCCAGGATGCTGTCGCGGGTCGCCGCAGCTTCCGCTTTGGTTTTACGTGCCATTTTTTTCTAGCCCTCCATTTTTAGGGCGTCAGGAACATTAAACATACAGCCGTGATAGTATATAAAAACACTCTCAATAGCCAGTACGTTTCGTAGGTTGGGGTAAATACCCGCTTACGGCAGTTGAATCGAAAATCAGAATGAAAGCACAATTAATGCGCTCACAATACTCCGCCACGTCCCTCACACGGATCGCTGCCGCCACCCTGGTGGCGGCAGCGCTGCTGTCGGCTTGCGGCAAGAAAGACGCCGCCCCTGCCGCGGGCGGCCCCGGCGGCGGCAGGCCGGCCCCGGAAGTCGGTGTCATCACCACCAAGTTCGAGTCGGTCGCGCTGCAGACGGAATTGCCGGCCCGCGCCGAACCAGCCCGTACTGCCCAGGTCCGCGCCCGCGTCAACGGCGTGGTGCTCAAGCGCCTGTTCACCGAAGGCAGCGAAGTACGCGAAGGCCAGTCCTTGTTCCGGATCGACCCGGCCCCTTACCAGGCGCAGGTGGCCGCAGCGCAGGCCGACTTGGGCCGCGCCCAGGCTACCCTGACCCAGGCCGCGTCGCTGGCCGAGCGCTACAAGCCGCTGGTCGAGGCCAACGCCATCAGCAAGCTGGAATACACCAACGCCGTCGCCGCCCGGAAGCAGGCCGAGGCCGCGGTGGCCGCGTCGCGCGCCCAGGTCCGCATCGCCCAAATCAACGCCGGCTATGCCGACGTGACCGCGCCGATCTCGGGCCGTATCGGCCGCACGCTGGTGACCGAAGGCGCGCTGGTGTCGGCAGCCGAAGCAACCCAGATGGCGCTGATCCAGCAGACCAACCCGATGTACCTGAATATCACCCAGTCGGCCTCGGAACTGCAGCGCCTGCGCAAGCAGGCCGGGGGCAAGGTCAATGACGCGCCAGTTACCGTGCTGCTCGACGACGGCACCGAGTTGCCGACCCGCGGCCGCCTGCTGTTCTCGGACGTGACGGTTGATCCGGGCACCGGCCAGGTCACCCTGCGCGCGACGGTGGCCAACCCGGACAACGCCCTGCTGCCGGGCCAGTACGTGCGGGTGCGCCTGGCGCAAGCCCAGGTCGCGAACGGCATCGTCGTGCCGCAACAGGCCGTCACCCGCGGCGGTGCCCAGGGCGACACCCTGATGGTGGTCGGCGCCGACAACAAGCCGACCCCGCGTACCGTCAAGATCGGTTCGCAGCAAGGCAATGCCTGGGTCGTCACCGAGGGCCTGAAGGAAGGCGAGCGCGTGATGGTGGACGGCTTCCAGAAACTGCAGATGCTGCCGCCGGGCACGCCGGTCAAGCCGGTACCGTGGGCGCCAGCCGCCGCCGCCCCGGCCTCTGCTGCACGCTAACGCGCCCGCGCGAGCAAAGAACAGGATTTCACATGGCACGTTTTTTCATCGACCGCCCGATTTTTGCGTGGGTGATCGCATTATTTATCATGGTAATCGGCGCGGTGTCGATCACCCAGCTGCCGATCGCACAATATCCGAACGTGGCCCCGCCCTCGATCGTGATCAACGCCGCCTACCCGGGCGCATCGGCCCAGACCCTCGAAGACGCGGTCATCTCCGTCATTGAACGCGAGATGAACGGCTCCCCCGGCCTGATCTACATGGAATCGAGCAGCTCGGCCAGCGGCAGCGGCTCGATCACGCTGACATTTGAAACCGGCACCGATCCGGACCTGGCGCAGGTCGATGTCCAGAACCGCCTGGCACGCGCCACCCCGCGCCTGCCGCAGGCGGTCAACCAGCAGGGTGTGCGGGTCGACAAGGTGCGCGCCAACTTTTTGATGTTCACCATTCTGTCGTCAAGCGATCCGAAATGGGACCCGATCGCCCTCGGCGACTATGCTTCGCGCACCGTCCTGCCCGAGCTCCAGCGCGTGCCCGGCGTCGGCACCGCGCAGCTGTTCGGTACCGAGCGCGCAATGCGGGTCTGGATCGACCCGGCCAAGCTGGTCGGCCTGCGCCTGTCGCCGGCCGATGTCAACAACGCGATCCGCAGCCAGAACGCCCAGGTGGCCTCGGGCACGATCGGCGAACTGCCGCTGGCCCAAGGCCAGCAAATCACCGCGACCGTGGTTGTCTCCGGCCAGCTCAGTAGCGTCGAACAGTTCGGCAATATCGTGCTGCGCGCGAACCCCGACGGCTCGACCGTGCGACTGAAGGACGTGGCCCGCATCGAAATCGGCGGCCAGTCCTACTCCACCTCGGCGCGCCTGAACGGCAAGCCGTCCACCGGTATCGGCATCCAGCTGGCGCCGTCGGGCAATGCCCTGGAAACGGCGCGCATGGTGCGCGAGCGCGTGGCCGAACTGTCGAAGTTCTTCCCGCCTGGCATGAAGGCCACGGTACCGTTCGACAGCTCGAAGTTCATCGACATCTCGATCGAGCAGGTGCTCTATACCCTCATCGAAGCGCTGGTGCTGGTGTTCCTGGTGATGTACCTGTTCTTGCAGAATTTCCGCTATACGATCATCCCGACCATCGTGGTTCCGATCGCCCTGCTCGGCTCCATCGCCACGCTGCTGGTACTGGGCTATTCGATCAACGTGCTGACCATGTTCGGCATGGTGCTGGTGATCGGTATCGTGGTCGACGATGCCATCGTGGTGGTCGAGAACGTCGAGCGCATCATGAGCGAAGAAGGATTGCCGCCACTGCAAGCCACGCGCAAGGCCATGGGCCAGATCTCGGGCGCCATCATCGGCGTGACCGTGGTGCTGATATCGGTGTTTGTCCCGCTGGCCTTCTTCGGCGGCGCGGTCGGCAACATCTACCGCCAGTTCGCGGTCGTGATGGTGTCGTCGATCGCCTTCTCGGCCTTCCTGGCGCTGACCCTGACCCCGGCGCTGTGCGCCCACCTGCTCAAGCCGGTCGAAGCGGGCCACCACCATGAAAAGAAAGGCCTGTTCGGCTGGTTCAACCGCAAGTTCACCGCCACCGCCAAGGGCTATGAAGGCTGGGTCGGCAAGATTATCCGCAGCTCCGGCCGCGCCTTGATGGTGTTCGTGCTGGTGATCGGCCTGGTCGGCCTGATGTTCACGCGCATGCCCAACTCGTTTTTGCCGAACGAAGACCAGGGCTATGTGATCGCCAACATCCAGCTGCCGCCTGGCGCCACGCTCGAGCGCACCAACGAAGTGATGCGCACCGCCGAGAACTTCATCATGAAGCAGCCTGAAGTGGCCAACATGGTCAGCGTGCTGGGCTTCTCGTTCTCGGGCGCGGGCCAGAACATGGCGCTGGCCTTCATTCCCTTGAAAGACTGGGACGAACGCAAGGACGCCAATTCAAGCGCGCAGTCGGTGGCCAACCGCATCATGGGCGGCCTGTCGGGCGTGCGCGACGCCTTCATCTTTGCCCTGTCGCCGCCGCCGATCCCCGAACTGGGGCGCGGCACCGGCTTCTCGTTCCGCCTGCAGGACCGTGGCGGCAACGGCCATGACGCGCTGCTGGCGGCGCGCAACCAGCTGCTGGGCATGGCCGCGCAAAGCCCGGTGCTGTCGGGCGTGCGCCCGGAAGGCCTGGAGGATGCGCCACAGGTCAGGCTCGACATCGACCGCGACAAGGCGCAGGCCCTGGGCGTGAGTTTTGAAGCGATCAACAGCGCGATCTCGACCGCGCTCGGGTCGTCGTATGTCAACGACTTCCCGAACGCCGGGCGCCTGCAGCGCGTCGTGGTGCAGGCCGAGGCCGAGGCCCGCATGCAGCCCGACGACCTGCTCAAGCTGAGCGCCCTCAATGCACGGGGCGAACCGGTGCCGCTGTCGTCGTTCGCCTCGACCCGCTGGGTGACCGGACCGATGCAGACCATCCGCTACAACGGCTATTCGGCCATGAGCCTCTCGGGCGACGCCAAGGCGGGTTATTCGACCGGCGATGCGCTGGCCGAAATGGAACGTCTGGCAGCCCAGCTGCCGCCGGGCTTCGGCTTCGAATGGACCGGGCAGTCGCGCGAGGAGAAGCTTTCCGGCGGCACGATGGGCATCCTGATGGCGTTTGCGATGCTGGCGATCTTCCTGGCACTGGCGGCCCTCTACGAGAGCTGGTCGATCCCGGTGTCGGTGCTGCTGGTGGTGCCGCTCGGTATCCTGGGCGCGATCCTGGCGGCCACGATGCGCGGCTATCCGAACGACGTGTACTTCAAGATCGGCCTGGTGACCATCATTGGCCTGGCGGCCAAGAACGCCGTGCTGATCGTCGAGTTCGCGAAAGACCTGCAGGCGCAGGGACGCACGCCAATGGAAGCGGCGATCGAAGCGGCGCACCTGCGTTTCCGCCCGATCATCATGACGTCGCTGGCCTTCATCCTCGGCGTGCTGCCGCTGGTGATCGCAAGCGGCGCCGGCTCGGCATCGCAGCGCGCGATCGGTACCGGCGTGATGGGCGGTATGATTACGGCTACCACGCTGGGAGTGCTGTTCGTCCCAATGTTCTTCGTCGTCGTGCGCAAGCTGTTCAAGGGCAGCGAGCGCCAGCGCAAGAAATACGCGCACGAAGAACCGGCAGCAACCGCAGTTCACGAAAAAATATAATCGCCATGATAAAAAAACTCACCTCCCTGGCACCACTGGCGCTGGCAATGACGCTGGCAGGCTGCATGTCGCTGGCACCGAAGTACGAGCGTCCGGCGGCGCCGGTCACCCAGGCTTACCCTGAAGTGCCCAAGGCGGCTACCGCACCGACTGGCCCCATGGCCGCCGAGGCCCCGGCCAGCCTGGCCTGGCGGGGCTTCTTTGCCGACGACCGCCTGCGCGGCCTGATCGAGCAGGCGCTGGTGAACAACCGCGACCTGCGCATCGCGCTCGCCAACATCGAGCAGGCGCGCGCGCAGTTTCGCATCACCCGCGCCGAACGCTTGCCGGTCGTGGGCGTGGCCGTGAGCGGGCAGCGCCAGACCAGCGGCCAGGACCAGCCGATCGACAGCATCTACCAGGCCGGCCTGGCGGTATCGGCTTTCGAACTCGACCTGTTCGGCCGGGTGCGCAATCTATCCGAAGCCGCGCTGGCCCAATACCTGGCGACCGAAGAGGCGCGCAAGACCACCCAGATCGCCCTGGTAGCGTCGGTAGCCAATGCCTACCTGCAGCTGCTGGCCGACGAAGAACTGCTGGCGATTACCCGGCAGGCGCTGGGCACGCGCCAGGAATCGATGCGCCTGACCCAGCTGCGCTTCGATTACGGTGTGTCGTCGCGGATCGAGTTGCAGCAGGCGCGCTCGCTGGTGGAAACCGCGCTGACCACGCTTGCCGCCCAGCAGCGCCAGCGCGCGCAAGACATCAACCTGCTCACGCTGCTGGTGGGCGGCCCGGTCGGCGAGTCGCCGGCTGGCACCACGCTGGCTGCCACCGAGCTGCCCGACCTCCCGGCCGGCCTGCCATCGGACCTGTTGATCAACCGTCCGGACATCCGTTCGGCCGAGCTGGGCCTGATCGCGGCCAACGCCAACATCGGCGCGGCGCGCGCCAACTTCTTCCCGCGCATTACGCTGACCGGCAGCGTCGGCAGCGCCAGTACCGAACTGTCCGGCCTGTTCAAGAGCGGCTCGTTCGGCTGGACCTTTGCGCCACAGGCGATCCTGCCGATCTTCGACTACGGCCGCAATACCGCGGTGCTGGGCAGCGCCCGCGCCGGACGCGACATCGCCGTGGCGCAGTACGAGCGCGCAATCCAGACCGCCTTCCGCGAGGTGGCCGATGCGCTGGCCGGCCAGGCCACGTTCAGCGAACAGCTGCGCGCCCAGCGCGCAGTGGCCGAAGCCGAAGCCGACCGCTTCAACCTGGCCGACCTGCGCTACAAGAACGGCGCGGCCAGCTACCTCGACCTGCTCGACGCGCAGCGCTCGCTGTTCCAGGCGCAGCAGGCGGCCGTGCAGGCTAACCTGCTGCGCCTGCAAAACCAGGTGAGCCTGTATCGCGTGCTCGGCGGTGGGTGGAGCGAGCCGGAGGCGCGCTAAGACGAAGGGTGAGTTGAAGCGCGGAATTGGGGCGCCACGCTTGTGCCGATCTGGCTACACTGGAGGCACCGATGCTCGACCGCGAAAGCAGGAGTGCCATGCGCAAATTTGCCCGCTCACACTGGAAAACCATCCTTGCGATCTTGCTGGCGATCGCGCTGGCTAGCCTGACACTGGAAACCGATTCCGCCGTGCCGGTTCCCGGTTCCAGCGCGTGGGTGGGCGAATCAAAGCCAATGCCTCGATGAGCTTGCCCCTCCCCATGGGCCGCAAGCTGCCTCACCCCGCCAGGAACATTTCCTGCAGATCATTCAAGAAGCGCTGACCCAGCTCGGTCGGGCGGATCAGCTTGTGGTCGCGATACAGCAATCCCTTGGCTTCGGCCTCGTTCAGGGCCTTGCCGATGCTGCCGATATTCATGCCAGTGCGCTCGGCGAACAAATTCGGCTCGAAGCCGTCGACCAGGCGCAGCGTATTGAGCATGAACTCGAAGCCCATGTCGGCGCGGGCAATCTCGTGTTCTTCTTGCACCGGATTGCCGCGCCTGGCTGCTTCCATGAACGAGTTCGGCTGCTTGTAGCGGGCCTGGCGCAGAACGCGGTGCGGGAACGAGATCTTTGAATGCGCGCCGGCGCCGATGCCGAGATAGTCGCCAAAACCCCAATAATTCAGGTTGTGCCTGGACTGCTTGCCGGCTTGCGCATAGGCCGAGACCTCGTAGTGATGGTAGCCGGCGGCGGCCGTGGCGTCGAGGATCATGTCCTGCATGTCGGCGCTCAGGTCGTCGTCCGGCAGCGCCGGCGGGTATTTGGCGAACACCGTGTTCGGTTCCATCGTCAGGTGATACATCGACAGGTGTGGCGGCGCAAACGAGAGCGCCGTTTCCAGGTCGCGCCGCGCTTCGTCGAGCGTCTGCGACGGCAGCGCGAACATCAGGTCGAGGTTGAAGTTATCGAACGTTGTGCGCGCAATCTCCACCGCGCGCAGGGCTTCGGTGTGGTCGTGGATGCGGCCCAGCGCCTTCAGGTGGGCGCCATTAAAGCTCTGGATGCCGATCGACAGGCGGTTGACGCCGCTGTCGCGGTAGGACTTGAAGCGCTCGGCCTCGAAGGTGCCGGGATTGGCTTCCATGGTGATCTCGGCGCCGATTTCCAGGGGCAGCAAGGTGCGCACGTCCGACAGCAGGCGATCGAGCCCGCCGGCTGACATCAGGCTCGGGGTGCCTCCGCCGATGAACACGGTGTGGATCTTGCGGCCCCAGATCATTGGCAGCGATTGTTCCAGGTCGAGGCGCACGGCGTCGAGATAATCCTTCTCGGGCAGTTCACCCTTGGCTTCGTGCGAATTGAAGTCGCAATACGGGCACTTGCGCACGCACCACGGAAAGTGAATGTAGAGCGACAGCGGCGGCAAGGCGGTAAGGTTCAGCGCGCCCGGCTGCAGGTATTGCAGGGCCGTGGTGGCGGCGTTACGCGCTTCGCCGGGAACGGGACCGGCAACTTTAATCGGGATCATCGCAGCTTCTCTACCAGTGCGCGCAGGGCCTGGCCGCGGTGCGAGCGGGCGTTTTTCTCGCTCGGTTCGAGTTCGGCGGTGGTCTTGCCAAGCGCCGGGATC
Source organism: Massilia sp. H6 (assembly GCF_024802625.1). Taxonomy (NCBI): domain Bacteria; kingdom Pseudomonadati; phylum Pseudomonadota; class Betaproteobacteria; order Burkholderiales; family Oxalobacteraceae; genus Massilia; species Massilia sp. H6. The sequence goes on from NZ_CP103371.1 coordinate 3,357,931, forward strand.
AGGAAGTGCGGGTCGTAGCCAAAGCCGTTGGCGCCGCGCGGGGTATCGATGATCTCGCCGTGCCAGCAGCCGTCGGCAATGACGGGCTGCGGGTCGTCGGCATGGCGCACATAGACCAGCACGCAGTAGTAATAGGCCGACTTGTCGCCATGCGGGGCCAGCTCGGCGATCAGCTTGGCATTGTTGCGCGCATCCGATTTCGGTTCACCCGCGAAGCGCGCCGAATACACGCCCGGCGCGCCGCCCAGCGCATTGACGCAGACCCCGGAGTCGTCGGCCAGCGCCGGCAGGCCGGTCAGGCGCGCCGCGTGGCGCGCCTTGGCCAACGCGTTTTCAACAAAAGTGTGAAACGGCTCTTCGGCTTCGGGCACGTCGAATTCGCCCTGCGGATGCAGTGCGAAACCGATGGGTGCGAGCAGCTGCGCGAATTCTTGCAGTTTGCCGGCGTTGTTCGAGGCGAGGATCAGGCGTTGGGTCATGGAAGCTCTGGTGAGGTTTGCTGCGCAGGGGCGGTATTTTAGCGCGTTGGCTTACTGCTTGCGTGCTTAGCTTAGCCAACCAGCCCAAGGGACCGCTTTTGCAACATGATCAGCTCGGCAATGCCCAGCTGGCCCAGATCGAGCAGCCGGTTCATCCCTGCCCGGTCGAACGCCGCGCCTTCGGCCGTGCCCTGCACCTCGATGAAATGCCCCTGCTCGTTCATCACCACGTTCATGTCGGTATCGCAGTCCGAATCTTCGATGTAATCCAGGTCGAGCACCGGCGTGCCCCGGTACACGCCGACCGAGATCGCTGCCACGAAGTGCCTGAGCGGCACCGCCGGGAGCAGGCCCCGCCCCACCAGCACGCTGAACGCATCATGGGCCGCCACCATGGCGCCGGTAATCGAGGCGGTACGGGTGCCGCCGTCGGCCTGGATTACGTCGCAGTCGAGGTGCAGGGTGCGCTCGCCGAATGCCTGCAGGTCGAAGGCGGCGCGCAGCGACCGGCCGATCAGGCGCTGGATCTCTTGCGTGCGGCCGCTTTGCTTGCCGCGCGCGGCTTCGCGGTCCATGCGGGTGTGGGTCGAGCGCGGCAGCATGCCGTATTCGGCCGTCAGCCAGCCCTGGGCCTTGCCCTTCAGGAAACCCGGCACCTTTTCTTCGATGCTGGCGGTGCAGATCACCTTGGTATCGCCGCATTCGATCAGCACCGAACCTTCGGCGTGGCGGGTGTACTGGCGGGTCAGGCGGATGCTGCGCAACTGGTCGACGCTACGGCCGCTCGGGCGTACCTGGAATGTCATGGACTGGCCTTGCTTTATTTGAGTAATTGGGAGGATTTTTCGATCGCCTGGCGGATCTCGGCAATCGCTTTCTCGATTTCGTCTTCGTCGAAGGCATCGACGAAAATGTCGGCGCCCGCGATGCGCGGCTGGCCCGCCGCGATCGTCGAGCTCACTTCGTTTTCGGGCAGCATCCGGGTCGAGATCACACCGGGCGCGCCGCTGCCGGCGCTCTCGGCACCCTGCCAGGTAATCGCCAGCGCGGTGGTGTTGTCGCCGCGCGCCCCGCCGATGGCGGCCGACATCGCCACCATGTCGGGCACCGCCTGCACGATGCTCGAGCTCGATAACCGGTGCACGATTTCGGCTTCCGGCAGCACCGACCACAGGCCGTCCGAGCACAGCAGCAAGGTGTCGCCCGTCTCCAGGCTGGCCTGCGACGAAATGTCGATCTTCGGGGCCTGGCCGGCGCCCAGGCAGTTATAAAGCTTGTTGCGGTCTGGATGGGTGTTGCGGTCGGACTCGCGCGCTTTGCCCTTGCCGATCAGGTATTCGAGGTGCGAGTGGTCGCGCGTGCGCGCCAGCACCTGGTTACGGCGCACCCAGTACAGGCGCGAATCGCCGCAGTGCGCCCACACCGCGCAGTTGTGCTGCACCAGGCAAGCCACGATGGTGGTGCGCGGGGTTTCGGGCATCTTGTTGGCTTCGGCATAGGCCAGGATGTCCCAGTGCGCCTGCTGCAGCGCGTCGTCGAGAAAGCGTTCGGGCTTCTTGATATAGGGCCGGGCCTGCATGCGGAACATCATCGACAGCGTTTGCAGCGCGATGGTCGCGGCAACCTCGCCTGCCAGGTGCCCGCCCATGCCGTCGGCCAGCACCAGCAGCAGCGCGTCGCGCGTGAAGCTGTAGCCCATGCGGTCCTGGTTGACCTTGCGCCCGCCGATGTGCGATTGCTGGTAGACGGAAAATTGCATGCGTGTTCCTTGGTTGCGCTAACTGCGGACTTTGCGGCCGATGCCGCCCAGGCGTTCGGCCAGCCCGCGCCAGCCGGAGGCCGGCGGCACGTCGTGTGGTTGCGCCCCCTGTTCGTGCGGCGTCAGCTGCGGGGCCGCCTGCAGCACCTTCTGCATCGCGAACACGCTCTGCAGCCGCGCAAGCGGATCGAGCGCCATGCACGACCCTACCATGTCCACCAGTTCGGGCGAATAGCTGCCCGCCAGGCTCGCCAGCTGCGCAGCCGTGCGGTCGTCGTGCTTGCGCGCCTCGACCGGCTGCGGCATGGAGCGCGTCATGCAGGCGTACATGGCGGCGCCAATGCTGTAGATATCGGTCCAGGGTCCGAGCGCGGCGAGCTTGCTGTACAGCTCCGGCGCGGCAAAGCCCGGCGTGTACATCGGTGCGAGCATCGGCGCATCGATGTTGATGGTCTGGCGCGCCGCGCCGAAATCGAGCAGCAGCGGCGAGCCGTCGCCACGCAGGTAGATGTTGGCCGGTTTCAGGTCCAGATGCAGCAGCTTGTTGGCGTGTACTTCGCGCACCCCGGCGCACACGCCATTGAACAGCTGGCGAATCGAGGCCTCGCCCATGCGGCTGCCCTTGGCATGCAGGCGCGCGATATGGTCTTGCAGCGTGTGGCCGGATTCGTAGGCCATCACCATGTACACCGTCTCGTTAGCACGAAAGAAATTTACGACCCGCACCACGTTCGGATGAACGATGCGCGCCAGGGCCCGCCCTTCTTCGAAAAAGCACTTCAGGCCAATGCGAAATATCGCCAGGTTGGACCTCGATACGGTGGGCGCCAGCTCACCGGGAGCACGCAAGGCCAGCTGGCTGGGCAGGTATTCCTTGATGGCAACTGCATTGCCTTCAGCATCATATGCCAAATAAACAATACTGAACCCGCCAGACGCAATTTTCTTTACAATGCGATATCCGGCAATTTCCAGGCCATCGGGCAGTGGTGCGTTGTTCTGTGCGGCCATCCAGGAGATCCTTGCTTAACAGCACGATTGTGTGGGATAAATGTTGGCTTTGTAAAGAATAAAAACCGGGGACTTCATTGAGCATTTCAAGCATGACAGGTTATGCGGTAGCCACCTCCGAAGGCGCTGCCGGCACCCTCACCATCGAGATCAAGAGCGTCAATTCACGCTTCCTGGATCTGCAGTTCCGCATCAACGACGATTTGCGCGCGCTCGAGCCTGACCTGCGTGCTGCGATCATGGCCGCCATCACCCGCGGCAAGGTCGAGGTGCGCCTGTCGTTCGGCCGCAAGACCAGCGGCGGCTCGCAGGCGCTCAATGCCGAACTGCTGGCCGAGCTCGCCCGCTTGCAAACCGAGATCGCGCAGCACTTCGCCGCCGCCCCGCCGATGACCGTGGCCGAGTTGCTGCGCTGGCCCGGCGTGATCGAGGAATCGACCGTGGGCCAGGAATCGCTCCAGCTCGACGTTGCCTCGCTCACGGCCGTTACCGTCGCCGCCTTCGTCGACAGCCGCCGGCGCGAAGGCGCGGCGCTGGAAGCGATGCTGCAGTCGCGCATCGAGGCCATGGAAGTCATCGTCAAGCGCATCACCCCGCTGATTCCGCAAGTCATTGCGCAGTTCCAGCAAAAAGCCATCGAGCGCATGCAGGACGCACTGGGCCTGGCTGGCCATGGCAACCCCGCCACCCTCACGCGCCAGGAAGTGCTCGAGCGCATCCGCCAGGAAGTGACACTGTACGGCATCCGCATCGACGTGTCCGAAGAGCTCTCGCGCCTGTCGGCCCACCTGAACGAGACGCGCCACATCCTCAAGAAGGGCGGACAGGTCGGCAAGCGCCTGGACTTCATGATGCAGGAACTCAATCGCGAGGCCAATACGCTGGGCGCCAAGGCCTCGGTCAAGGAACTGGCCGATGCCTCGATGGAGCTCAAACTGCTGATCGAGCAGATGCGCGAGCAGGTGCAGAACCTCGAATAAATTATTAGCAATTGTTGTCGGCCCGCAACAAATTGCAGCCGATGATGGAACGCGTGAGCGGGAATTTGCCGCCCCCTGGGGTGGCAAGTTTCTCGCTCACGCGTTCGACGTTATGATGACCACCACGGATTACACAAGGACTACCACCATGATCACTCCCGCCCTTTCCGGCAGCCTGTTCGTCGTCGCCGCGCCCAGCGGCGCTGGCAAGTCGACCCTGGTCAACGCCCTGCTGAAGCTGGAACCGGGCATCAAGCTGTCGATCTCGACCACTACCCGGGCGCCGCGCCCTGGCGAGCAGGATGGCCGCGAATACCATTTCACGTCGGCCGAGGATTTCGTCGCGCGCGCCGACCGCGGCGAGTTTCTGGAATGGGCTGAGGTACACGGCAATTACTACGGCACCAGCCGTGTAACCGTGGAACAGGAAATGAAGCTCGGGACCGATATTTTGCTGGAGATCGACTGGCAGGGCGCGCGCCAGGTACGCAAGCAGTTCCCGGATGCGGCCGGCATTTTCATCTTGCCACCATCGATCGAGGCGCTGGAAGAGCGCCTGCACAAGCGCGGCACCGACGAGCCCCACATCATTACCCGCCGCCTGCTGGCCGCCGGAGGGGAGATCGCTCACGCGCCGGACTTCGAATATGCTATCATCAACGAAGAGTTCAATGTCGCCCTCTCGCAGCTGCAAGCGATTGTCATCGCGACCCGTTGCCGCTTCGCCCAACAGGCCGCGCGCAACACCGACTTGTTCGCCCAGCTTGGAATCCACGCGCAACAACCAGATTAGTATCCCGCAAGTGCGCGGCACCGCAAGGTTGGCCGCAATATCGTCTATCTAGGAGTAACCCCATGGCCCGTATCACCATCGAAGATTGCCTCAAAAACATCCCGAACCGCTTCCAGCTGACCCTGGCCGCCACCTACCGCGCACGCCAGCTGCTGCAGGGCCATACTCCGAAAGTCGAAGCCAAGGACAAGCCGACCGTCGTCGCGCTGCGCGAGATCGCCGCGGGCAAGGTCGGCATCGAGATGCTGAAAAAAGTGCCGATGTAATACCCGATGCGGCTTGAATTCGGGAATCGTTGAATCTGTTATTCTGTGCCTATACTGGCTGATCGATATAACGCATGAAACTGACTTCCCCGGATTCGACCCATCCAGGCACCACCCCTGCCCGCTCCCGCCGATCGGGCAAACCGCAAGATGCCGAAGCCCCGGCGCCCGCCCCGGGCGTCGCTTCGGTCACGCAGCTGATCAACAAGCTGTCCGACTACCTCACCCCTGCCGAACTCAAGAAAGTCAAGGAAGCCTACCGCTTCTCGGACGAGATGCACCTGGGCCAGGTACGCAAGTCGGGCGAGCCGTATATCTCCCATCCGATTGCGGTCGCGGAAATCTGCGCCGAGTGGAAGCTCGACGCCCAGGCCATCATGGCCGCGCTGCTGCACGACGTGATCGAAGACCAGGACGTAAAAAAGGACGACCTGGTCGAGCGCTTTGGCGCCCAGGTCGCCAACCTGGTCGATGGCTTGTCGAAACTGGAAAAGATCGAGTTCCAGAGCCAGGTCGAGGCGCAGGCCGAGAACTTCCGCAAGATGCTGCTGGCGATGGCCTCGGACGTGCGTGTCATCCTGATCAAGCTGGCCGACCGCCTGCACAACATGCGCACGCTCGGCGTGATGGCCGCGACCAAGAAGCGCCGCATCGCGCGCGAGACGATGGAAGTGTACGTGCCGATCGCGCACCGCCTCGGCCTGAATAACATCTACCGCGAGCTGCAGGACCTGTCGTTCTCGCACCTGTACCCGCTGCGCTACCAGACCCTGGCCAAGGCCGTCAAGGCGGCGCGCGGCAATCGCCGCGAAGTGGTCAAGAAGATCCTCGAATCGGTCAAGACCCAGCTGGCGAGCGCCAGCATCACGGCCGAAGTCTACGGCCGCGAAAAGACCCTGTACGGCATCTATAAAAAGATGCGCAACAAGCATCTGTCGTTCTCGCAGGTGCTCGACGTGTACGGCTTCCGGGTGGTGGTCGACACGGTACCGAACTGCTACGTCACGCTCGGCACCCTGCACGCGCTGTACAAGCCGATGCCCGGCAAGTTCAAGGACTACATCGCGATCCGCAAGATCAACGGCTACCAGTCGCTGCACACCACCCTGATCGGGCCCTACGGCACCCCGGTGGAATTCCAGATCCGCACCCAGGACATGCACCAGACGGCCGAAAGCGGGGTCGCCGCGCACTGGCTGTACAAGACCGGCGACTCGAACATGTCGGATCTGCAGCAGCGCACCCACGCCTGGCTGCAGTCGTTGCTGGATATCCAGCAGCAGACCGGCGATTCGGCCGAATTCCTCGAACACGTCAAGGTCGACTTGTTCCCGGATTCTGTGTATGTGTTCACCCCGAAGTCGAAGATCATCGCGCTGCCGCGTGGCGCCACCGCGCTCGATTTCGCCTATTCGATCCACACCGGCATCGGCGACCACACGGTCTCGGTCAAGATCAATAACGAAGCGGCGCCGTTGCGCAACGAACTGCACAACGGCGACATCGTCGAAATCGTCACCGACCCGGAATCGCGTCCCAGCCCGATCTGGCTCAGTTATGTCCGCACCGGCAAGGCGCGTTCGGCGATCCGCCACTACCTGCGCACCGTCGACGTGAACGAGTCGGTGGAACTGGGCCAGGAACTGCTGGCCGGGGCGCTGGCCGCGCGCAACATCAACCCGGAATTGCCACTGGCGGCGATCGACAAGCTGCTGGCCGAATCCTCGGCCAATTCGATGGACGAGCTGTACGCCGACATCGGCATCGGCAAGCGCATGCCGGCGCTGGTGGCGCGCCACATCTTTGGCCTGATCGAGGCCGACCCGAACCACTCGCCCTCGTCGCAGCCTTCGTCCAACGGCGATATCGACCCGGTCACGATCTATGGCAGCGAAGGCGTGTCGGTGCAGCTGGCGCCATGCTGCCTGCCGATCCCGGGCGACCAGATCCTGGGCCAGCTGCGGCGCGACCAGGGCCTGGTGGTGCACACCGCCGATTGCCTGCCGGCCAAGCGCGTGCGCGCCAAGGAGCCGGACCGCTGGATCGCCGTACAGTGGGGCGAAGAACTGAACCGCCGCTTCGACTGCCGCATTCGCCTGCTGATCAACAATGAAAAAGGCATCCTGGCACGGGTTGCAGCCGAGATCGGCGAATCCGACGCCAACATCACCTATGTCGGCATGGACGAAGACGACGAACACCTGATGACGCAGCTGCGCTTCACGATCCAGGTGCAAGACCGGGTGCACGTGGCGCAGCTGATCCGCAATCTACGGCGGGTGACCGGGGTCAACCGGGTCGAGCGCGAACGGTCGTGAGCTGCCCTTTCCTGCAGCCCTCAGGCCAGGATCTCCACCGTCGCGCGAATGACGTATCTGCCAGACCCGCCAGCTGGTCGGCTTGCGCAATGGCGAGCACAGTGATATTTGGCAGCCAGCAGCTTGCTCTCTGGCCTGGTGATTGCACGGCTGTGGCAAGCGCCGTCGATCTTGACCTTCACATGACCATCAACTATTGTAGCGATAGAATTTCGCAGCGCAATCACACTCCTCCGGTCTCACCTTCCCTCGCCGGCTATCGCGCCGGGACCGCTTAATCACCTACCGCCCTGCAGGGGAATGGCCCCCCTTCATGCATGAAGCAATGATGTTACCGCTTAACGAACAGATCCAGCAGGTCACCGATGAGGCGATGCAGTGTGCGCTGCAAGAAGCCATGGCAGGCCGCATCGAACAGGCAGGAAAGCTGTATCGGGCCATCCTCGAACTCCAACCGGGCCATGCGGAAGCGCATTTCGGGCTGGCGATGCTTGAGCAATCCGCTGGAAACATGACTGCCGCGATTCCCCATTTTGCTGCAGCGCTTCAGGGGGATCCGGAACGAGAAAATTACTGGCTGACTTATCTCGACGCCCTCATGTTCGCGCGCCAGTTCAGCACCGCACACGAGCTACTCGGCCTTGGGCGAAGCCATGGCCTGCAAGGTCACGCGGTCGATGCGATCGAGCAGCGGCTGGTGGCTTCCGGCGCACCTACCGTGCAGGACGTCGATGAGGGTACAGCTCTATTCGCGCAGGGCCGGTATGAGGCGGCAGGCGAGGCCGCGCGTCTGCTTACCGAGCGGTTTCCACAACATGGTTCTGGCTGGAAATTGCTCGGCGCGGTCCATTACCTGAAGGGCGAGATTGTGCAAGCAATGGCCGCGGTGCAAAAGGCAGTCGCTTACGCACCCGACGACGCTGAAACACTTAGCAACCTGGGACTGCTACTGCAGGAAACCGGCCAGGCCGCCGAAGCCGAACGCGTCCTGCGCCGGTCGATCACACTGCAGCCGCACAGCAGCCATGCGCACAATCACTTGGCGTTGGCGCTACTTGCATCCGGACGTCTGAAACAAGCACAGGCTAGCGCAAGTACCGCAGTAGCGCTCGATCCCACGCATGCCGAATTTCACAACACACTAGCCATGGCCCTCGACCGTCAGGGCCGCTCGATTGAGGCGGTCGATGCTTACCGTCGGGCGCTGGAGTTGGCGCCAGAGCGTGCCGACCTGCACAGTAACATGCTGTTATGCATGAGCCGGATGGAGAACATGACGCCTTCCGCACTATTCGCCGAACACCTTTCATTCGGTGAGCGTCTGGAACAGCGCATCGGTACGCCACGCGTATGGCCGAATACGCTGGATCCGAGACGGTGCTTGCGCATCGGCTTTGTCTCGGGCGACCTCCGAAACCATGCGCTCGCCAGTTTTGTCGAACCGATTTTCGAGCGCCTTGCCGGTCGCCAGGGTCTTGCTTTGCATGCTTACTACACTTTCCCCGTGCACGATGCCGTCACCGAGCGCCTGCGCGGCTACATGGCCCAATGGCGCGACGTTGCCGCGCTAAGGGACGCGGAGCTGGACGAGTTAATCTGCGCCGATGGTATCGATATTTTGATCGACCTTGCTGGCCACACCGCCTACAATCGATTGCCCCTGTTCGCACGCAAGCCGGCGCCGCTACAAGCAACCTGGATTGGCTACCCTGGCACCACCGGCCTGCGCGCGGTGGACTATTACCTGACCGACCGCTTCATTCTGCCGCCGGGACAATACGATCATTTATTTACGGAAAAGCTGGTACACCTCCCGGTGTCGGCGCCATTTGCGCCCGTTGCCGATGGCCCTGAAATTGTAAGCTTGCCCGCATTGGCAAATGGCTACGTGACCTTCGGCAGTTTTAATCGCGTTGACAAGATTCGCCGCAACGTCGTGGCTCTATGGTGCGTGCTGCTGCGCGCGCTGCCAGAAGCGCGGATGCTCGTGGCTGGACTGCCGGAAGGGGGCAATTATGAGCAGCTGCAAGCCTGGTTCGCTGAGGAGCGTATCGATGGTGCACGCGTGCGCTTCCAGGCCCGTACTGGCATTTACGACTATCTCGCGCTGCATAACCAGGTCGATATCAACCTCGATACCTTTCCGTACTCGGGAGGCACTACGACCTTGCACGCGATGTGGATGGGCGTGCCGACGCTGACGCTGATAGGCGACACTGCAGCAGGACGGCAGACGGCGTGTATCCTAGAACATAACGGCCTGGCGCAGTTTGCCAGCCATGACGCCGACGATTTCGTTCGCAAAGGAATAGCCGCCAGCACCGACCTGACCGCATTGTCGGCGTTGAGAGCCACCATGCGTGCGCATTTTCCGCGGTCTACGTCAGATGACATCACGCGGATCGCCGATGGTGTCGAGAATGCACTGCGAATGATGTGGCGGGGTTGGTGCGCCGCCCTGCCCGCCGTCAGCTTTGAAGCACCGCAGGTACTCGCGCAAGAGGCATCCATGCGCGGCTTTATTTCTCGCCGCTGAACACTGACTTTCCGATGTACGCGGGCGTCGATTCGGCAGCGCCGGAGCGGCTGCCGGTTAGCAACCGTGTGGCGCGCCAGGTAATCTGCCTGCCGATCTATTCAACGCTTGACCCGGCGCAGGTGGCTCGCATGGCGGACGTGATCCGCACAAGCGCAATGATCTAACCCGAACTGATAGGGGCACTATGACATTCCAAACATTTCACCACGCAACGCCAGACGATTTCAGTGGCCTCTACAAGTATATAGACACCGCTTTCGAGAATCCGAGCGATTTCGATGAGGTCTATTTTCTGGGTGACCACACGGATATCTTCGCGCTACGCGCTTTTCCGATTGCCCGATCGCTGCCGAATTTCGCTGGACTGGCGGTATTTTCGGTCTCACCCGAAAAGCGCATCCGCATTGCCCAGCAGTTGCCGGTACGAGCCAATTGGCGCTTCCTCGACATTGCCGAGCTAATCGCACGAGCTTCCTCGAAACGCATACTGGTGATCGACTTCAACAACAACCTGACGGGAAAGAATATCGCCACGCAGCTCACGGGGCATGGCATCGTGGTCCACGACTGCCTGTTCGCTCTGCACCAGCTGGACCTGGAACATACATACCAGCGCGTACGCGAGGAGCGCGAGCACGTGGCGGCCAACCTGGAAGGCTTTATCGCCCTGGCCGAACGCTTCGGTGACGATTGGTCGCGCACCACCCTACTGGCGCGCCTGCGGGCCTTGCTCACGCTCGACCGGCGCCCGCTGATCGAGGCCAGCTTCCCGCTCAACGACTTCATGAACAACTTCGCGAGCCAAGCCGGCCTGGTGGTGGGCGAGGACGACATCTTCGTAGATGCCGGCGCTGCACACGGCGACACGGTTTCAAGTTTCTTCCATCTCGCGCGGGGAAAGTACCGGGCGATTCATGCGTTCGAGCCGGATTCGTCGAACTTCACGGCGTTAAAGATGCTATGCAGTTATTTGCCGAATGCGCATCCGTATTTCGCCGGCCTCGGGCGAGAGGAAGCTGAAATCGTCTTCTATGAAAACCCGGCGAACCGTTTCGGCAGCAATTTCTCTGGTGGTGGCCATGAAACCAAGATGAAAATCATGACAATTGATGACACTGTCGGCGAAGCCACTCTGGTTAAAATCGACGTTGAAGGTTGGGAGGCGCAGGTTCTCGAGGGCAGTGCCCGGACAATTGCGCGCTGCAAGCCGGACATGACCATCTCGGCCTATCACTATGCAAAAGATATCCCCGAGCTGCTGGCGACGGTGGACGGGATCGCGCACTATAAAAACCTAGCCCTGCGCCACTATTCGTCCAGCCTGTACGACACCCAACTGGTATTCTCGGACCGCCAGGATTTCCGCTGAGATGTCGGATCAGCCGCCCACGATCACCATCGGGTGCGCATGTGAGCTGTGAATGAAGGTCTTGGCGGCCACGTCCGCCTCGATTCTTCCAGGCCGGTCGATTACGCACTGCGCGCCGATCGCGACACCGTGGCCGATGCTCACGCCCAGTCCGAGAGTGGCCTTATTGCCGATCCTGGCGCCATGTCCGACCGTCACGCCGGCATCGATGAAGGCCGACTGGCCAATCTCGACGCTGCCGCCGACGACGGCGCCGGGCCCGATTACCACGTTGAAGCCGATTCGGCAGCCAGGCTGAATGATGGCGCCCGCGCCAATCCACGTGTTGTGCAGAATTTTTACGTTAGCGCCCACGATGGCGCCGCGCTCGACCAGCGGCGGCATCGCAACACCGTGGCCGCGTACGATGCTCATCAGCTCGAGACGGTAAAAATTCAGGAATCGTGCATCGGCGGCGACGAAGGCCGTCGCCCCGTCCCGGTCGAGTGCGTTGAGCATTGCCTGCAACGCTGCCGGATCGGACGCTGCAGGCAGTTCTACCGGACGCAAGTCGAGGTCAGGCGCGAGTTCACGCCACGCCGCCATCGCCCGTTGCAGGTCGAGGCCACTGCCTATCACATGCTTACAAGGCAAAGCTCCCCTCCATCAGGTTCAGGTACCAGTGCTCGATGCCTGCGTTGACAAACTCGTAGTCGCCAAGGTGTGCCGGCCTGGCGCCTTCGTATAGAGTTTGTTGAATCTGCTCCATCACATCGATATCCTCGCGCAGCACCTTATCCGCACCCATCATGTGCGCGTGCAACACTGCAGCCGACGCGGAATACGGGCGTTTCTTCTTCGCCGTCACAAAATACACCATGAACTCGGTGCGTCCCGGTCCAACCGGGACATGGTGTTCGACGATAAAGGAGTGGCCGCCGTCGGCCGAGGCAATATGCAGGTTCGGGAAAACCAGCCAGTTGTAATACCAATCCTGGTCGCGGTAACGCTCGACATTGCTATGCCAACGCTCGTTGGGCGCGGCTTGCATCGGCGCGTCGCGCCCGCCGCCGCTGAAGCTGCGCAGCAGGGCCAGCGCCCGCTCACGGTCTCCGATACCCTGTTCGCGCTGGCGCCGTAGCGCCTCCACGCCGCACTCGTCGATGCTGGCTTCAAACCTGACCTCCTGGTACAGCGTGCGCGCATGCAGGTAACGCGGGTGATGTTCGTCGCGCAGGTTTTCATACGCGAGCTTCCAGTTGAAGCGGCCGTCGTAGGTCGTCATGATGACTTCGCCATCAAACGCGGCTGAGGACGCCGCCAGCGAGGCTAGCATGGCTGCGCCGAACTGGCGCTTGATCGGCAGCGGGTCTGCCGACAGGTTCACGAAAACCAGGTTGCCCACCACCTCCAGCGCAAAGCGGCGCAGGCGGATGCAGGCCCGCTCTTCCGGCGCAAACCGGAACAGCGCGTCTTCATGAGGAATTCTGGTGCCACCCTCACTGTCGAAACTCCAGCCGTGATAGCTGCAAAATAATGGACGCACGCCATGTGGCTGGACCTGGATCGGATTTTGCCGGTGCGGGCATATGTTCTCAAAGGCGCGCAGTTCGCCATGAAAGTTTTGCACCACAACCGGAATGCCGAACAAGGTGCGCTTGATGAAAGCATTATTCTTGTCGAGCATAACTTTCAGGCCGATGAATTGCCACAGCGGCTTGAATAGGAGGTCGCGCTCACGCCCGAACCAGGCTTCGTCGATATACGCTTGCGCAGGCATATTGGACTGCATTATTTAAAGCGAAATACTTTGGCTGGGTTGCCGATCATGGTGACACCGGGAGGCACGTCGGCCATCACCACCGCGCCGGCGCCGATAACGGCACCGTCGCCGACAGCCACGCCTGGCAGGATCGTCGCGTGCGGATGAATGACGACGTCGCTCCCTATACGGGCGCGCCCGCCCACGAAGGCGAAACTGCCGATGGTTGCGTACGAACCGATTTCCACTTCGTAGCCAATCACGGCGGTAGACATGATGAAGACGAAGTCACCCAGGTGCGTATCGACGCCAACCCTTACTTCTGGCTCGAATAAGCAGCCCACGCCCATGGTGAGGCCGATCGCCTTGTGCAGTCCCGTAAGCAGGCTCATGAAAGCGGCCCCCTGCGCGAGCAGCGGGGCGGCGAAGCGGCGGCGCTGGGCAGGGTCGCCCAGCGCACACAGGAACTCCTCATACGGGCGGCAGCGGTAGGTCAGCGGGTCGCCGAGCAACGGCAAAGGTGCACCTGCTGCAAGCCCGGCACGGTTGTCAAGGAACCCCACAACCCGCCAGTCCACACCATTGGCCACATCGTGCTGCATCATATTGTAGACAGTACGGCCAAAGCCGCCGGCACTGATAATCAGCGCATTCTTCATTCCGGGCACTTCTTCCATCTTCAGGTCCATGGAATTCCTCCGTCCAGATGCAGCTGGGTGCCGGTCACCTTGCGGCTGACATCGGCCAGCAAATAGATGGCGGCGTAGGCCACATCTTCCGGCCGGCCCAGCCCGAGCGGGTACATCTTCGCTTTATCTTCGAGCCAGGCCCGGTCCTGGTTCACCAGCGGCGTATCTACCAGCCCCGGCGCGAGCGCATTGGCGCGCATCGCGCGTGGTGCAATCTCCAGGGCCAAGCATCGGATCATGCCCTCGAGGGCCGCCTTGGAAGCCGAGTAGGCTCCGACGCCTACCGTGCCGGTATGGGCGGCGATCGACGAAAGGAACACGATCGATGCCCCGTTGCGCAGCGCTTTCTTGTTCAGGAGCCCTGTAGTCAGCATCAGCGGGGCCATCAAGTTGCTGTCCAAGACTTTCTGTACAAAAGAAACACGCAGCAGGCGCACCGGAGTAACGCCGGGGATGCCCGCCGCATGCACTACGCCGTCGAGTTCGCCGGCTTGTTCCACCAGCCAGGCTAGCTGGGTCGGGTTAGTCAGGTCCGCTTCCACAGAGAAGTGTCCCTCTCCCTCGAGCATGGCCAGGGTCGCTTTCAGGCGCTCCTGGTCACGTCCGTTAAGAATCAGGCGCGCGCCGGCACGCGCGCATTCGACGGCGACCGCGCGGCCGATTCCGCTTGAAGCGCCGGTCACCAGCACGGTTTTTCCCCGCAGGTGGAAAGGATGGTGAAAGCGCTCGCTCATCGCACGTGCAAGCTAAGGCCGGAGTCGATGACCAGCGAAGTACGCGACACCCAGCGACTGGCAGGCGCGAGCAGCCAAGCGATGCTTGCCGCGACGTCGCCAGGTTCGATGATGCCTAGCGGCGCCAGGCCGGCCTTTTCATTGGGACTCATGACGCCTTGCAGACCGTCCAGCATCGGGGTGGCGACATAGCCCGGCGAGACACAGTTGGCGCGCACGCCGTTCTTAGCCTGCTCGACCGCGATGGTGCGCACGGTTGCCGTGAGTGCGGCCTTAGCGCCGGAATAGATTCCGGTGGCGTTCGGTGCCACGTGTTCGGCGACCGCCGTCACGTAGACCAGGGAAGCCCCCTGTGCGAGCTTGCGCCTGGCCAGCAGGGCCTGGGTCAGCAGCACCGGGGCGTCGTAGTTCACAGCGAAGATCGTGTCCAGGTGACGCTGCGAGACCAAGCGAATAGGTGCCAGCGCGGCTGCGCCGGCACTAAATACACATCCGTCGAGTGCAACCACGGAATCCACCAGGGACTGGCGAGCCGCGGGATCGGTAAGATCACCTGACACGGCCTGATGACCCTCGCCCGTCAGCCCGGCAACGACCTGTTCAAGGCGGGCGGTATTGCGTCCACAGGCGACAATGCGCGCACCCATGTCCGCACACAGGCGCGCAGTAGCCTCGCCGATGCCCGACGACGCCCCCGTCACGAGGATCGACCGTCCTTCGAGGCTAAACGGCGAGGCGCTCACGACTCGATCAATTCAGGAAATACTGCATCTTCGATGTCCACGATGCAACCGCCCCAAGACAGGCCGATGCCAAAGCCCGACATCAATACCTTTTTCTTCCCGCCCAGGAGTGCCTCGCGGATGCGCACCGTCATCGTGACTGGAATCGAGGCGCCGCTGGTGTTGCCGAAATCGTGCAAGGTACAAGGCACCTTATCGGGCTCCAGGCCCAGCTTCTTGCGGATGGTCTCGTTGATCATCTTGTTTGCCTGATGAAAGATGAAATAGTCGACGTCACCGATAGGGCATTGCGCGAACTCGAGCAAGCTGCGCACCGCCGACGGCACCCGCTGGGTCGAGAAGCTCAATACGGCCGGGCCGTCAAGCATCAGCGCCGTCGGGCTGCGCCAGATACCGTCGTCATCTTTTACCGGCACCGCATGCTGCAGCCCAAAGGGCTCACGGTGACCACCCGCCGGCAGCATGATGGCCTGGTAACCGCTGCCATCGCTATTGAGGTCGAAATACATCGGCGGCGCGTCCGGATCGTATTCAAGCGCGGTGGCGGTACCGGCGTCCGAAAACAGCGGCTCGATCACCGAAGCAGCCTTGTCGCCGACCAGTAGCAGAGCTTTTCCAATGCCGCCCGCTGCCATCATTGAGCCCAGCACGTGCAGGCCGAAAGCATAGGCAGAGCAGCCCAGGTTAATGTCGAAAGCGATGGTAGTTGACTTGAGCCCAAGCCGGTCTTGCAGGATGATGGCCGTGGCAGGAATTAGATAGTCGGGTGATTGGGTGACGACGATCAGCGCGTCGATCTCGTCACGATCCCAATTCAGATCCGCGAGCAGGCGCTCGGCCGCGTCAAAGGCAAGGTCCGAAAAGTTTTGCCATTCGGAGCAAATGCGGCGCGTTTCAATGCCAATGTTGCGAACAATCCGTTCACGAGCCGAACGGATCTGAGGCGGACAATCCTTGAGGTTCGAGAGTATGCGCCGCGGTACACAGGTAGCCATGCCGGCATAACGTACATTGCGAATAATCGCCTGGGCCATGGGTCAACCAATCAATTTGTACACGTCACTGACCAGTTGACATCCCGCTAGGTCCTTACCGGCGATGGCCTTGTCATACTCCATATCAAACATGATGATCACGCCAAGCGCCGCCAGGGAATCCCACTCAGCAAGCGTCTTTAGGTTGGTGTCGCCGGTGAGTTGAACCTCGTCTTGGAAATCGACGGCGTTTTTAAATTTTTCGACAAATTGCTCGAGGGTGTCCATTGCTGCCTTCATGATCAATATTGCTTACATAACCCGCACGCCAGATGAGAGGGACCGGATGGCGTCGACTAGAGAAGGCACTATAAAGCAAAACTATATTCCCAGGGAACAGGCATAGATGAATTCGGCATTTTGCAGCGGAGCACGGCGACTGGCTCCATGTATCCGGTGATGGCTCAGTGAAGCCTGCCCAGGCGCACCGGCATACTATTCTGCGGGTAAGCAGGGTCATGGGTTAACGATGGCAGGACCAACTTCTAGGGAAAGATTGACTCAAGCTTGGCCACCATCGTCGACAGTGGCGCGTTGGAAAGATGATTAAGGTCGGACGCGCCATGGACGTGGACTAGTCTCGATCTATTTTTTCGGCGCGAGTGCCAGGATACGGTCGAAGGCCGCGCAGGCACCGGCACAAGCTTCGGCGACCTGTTCCGGGCTGCGCACGTTGGCGCGCAAGGCCAGCATGCAGGCGCGCCAGCGCGGTCCCGGCCCACCCGCTTCGCCGCGCAGGTAGCGCAGCGGGTGCGGCGCGAAGCGCTCGGCCAGGTTCGCGTGCAGCACGGCGCCGCCCAGTTGCGAGCCCTCGATCACATAGACCACGCCCCAGCGGTAGGCTGCACTGGCACCAGTGGGCCAGGCGGCGGTCGGACGCGGCGCCGGCGGCGCCGGCATGCCCGGCTCGCGCAGGTCGGCGTCGATCAGGGCCAGGCGCCGGGTCGGCGCCAGGCTCGGCTCGGCCTGCGGGCCATCGGCGTAGCCATCGAGCCAGGCTTGCAAGGGCAGCAGCCAGTCGCGCACCATGGCCAGGTGCTCGGCGTAATCGAGCAGCGAAGGCGCCGGGGCCGCCAGCGGCAGGCCGCTGTCGAGCCGCTCGTGGCGCGAGGCGGTGGCGGCGCGCAGCGCGGCCAGGATATCGGTGGTAGCGGTGTCGGCCCGCGCGGCTTGGCTGGAAAGGTTCATGAGGGTAGGGCAAAACGGCGAATTGCTCATCTTACCAGCCCCGCCAATTCACTCGGCGGCTGGCTCGGGGTACTCGACCGACAGAATCTCGAGCTCTTCGGCGCCGAGCGGGGTCTGCAGGGTGATGGTTTCGCCCTCGCGCGCCTTGGTCAGCGCGCGCGCCACCGGCGAGACCCAGCTGATCTTTCCCTTGAGCGGATCGAGCTCGTCGATACCGACGATGGTGACCGTGTGCTCTTCGCCGGCCTTGTTCAGGTAGCAGACGGTGGCGCCAAAATAGATCTGGTCGTTACCATGATGAACCGTCGGATCGACAATGGCGGCCGAATCCATGCGCTTGGTGAGAAAGCGGATGCGGCGGTCGATCTCGCGCAGGCGCCGCTTGCCATAGATATAATCGCCATTTTCCGAGCGGTCGCCATTGGAGGCGGCCCAATGCACGACCCGTACGATTTCGGGCCGGTCGACGTCGATCAGCTGCAGCAGCTCGTCCTTGATGGCCTTGTAGCCGGCCGGCGTAATGTAGTTCTTGGCCCCGGCCGGAATGGCCTGGGCCAGCGCCAGCGCTTCGCCGTCGTCGTCGTCGTTGTCGGACTCTTTTACAAATGCCTTGTTCATGGTTCTTATTGTAACGGCAGCGGCGCGCGGATGCCCTTGCTTGCCGTATCATGCGTTCATGGACGGAGAAGAAACGCTAGAAAAATCGGAACAACGCGCCGGGCAGGGTGTGCGGGCAAGCGAACGCCCCCATTCTCTAGCGATGCTGCGTGCCAGAAATCTGTGGCGGCGGACCCGCATAGCGGTGCGTGGCGCGCGCCGCCGCCTGCGCCGCCTACTGCGCGGCGCAGGCCGCCAGCCCGGCTACCTGGCGCGCGTGCTGCGGCGCTTCAGCGCGCGCGCGCGTGCGCGCGAGCAGGCCCGGCGCAGGGAAACAACCCATTCCCAACAGCCATGAGCCCGAATCCTATCCTGGCCGCCGAAATGCAGGCGGCGGCGTCCGAAATCCTGTTGCTCGACGCTGCTACGCTGGCCATCGTCGATGCCAACCAGGCCGCGCGCCTGAACCTGGGCTTTGACGCCGCCACACTCGAGTCGATGGACGTATACGCTATTGCGCCGGCGCTCGAGCGCACCGTGCTGGCAACCCTGCTGGCCGGGCTGGGCGAAGAAATCGGCGCCCAGATCGGCATGCGCACCCACCTGCGGCGGCGTGACCGCAGCAGCTATCCGGTCAAGCTCTGTTTCCTGCGCATCGTGCGCGATGGCCGCCGGCTGCTGCTGGCCATTGCCGACGACCTGACGCTGGAACAGGGCGCCGCGCAGGCGCTGGCGCAGTCGCAGGCGCGCTTCGACGCCATCGTGCGCAATACTCCGGGACTGGTCTTCCAGTTCGTGCATTACCCGGATGGGCGCACCGAGTTTCCTTGGCTGAGCGACGGCTGCCCCGCCCTGCTCGGCCTGACGGTACTGGACTTGCAGCGCGACGCCAGCCTGTTCGAGGGTCTGATCCTGCCAGACGACCGCAAGGGCTATCTCGACTGCATGCAGGCCTCGCGCAAGACCCTGGGCGCCTGGAACTGGGAAGGCCGGATCTGGATCGACGCCTGGAACGACGTCAAGTGGATCAACCTGCGCGCCACCCCGCACCCGATCGAGGGCGGCGCGGTGCAGTGGGACGGCATCATGACCAATATCAGCGCCAGCAAGCAGGAGCAGCACGAGGTGGTGCGCTCGCGCTCGCGGCTGGCCGAACTCACCGACCACATCGAGCAGGTAAAGGAGCAGGAGCGCGCCCGCATCGCGCGCGAGATCCACGACGACCTTGGCGGCAACCTGAGTGCCATCAAGATGGCGCTGGCGATGCTGGCCGCGCGCCTGCCCGAGCAACCGGCGCTACTGGAAAAAGCCAATTACCTCGACGATCTGGTCGACCGCACCATCGAGGCGGTACACCGGATTTCGCTCGACCTGCGCCCGACCATGCTCGACCTGGGGCTGGTGGCCGCGCTCGAATGGCAGGCGCGCGAATTCGAAAAGCAGATGGGAATCGCCTGCCTGTTCCGCTGCGCCAAAGAAGACAAGGACGCCATCGCGCTGGACGACGACCACGCAACCGCCTTGTTCCGGGTTTTCCAGGAGGCGCTGACGAATATCGCCAAGCACGCTGGCGCCACCCGCGTGACGGTGCTGCTGCGGCGCCAGCGCGCACACCTGACCCTGGTCATCTGCGACAATGGCCGTGGCATCGAACCGGGCGACCGGCTCAAGCCGCAGTCGTTCGGCCTGCGCGGCATGAGCGAGCGTGCCAAGGCGCTGGGCGGTACGCTGGTCTTGTCGTCCGCGCCCGGAGGTGGCACGATGGTGACTATCAAGACCAGGCTGGCTGCCCCGCCGACGCCGCGCGCGGCAGCCCCGGTACAGAACCAGCAAACAGGCCAGCATGAGTGACAAACCAATCATCCGGGTATTCATCGCCGACGACCATGCCATCGTGCGCGCAGGTCTGAAGCAGATCCTGGCCGAGCAGGGCGATATCATCGTGGCGGGCGAGGCAGAAACCGGGCTCGACGCCATCAAGCTGGTCGGCAAATCGCGTCCGCACGTCATGCTGCTCGATATTTCCCTGCCCGACCGCAACGGCATCGAGGTGCTGAAACAGGTGCGCAAGGACCGGCCCGAGCTTGCCGTGCTGATGCTGTCGATGCACCGCGAAGACCAGTACGCGATCCGCTCGCTCAAGGCCGGCGCCGCCGGCTACCTGACCAAGCAGAGCGCGCCGCGCGAGCTGGTCACCGCGATCCGCCAGGTCGCGGCCGGCCAGAAATATGTCAGCGCGGCCCTGGCTCAGACCCTGGCGGCCCAGGTCGGCGAAGACCATGACGCGCCGCCGCACGATACGCTGTCCGACCGCGAATACCAGACCCTGACCATGATTGCTTCCGGCATGTCGGTCAGCGATATCGCCCGCGAGCTGTCGCTATCGGTCAAGACCGTCAGCGAGTACCGGGCCCGGCTACTGGTGAAAATGAAGCTCAAGAACAGTGCGGAGTTGACGCATTATGCGATTCGCAACCAGTTGGTGAGCTGACCGGCAGGCATCGCTCGACTTCACGCCGCGCCCCAATTATGTTGCTCAAGAAATTTTTGTCACCGTTTTCTAATTGATGGTTGGCAAGAAAGCTGTCTATCATTACGCCAACCAGCAATTTGCGTCCACACCCCATGTCCACCACCCCGTCACCCTCCCCCGCCGCTCCCGGCCAGAATCCCGCCGATGTTGCCCGAGAGGCGTTCCGACGGCTGGCAACGCGGCGCATTGCGCCGACGCCCGATGCCTACCGCGCCATCTACGACGAGATCGCCGGCGTGCCGCCGGTGCCGGCCGCCCCTCCCGGCAACCCTGCGGCCGATGTACTGGAAAGCTTTGCACGCAAGCTGGCCGATACCCCGGGCGAGGTGTCCGAATACGGTCGCCGCCTGCTGCGCGCCGCCCGAAATGCCGACTGGACCGGCTACGCCGCGGCCTTGAGCCAGATGTCCGAGCGCCATCTGCGCCGCAATACGCCGGTGATGGCAATGGGCGACGAAGATCCGGACATGCGCCAGCTGCGCGAGATGCTGGGCCGGTCGCTGGCGTTTGCGCTGGCAACCCTGCTGGCCGGCAGTCCCGCCCTGGTCCTCGAAGCCGAAACGCTGGGTGGCGCGGTCAAGACGGCACGCGGCGAGGATGCGCTGGGCGAACTTTCCGGCCGCCTGAAACAGTTGTGCTACCAGATCGAGCTGCACAGCGGCGACCAGGCCGAGCAGCGCGAACTGCTGCTGCGCCTGTTTCGGCTGCTGCTGGACAATGTCAACGAGCTGCTCGACGACGACAGCTGGATGCGTGGCCAGATCGCCGCCGTGCAGGAGCTGATCTCGGGGCCGCTCGACAGCCGCTCGCTGGAAGACGCAACCCGCAGCCTGAAAGACGTGATCTTCAAGCAGGGCCAGCTCAGGCACAGCCTGAGCGACGTGCGCGCCACGGTGAAGAACATGATGATGACCTTTATCGACCGGCTCGGTTCGGTGGCCGCCGCGACCGGCGACTACCATGCCAAGCTGGGTGGGTTCTCGAAGCGCATCAGCGGCGCCGCCGACATTGACGAACTCAACGACGTGCTGGAAGAAGTGCTGCGTGAAACGCGCCTGGCGCAAGACCAGGCGCTGGCCTCGCGCGACCGCATGCTGGCGGTCCACCGCGAAGCGCAGGAAGCCGAGGAACGCATCCGCGTGCTGGAAGCGCAATTGCAGCACATGAGCGAGCTGGTGCGCGAAGACCAGCTCACTGGCAGCCTGAACCGTCGCGGCCTGGACGACGTGTACGAGCGTGAAAGCGCGCGCGCCGACCGCCGTAACACGCCGCTGTGCGTGGCCATGCTCGACCTCGACAACTTCAAGAAGCTCAACGACACCTATGGCCACCTGGCCGGTGACGGCGCCCTGAAGCACCTGGTGAAGGTGGTGCGCGACACGCTGCGCTCGATGGATGTGATCGCGCGCTTTGGCGGCGAAGAATTCTTGATCCTGCTGCCCGAGACCACGGTCGAGGCGGCGGCAGCGGCAATGGTAAGGGTGCAGCGCGAGCTGACCCGCCATTTCTTTATGTACGACAACGAGAAGATGCTAATCACCTTCTCGTGCGGGGTGGCGCTGCGGGTGCCTAACGAAGGCCAAGAAAGCCTGATGGCGCGCGCGGACCGCGCCATGTACCAGGCCAAGCAGACCGGCAAGAACAGGGTGGTCGTCGCCGTCTGAGGCACAGCGGCCAATCATTGACCCCGCGCTGATTTGCCCTGCAACAGCAACACCGCTATTTATTGAGCGCTAGCCCCGGTCCGCGGCACATTGCGCAGCTCGTCCTTCGCGCCCTGCGCGCCTACCGTCTTGAGCATGCGGTCGGTCGAGCTGCGCTTGGCCAGGCGGCTGCCGGTCAGGGCTTGCTCGTCCTGGCCAGCCGTGCCGGCCCCCACCTCTGCCATGGTCGGGCCCGGGTCTGTGTCCGGCGCCGACGCGCACCCGGTCAAACCCAACACCAGCACCGCGCACACTGCTGCTGCAACTGTCCTCATCTCTGTCTCCGGAAAAGAATTGCGATATTTACATGATACCCCGCGCCCTGCAGAGAAAGCAGGGAATTTCGGGCCCGCTTGCGTAGAAAAATAAAACTTTTTTCGCTCTAAAGTTCGGTTTTTTACTGTCGTCAAGACGCGCCGCCCCCCGCATGCCGGATGAAAAAAACTGAAATTAATTGCATGTTGACCCTCAAGTTCTTGCCGCAAAGCACGTTACCAGCAACAACAGCGGTGTGATCGCCACGGAACAGCGTGGCGCACCAAAGTGAACAGGGCAAGGCAGCCCACCCCTAGAAAGACCCAGTCTGGAGAAACACCATGGCATCCGTAATCAATACCAACGTCGCATCCCTGAACTCGCAGCGTAACCTGTCGACCTCGAGCGCCTCCCTGAACACCTCGATCCAGCGCCTGTCGTCGGGCCTGCGCATCAACAGCGCCAAGGACGACGCTGCCGGTCTGGCCATTTCGGACCGCATGAG
This sequence comes from Massilia sp. H6, assembly GCF_024802625.1. NCBI lineage: Bacteria > Pseudomonadati > Pseudomonadota > Betaproteobacteria > Burkholderiales > Oxalobacteraceae > Massilia > Massilia sp. H6. The sequence continues at coordinate 3,381,167 of NZ_CP103371.1, forward strand.
CTCGCAGATCCGCGGCATGAACCAGGCAACCCGCAATGCGAACGACGGCGTGTCGATGGCCCAGACGGCCGAAGGCGCCCTGTCGAGCTCGGGCGACATCCTGCAACGTGTCCGCGAACTGGCAGTCCAGTCGTCGAACTCGTCGAACTCGGCCAGCGACCGCAAAGCCCTGCAGACCGAAGTCACCCAGCTGACCTCGGAACTGAACCGTATCGCCAACACCACTGAATTCAACGGCCAAAAGCTGCTGGACGGCTCGATGGGCACCGCGAACTTCCAGGTTGGCGCCAATGCTGGCCAGCTGATTTCGATGACCGGCGCAAACTTCAGCACCTCGACCTACGGCAACAACCGCCTCGACGCCAGCGCAGTCCAGGCCGGCACCGCGGCAACCAATGGGGTCACTACCGGCGCCATGGCGATTAATGGTTCGGAAGGTTCGAAAACCATCACCGTGGTCGAGGGCGCCTCCGCCAAAACGACAGCAGCAGCAATCAACAATGCCAGCGGCGAAACCGGCGTCACCGCAACCGCCAAGACCGAATCCCTGGTGAAGGGCACTGCAAACAAGTCGTTCTCATTCGAGCTGACTTCGGATAACAGCACTGCAGTCACGGTCTCGTTCTCGGTTGGCAACACCGATGCGAACGGCTATGCCGCTGCCATCAGCGCCTTCAACGCCCAATCTGCCAAGACTGGCGTTACCGCATCGTACGATGCGGATAACAACGGCCTGAAGCTGACCAACGCCGACGGCAACGACATCAAGCTGAAGAACACCTCGGCCGATGCCGGTTCAGTTGCAACCATGGGAACCTATGACTCAGCCGGCGCAGCACTCGCTACTCCAGCTGCAACGAACGGCGCAAACGGTGCCACCGCCGTCGGCCGTCTGGTGCTGGACTCGGAGAAGAGCTTCTCGGTGGTTGACGCCAGCGGCTTCAACCTCGATGGCGGCAGCTCCACCGGTTCGTCGGCCCTGAAGTCGGTCGCCAACCTCGACGTCAGCACCTTCGACGGCGCCCAGTTGGCCATCAAGGTTGCCGATGCTGCCCTGGGCGCGGTCAACGGCCAGCGTGCCCAGTACGGCGCACTGCAGTCGCGCTTCGAATCGGCAATTTCGAACCTGGCGTCGACCACCGAGAACCTGTCGGCATCGCGCAGCCGCATCGTCGACACCGACTTCGCTTCGGAAACCGCAAAGCTGACCCGCGGCCAGATCCTGCAGCAGGCTGGTACCTCGATGCTGGCCCAGGCCAACTCGCTGCCGAACGGTGTCCTGTCGCTGCTGCGTGGATAATTATCGACGGACTAACTAGTTCATCCGTGCTGTAAAACGGTTCCTCGGCTGAAGAAATTCAGCCGAGGAATTTTTGCTAGGGAAGTCACATGAACATCCAATCTCTTGGTGCACCCGTGGCGTCGCGGCTGGATGAGCGCACGCTCCCGGCACTCGAACAGAAAACCCCGCAGCCAGCCATCGCGGCGAAGTCCGCCGAGGCCGTGGAAGCTGCCGAGTCCATGCGCGAGAAGCCATCGCGCGAACAGGTCGACCTTGCCGTGCGCAAGATTAACGAGGGCATGAAAGCAACTTTGCAAAGCCTCGAATTCGCGATCGACGACGACAGCAAGGAAATCGTGGTCAAGATCATCGACCAGGGGACCCGCGAAGTGGTACGCCAGATCCCGTCGGTCGAAGCGCTCGAGATCGCCAGGTCGATCGACAAGATGCGCGGCCTGCTGATCAGCCAGACCGCCTGAACCGGCTTTATCGGGATCACCCTGCCGGCGCGCGCACCCTTTGGGGTGGCGCGCTGCGCATTCGCGCCTGCCGCAGTCCACCGCTCGGCCAAATGATGTCTTCCTGCCATCGCTCATTTTAACTATTTGAATTGGGATACCTTTCCCGCTCTTAAGTCCGGTTTGCTTCTGCCGATAATGACTTACATTATCGCTTTCACGGGAGAAACAAAGTGGGCATCAGTTCATCCGGCATCGGCTCAGGCCTGGACGTCAGCGGCATCATCGGCAAGCTGATGCAGGCCGAAGCAGCCCCGCTCGCCAGTTTCGACAAGAAGGCGGCTGTGCTGCAGACGCGCATTGGCGCGCTCGGCAAGGTCAGCGCCGCGGTCGGCAGCTTCCAGGGCGCCCTCACCTCGCTCAATTCTCCTGCAACCTTCAACGCCCTGAACACCAGTTCGGCGAACAAGGAAGTGCTCGCGGCCAGTGCCGGCACCGGCGCCGTCCCGGGCAAATACAACATCAGCGTGTCGCAGCTGGCCTCGGCCCAGAGCCTGAGCACGGCCGGCCGCGCAAGCATGAGCGCCATCATCGGCACGGCCGCCAAGACTACCCTCACTTTCCAGTTCGGCAGCATCGGCGGCGGCAGCTTCGGCGTGGCCGGCACCGCCCTTGGCGCGTCGACCACCAACGGCGGCATCAGCAACGGTTCGCTGTCGGTCAATGGCACCGTCATCACCACCAGCGCGGCGACCCGCAGTGCCGCCCAACTGGCCGAGGCAATCAATGCCAAGAGCGAGACCACGGGCGTGACTGCCAAGGCCGGCGCCGCCACCAGCGCGGCCAACCTGTTTGCCAGTTTCGGCCCGGTCACGACCGCCGCCAGCGCCAGCTATACGCTGTCGGTCGGCGGCGTGTCGATCGCCAGCCAGGCCGGCACCGGCGCCACGCTCGACGCCGCGGGGGTCGACGATGCGCTCGCTGGCGGCACTGTCAGCGCGGCGCTGGCCGCTGCCAATATCACATTTACAGGCAGCGCCGCTGCAGGCGACCTGCAGTTCACGGCAGCCGATGGTTCCAACCTGACCGTGCTGGAAGCGATCGGCGGCAGCGGCAGCGTTACCGGCGGCATTGGCGGGGCGGGCGTCGACAACACCGGCTCGAGCGTGACGACGACCGCGGGCGTCACCTTGAATTCGCGCGATGGCAACCAGATCATGGTGGGCGGCACCAACCCGGCCGCTGCCGGCTTGGTGGCGGGGAGCGCCGGCAGCTACCTGGACGGCGCGGCGTTTGCCCAGGATGGCGCGCAGTCCAGCGGCACCGTGACGCTCGAGGCCGGCGAGCAGTCGCTGCAGGGCATGCGCGACGCCATCAACAAGGCCAATATCGGCGTGACCGCCACCATCGTCTCGGATGGCGGCGACAATCCCTATCACCTGGTGCTGACCTCGAACAAGACTGGCGCCAAGTCGTCGATGAAGATAGGCGTCGATGGCGCCGACGGCGGAGCACCGAACGCGGCTATCGCCGCCTTGCTCGGTCACGATCCCGGCGGCGTCCAGGGTCTGACCCAGACCAGCGCGGCCCAGGACACCCTGCTCAACATGAACGGAATCGATATCCGCAGCAGCGGCACCACCGTCACCGATGCGGTGCAGGGCGTCTCGCTCGACATTACCGGCATCGGCAGCACCAGCCTGAACGTGACCCGCGACACCGCGGCGGCGTCCACCGCCGTGAACAACTTCGTCAAGGCGTATAACGAGCTCAACAAGACGATATCGGGCCTGACCGGCTACAACGCGGAAACCAAAACGGCAGGTGCATTGCAGGGCGACTCGTCGGTGCGCTCGATCCAGAGCCAGCTGCGGCGCCAGCTCGGCGGCGCGGTCGAGGGCTTGGGCGGCAAGCTGACCACGCTCGGCCAGGTTGGCATCACGTTCCAGAAAGACGGCAGCCTGGCGGTCGATTCAAGCAAGCTGAACAAAGCGATCAACGACAACTACGCCGAAATCGGCGGCCTGTTCGCAGCCGTGGGCAGCGCCACCGACGGCATGGTCAAGTTCGACAAGTCGACCGGCGCGACCAAGCCGGGCAGCTATGGCGTGAACATCACCAGCCTGGCCACCCAGGGCACGCTGACCGGCGCCGCCGCGCTGGCAGGTCCCACCACGATCGCCCCGAACACGACCTGGCGCATCACGTTGAACCAGACCGATCCGGTCAGCGAAAACAAAACCCAGGACATCGCGCTGGCGGCCGGCACCTATACCGATGCGCAGCTGGTGGCGATGCTGCGCGCGGCGGTCAATGGCAATACTGTCTTTGCCGGCGCCGGCGACACCGTCGAGACCAAGGTCGACGACAACGGACGCATCTCGATTTCGTCGAGCAAGTACGGCTCGACCTCGAACCTGGCAGTTGCCAGCCTCAGCGGCAGCGACCCGGGCATCGTGTTCGGCAGCGCCACGCCCGAGGTCGGCAAGGACATCGAAGGCACCATCGGCGGCGTCGCCGCCACCGGCAACGGCCAGGCCTTGACGGCTGCGGCCGGCTCGCCAGCCGACGGCATCCAGCTCTCGATCACCGGCGGCCTGGTTGGCGAACGCGGCACCGTGAATTTCTCCAAGGGTTTTGCGTTCGAGCTGACCAACCTTGCCACCGGCTTCGTCGGCAAGGACAGCCTGCTCTCTGGCAAGACCGATGGACTGAACATTTCGCTCAAGTCGATCGCGACCGCGCGTAACCAATTCAGTGCGCGCCTGGAAACCATTGAAAAACGTTACCGGGCCCAGTTCACCGCGCTCGACTCGGCGCTGATGTCGATGCAGTCGACCTCGGCCTATCTGACCCAGCAGCTCGCCACGCTCTCGGCGAACTCACGCTCATAACACCGTATCCGGAGAATCAACATGTTTGGAACCATGCAACGCGGCGTTGGCGCCTATGCGAAAGTCGGTCTCGAGACCGGCGTCGCGTCGGCGTCGCCGCACAAGCTGATCGTGATGCTGTACGACGGCGCCCTGGTGTCGATCCTGAGCGGCATCAGCAACATGAAGACCGGAAACGTCGCCGCCAAGGGCGCCGCCATTTCAAAGGCCATCAACATCATCGACAACGGCCTGCGCGCCGCGCTCGACAAGAAGGTGGGCGGCGAGATCGCCCAGAACCTCGACGCCCTATACGAATACATCAGCGCGCGCCTGCTCAAGGCCAACCTGACCAACGATCCGGCGATCCTGGAAGAAGTCCATGCGCTGCTGGCCGACCTGCGCGACGCCTGGAACGCGATCGATCCGCTGGCCGCCCAGAACCTGCCGGGCGCCGCCCCCGCGCCGCTGCGCGCACCGACCATGATGAGTGCCTGAACCATGCAACCGATGACCAGCGAAGATATCGTCGACACCTACGAGACCATGGCGGTGATCACCGACCAGATGCTGCGCGCCGCCAATGACAACGACTGGGACCGCCTGGCCCAGCTCGAGCAGCAATGCGCGCTGCACGTGCGCCAGCTCAAAGCCCACGAGCCGCAGCCGCTGGCCGGTGCCGAACGGGTCAAGAAAGTCGACGCGATCCGCCGCATGCTCGCTGCCGACCGCCAGATCCGCGAACTGAGCGCGCCGTGGATGGCGCGCCTGTCGGCACTGATCAGCAACACCACGACCGAACGCCGGGTCGCCCGCGCCTACGGCGTGTGACGCCGCACGGCCTGTTGTAGCGCATGCAGCCGCGCGACCTTGTTTCCGCCGTCGTGCGCACCAGCCCGGTCGTCGCGACCGAGCAGCTGGGCAATCCGCGCGAGCATGCCTTTGCACGCGCCCTTGCCCCGCAACTGGGCAAGGCACTCCATGGCGAAGTGCTGGCCCGGATGAGCGACGGCAGTTTCGTGGTCAAGGTCGCGAATGTCGCCGCCCGCATGCAGTTGCCGGCTGGCACCCAGGTCGGTGCCGACGTGCCGCTGACGCTGGTGTCGGTGCATCCGCGCCCCACTTTCCAGGTCGGCGCGGGCAGCGGCGCCACCGCGCTGTTTTCCGAAGCTGGCCTGCCGCTGCCGGAAGGCGCCGACCCATCCAAAGCCCCGCTCGCCATGCGCGAAGGCGGCGCCGCTGCTGGCGTCGGGCGTACCAGCGCTTTGCTGCAGGCTGCGGCAGCTGGTGCCGGCGCCGGCGCCCTGCCCGGCGAAATGCAAGCCAACGACACCACCCTGAGCCAGGCCGGCAAGACCATCGGCGGGGTGCTGGGCGCCGCGCTCAAGGCCGAGACCCCGATGACCTCGGTGGTGGGCCGCGTCCCGCTGGTGGCGACGCAGGGGGCCGATGCCATCAGCATTGCCAGGGGCCTGGAACAGGCGGTCGGCAAGAGCGGCCTGTTCTACGAATCGCACGTGGCCGAATGGGCGCAAGGCGCGCGCGCCATCGCCGAACTGCAGTCCGAACCGCAGCAGCAGCTGGCGCGCGACGGCGTGCGCCAATTGCCCCTCGATCCATCTACCGCCCAGTTCATCAACCTGCAGCTGAGCACCCAGGAACAGGCCCAGCTCACCTGGCAGGGCAACCTGTGGCCGGGCCAGCCGATGCAGCTGGAAGTGGCACGCGACACCCGGGAAGGCCACCAAGGCGCCGACGAGGCCGACACGCCCTGGCATGGCCGCCTGCGCCTGCGGTTCCCGCAACTGGGCGAGCTCGACGCGCGCCTGACGCTCACCGGCGGGCGCCTGCAGGTACAGTTCGCGGCCGGCAGCGAGGCAAGCGCCGAGGTCTTGCGGCGCCACATGGGGAGCCTGGCCGGCGCGCTCGATGCGGCCGGCACCGAGCTGGCCGGTTTCGAGGTGCGCGCTGGCGGGCTCGAGGCGGCGCCCGGCCCCGCCAGCGCTACGCAAGAGCCGGCCGGATGAGCGGCGGCGGCAACAAGGGGCGCCAGAACGCCGTCGCGATTGCCTATGGCAGCGGCGACGCCGCGCCAAGGGTGGTGGCCAAGGGCCAGGGCCTGGTGGCCGAGCAGATCATGCGCCGCGCCAATGAGGCCGGGGTGTTCGTGCACGAATCGAAAGAGCTGGTCCAGCTGCTGATGGGGGTGGATCTCGATCGCGAGATCCCTCCCGCGCTGTATCGGGCAATTGCGGAACTGTTGGCATGGCTATATCATATTGAGTCGGTGCAAACGCCTGGGGCAGAAAAAGCGCCTCCGCCGGACCCGACGCCCCACCTCAATCTGGACGACGCGTCGAACGCTGGTATCAGTAAAGAATGATCGCAGAGAATGATCGCAATGAATAATCAGGAACTCGAAGACTGGCACGACTACCAGGTCGAGTCGCGCCGTGAAATCGTGGCGCTGCTGCGCCAGATCGGCGAGAAGCGCCAGCTGATCCGGATGCTGGTCAAGGGCGAGGCCGATGTCTGCGTCACCAGCATTCTCGAGGTCGATCCCGACACTAATACCATGGTGCTCGACCGCTCGATCGAGCCAGCGCAGAACGAGCGTATCCTCGCGGCCGGAAAGGTGCGCTGCGAAACCTCGCTCGACAAGATCCGTATCCTGTTCAACGCAGGTGAACTGCGTCCCTGCCAGTTCGAGGGCCAGCCGGCGCTGCGCGCCGACATTGCTCCAAGCCTGATCCGCCTGCAGCGCCGCGAGTGCTACCGGATGGAGACGCCGGTATCGAATCCGGTGCGCGCCATCATCCCGCTGGCGCCCAAGATGGTCGCCGACACCGGCGTGAGCAGCGGTGTGTTTCCGCTGCACGACATCAGTTGCGGCGGCATCGCCATCCTCGACAACAAGCTCCAGCTCGGCACCACGATCGGGCAGGCTTTCCCCAACAGCCGCATCGAGTTGCCCGAGATCGGTCCGGTAACGGTCACGCTGCAGCTGCGCAACTCGCTCGAGGTGAGCATGCTCAACAACAAGAGCCATCAGCGCCTCGGCATGCAATTTGTCGATCTCTCGCGCGGCGGCATGGCGGCAGTGCAACGCTACATCACCAAGCTCGAACGCGAACGCAATGCCCGCCTGGCGGGGCTGGCCTGAACCTGCGCTGAACGGGACAATTTTTACCATTTGGCAAAAAAGTTGGGTGCCAATCAGTTAACAAACTGCATGGCAAACGCGCTACACTTGAGGTGTCACGACATGCTGGTGCCCCGATGCCGCCGCGCGCTTCCACTGCCGATTATTTCTTCACCGCGTTTGCCGACTCGTCGGTGGGCATGGCCCTGGTTGACTTAAAAGGCAACTGGATCGAGGGCAGTCCGGCCCTACGCTGGCGTCGTTGGCCGCCTCGCAATGGGCGCCAGCATCGGCGTGGCGCACTACCTGCAGGACAACACGTCCGACACCTTGCTCTCGCGCGCCTTCTTGCGCGATGGGGAATGTGTGGTGAGCAGCTGAGCATGCTCAGGCGGACCGGGTGAACGCATTTCTGCCCGACGGTCCCCCGACGCAACAGGACGCATGCGATATACTTGCTTGACCATGCGCCTGACTTCTTTCACCGATTACACCTTGCGGACCCTGCTCCACCTTGGCGGCAATCCGGGCCGGCTCGTCACCATCCAGGAGATCGCGGACCTGCACACCATCTCCAGGAACCACCTGATGAAAGTGGTGCACGAGCTGGGCCGTAACGGCGTTATCGAGACCGTGCGCGGGCGCAACGGTGGCTTTCGCTTGGCACACCCTCCCGAAGACATCAACATCGGCGCCGTGGTCCGCCAGAGCGAGAGCGATTTCTACATGGCCGAATGCTTCGACCCGAATGGCAACGTGTGCGCCCTGGTCAAGGGCTGCAGCCTCAGGGGCGTGCTGACCAATGCCACCGCCGCCTATCTTGCCGAACTCGACCGCCACACCCTGGCGATGCTGTTGCCGGAACCGGCGCCGCGCGACGCCGGCATCCCGATCAGTTTTCAGCGCAACGAGGCGCAGGCAGACCAGGCTGCCTGACGCGCAACGCCGGCAGAGCGTATTGTCAAGCGCTCACGCCAGCGCTTCCTTGGCGGCCTCCTCGGGCGTGAGTCCATCGTAGAACTGGTCGGTGAACCACTCGACCTGTTCTTCGATATGGTCCTGCGCCTGCTTCATGGTCGCGCCGCCGGCAACCAAAAAGCCTTCTACCTCGATACACCACTGGATCAGTGCCAGTGTCTCTTCGTCCAGCTCTTCTTTCTTTGCCATGTCGTTCTCCTTCGCTGCGGCATCATGGGCCAACCCGACGGGCTGGCCTTGTGCTGATTTTACCGTAGCAGATAGCTGGCACCGCTTGCAGGTGCGCGTTCCCCTGGAAGCCTGCCTCGCCCGCGAACTGCTACCATGTCTGCTCAGACATTGCCATACTGGCGTGCTCGCCGACTTGCCAAGCGGCCGCCTGCCCTGTCGACCTTGCCCACCCCGCCTGCCTATTAGGATTTCCATGCGCCTCGCTTCATTCATCCGGGAAAACCTCGAGACCATCTTGCAGGAGTGGGAAGATTTCGCCGGCACCCTCAGTCCGCTCAGCAATGCCAACACGCACAAGCTGCGTGACCATGCCAAGGAAATGCTGGGCGTGATCTGCATCGATCTCGAAACCTTCCAGGCAGCCCAGCAGAGCATCGACAAGTCGCGCGGCATGGTGCCGGATGGCGCGGGCCTGACGGCGGCCCAGTCGCATGCGGCCGATCGCCTGAACTCGGGATTTTCCATCGAAGAGCTGATGGCCGAATACCGGGCCATGCGCGCGAGCGTATTACGGCTTTGGCAAGCCAAGGTAAAGAAAGCCAATGAATTCGACTTGCAGGACATGGTGCGGTTCAACGAAGCGATCGACCAGTCGCTTACGGAATCGATTGCGCGCTATTCGGACCTGAACCGCGAATCGCAGAACGTGTTCATGGCGATCCTTGGGCACGATGTCCGCAACCCGCTGGGGGCGATCAGCATGGGCAGCCAGTTGCTGCTGCAAGACGACCACCTGGCGGGCAGGCACGTGCGGGTCGCGCGGCAGATCCGGCGCAGCGTCGACCGGGTCAACGACATCGTCTCGGACCTGCTGGATTTTTCGGTCACCCACCTCGGCGGCGGCATTCCCGTCACGCTGCAGCCCTTGAATTTCGCAGTCGAGTGCACCGAGATCGTGGACGAACTGCGGATGTTTCATGCGCAAGCCGACATCCGGCTCGAGCTCGAAGGCGACCTGCAGGTGAGCTGGGATCGCGCGCGCATCAGCCAGGCGCTGTCCAACCTGGTGACCAATGCTGTCCATCACGGCACGCCGCGCGCCAGCATCTGGGTATCGGCCAGCGCCCAGGGCAACGACATCGTCTGGTCGATCCAGAACGAAGGCGAAACCATCTCCGCCGACGAGCTGCGCTTCATGTTCGACCCGGCCAAGCGGTTCACCGTGCGCACCGCCGAGCACCAGAACGTGCGCGGCAACCTGGGCCTGGGCCTGTATATCACCCAGGCCATCGTCGAAGCGCACCAGGGCACGATTCGGGTCAGCTCGACCGCTGAAGAAGGAACCGTATTTACCGTATCGCTGCCGCGCCGTCCACCCGTCTAGCCGCGACCAGTCGATTGTGCGCTCTGTTCGGCTCCGTACAGAGCTGCCGGGCAGACGCGCGCACACTCAATCGACTCGCTTTCAAGGCAACGGCGCGCCTGCCAGCCTTTCCCTCACTGCCCGCCCGATAATGCGGCCAGCGCAACTCTCCCACTCTCAGGAAAAATCACTATGTCGTTTAACCACGCAATCGTCTGGCTCGACCAGGCCGAAGCCCATGTCATTCATTTCAGCCGTAACGACGCCGAGTCCGAAGTCATCAAGACCACCTCGCAGCACAAAAAAGATGGCGTCACCGGCAACAACCGCGCCGTCGAACCGACCGGCTATCTCGATGAGATCGCCACCGCCCTGCTGCCGTCGAAGGAAATCCTGATCGTCGGCCCGGGCCAGGAAAAACTCCTGTTCATCAAGCACCTGAACAAGCACCATGCCGAGATTGCCGACAAGGTAGTGAGCGTGGAAACGGTTGACCATCCGAGCGATGCCCAGTTGCTCGAATACGCGCGCACCTATTTCGCCAAAGAAGACATGAGCACCTGATTGCAGCCTGCGTGCAATTGAAAGCGGCCCCATCTGAACTGCCCCCAAATAGTTGGACACCAACTTTTGGGGTTCAGTTCAATCGGGGCCGCTTTGCGTGGCGCAGGCTGGCGCGGTTACACCTGCATGTTCATGATGTCATGATAAGCCGACACCAGTTTGTTGCGCACTTGCACCGTGCTCTGGAAAGCGATGCTCGACTTTTGCATGGCGATCATGGTGTCGGACAGACTGACGGTATCATCGCCCATCGCAAAGCGCTGGCCCAGCGCCGCCGAATGCTTCTGGGTGTCGCTCACCCCTTGCAGCGTGTTCTTGAGCGCGTCGGCGAAATCGAGTTTCGCCACTGCGGGCTTGGCACCCAGATCGCCCAGTGCCGCGGGCGCGAGCGGGCTGGCCGCCGGCTTGGACGCCGCAGCCTTCAATTGTTCCATCATCGCCTGGATCCGCCCAGGATCGATCCCGCCAATGCCGCCAATACTCATGGTGTTCTCCTGCTGCTCGGATGCAAGCGCTGTAGTCAGGCTTACACAATACCAGTCCCGCACCCGCGCCCTCGCTCGAAGAAGCGGGCTTTCCTCCCCCTGTTTCGGGGTTTGAATGTTGCTCTATGGCTTCATAATGCGTTCAATCCCTCGATCCCGGACACCAACCCACCATGGCAGCAGTTGCTGAAGACTTGAACGACCCCCAGGCCGCAGATCAGCGCGCGTCTTTTTTCCAGAGCACCATGGGGCGCCGCGTCGCCCTGGGCGGCGGCATCGCGCTGGTGCTCGCCGTCATGGTGGCGCTGTGGATGTGGAGCCAGGCGCCGGATTATCGCGTGCTGTTCTCGAACTACAGCGACCGCGACGGCGGCGCAATCACCGCCTCGCTCGACCAGATGGGCGTGCCCTACAAGTTTTCCGAAGGCGGCAGCGCGATCCTGGTCCCGGCCGAGCAGATCCATGACCTGCGCCTGAAGCTGGCCGCGCAAGGCTTGCCCAAAGGCGGCAATGTCGGCTTCGAGCTGATGGAAAATCAAAAGCTGGGGGTCTCCCAGTTCCTGGAACAGGTCAACTACCAGCGCTCGCTCGAGGGCGAACTGGCGCGCTCGATCCAGTCGCTCGGTTCGGTCGGCGCGGCGCGCGTTCACCTGGCGCTGCCGAAGCCCTCGGTCTTCGTGCGCGACCAGCAAAAACCGACCGCCTCGGTACTGCTCAACCTGCAGCCGGGCCGCGCGCTCGATCCGGGCCAGGTCAGCGCCATCGTCCACCTGGTGGCCTCGAGCGTGCCGGAACTGACGGTCGGCAGCGTTACCGTGGTCGACCAGAACGGCAATTTGCTGTCGGATACGTCGAACAAGGCCCCCGGCGCCAAGGGCCTGGACGCCACCCAGCTCAAGTATGTCGAGCAGGTGCAGCAGAACATCATCAAGCAGGTCGAATCGATCATCGCGCCGCTGGTAGGCAAGGGCAATGTACGCGCCGAAGCCACCGCCGAAGTCGATTTCGCCCAGGTCGACACCGCCGCCGAGATCTACAAGCCGAATTCGCCGCCGGAGCCGCAGGCGATCCGCAGCCAGCAGACTTCCGAGTCAAGCCAGTCCGGTCCGGGCGCCTCGGGTATCCCGGGCGCGCTGACCAACCAGCCGCCGGGCGTGGCCACCGCGCCGATCGACCCCCAGGCTCCGAACGGCGCCGCTCCCGCCGCCACCGGCCCGACCCGCCGCGACGCCACCACCAACTACGAAGTCGACAAGACCATTCGCTACGAACAGCGGCCCATGGGCGGCATCAAGCGCCTGACGGTGGGCGTGGTGGTGAACTACCGCCGCACGGTGGACCCGAAGACCGGCAAGGTCATCGTGCGTCCGCTGGCCGCGGCCGAGGTGGCCCAGATTAACGAACTGGTCAAGCAGGCGATGGGTTATTCGCAAGTGCGCGGCGACACCCTGAATGTCACCAATGCGCCATTCGACGGCGTCGACCGCCCCGACGACACCGCCCTGCAACTGGACTGGTGGCGTGACCCGGCCAACCTGCCGCTGGCCAGGGAGATCGGCAAATACCTGCTGCTGTTCGCCGTGCTCGGTTTCCTGTATTACCGTATCCTGCTACCGTTGATGCGCCCGGCAATCAAGAAGTTCGATGAAGCCACCGCGCCACCGCCAGAACCGGAACCGGTCAGCGAAGAGCAGGCCGAAGCCCAGGCCGACGTGGTCGAAGAAGAGCTGGAAGAGCAGGAAGTGGAACGCCAGAACCAGGGTTACCGGGCGAACCTGTTAATGGCACAGGAACTGGCGCGCAAGGATCCGCGCATCGTGGCTAACGTCGTAAAGGCATGGTTGGGTACAAATGAGTGACAAGGATAAAGAAGGCATCCAGCAGGCAGCGATCCTGATGCTGGCCCTGGGCGAAGCCGAAGCTGCCGAAGTGATGCGATTCCTCGGCCCGCGCGAAGTGCTGAAGCTGGGCGGCGCGATGGCGCAGATGAAGGCCGTGCAGCACGGCGAAGTGGTCAAGGTGCTGGAAGCGTTTGTGGTGGAGACCAACCTGCATTCGACCGTCGGCCTGGACTCGGACGAGTACATCCGCCAGGTGCTGACCAAGGCGCTGGGCGACGACAAGGCCGCCGTGCTGCTCAACCGCATCCTGGGCGGCAAGGATGCATCGGGCATCGAAAGCCTGAAGTGGATGGACTCGCCGTCGGTGGCCGAACTGATCCGCAACGAGCACCCGCAGATCATCGCCACCATCCTGGTCCACCTCGAGCGCGACCAGGCGTGCGAGATCCTGGCAAACTTCACCGACCGCCTGCGCAACGACGTGGTCCTGCGTATCGCCACGCTCGACGGCGTGCAGCCGGCCGCCCTGCGCGAGCTTAACGACGTGCTGACCAAGCTGCTCTCGGGCAACGAGAACATCAAGAAGTCGTCGCTCGGCGGCGTGCGTACCGCTGCCGAGATCCTCAACTTCATGAGCGGCGAGCAGGAGTCGTCCGTCATGGACAACATCAAGAACTACGACAACGACATGGCGCAGAAGATCATGGACGAAATGTTCGTGTTCGATAACATCATCGACATCGATGACCGTGGCATCCAGCTGCTGCTGCGCGAAGTGCAGTCCGAAATGCTCATCATTGCGCTGAAAGGCGCCTCGCAAGACCTGCGCGAGAAGATCTTCAAGAACATGTCGCAGCGTGCCGGCGAAATGATGCGCGAAGACCTCGACTCGAAAGGGCCGGTGCGCCTGTCCGAAGTCGAATCCCAGCAAAAACAGATCCTGCAGATCGTGCGCCGGCTGGCGGACGAAGGCCAGATCGTGCTGGGCGGCAAGGGTGAGGATTCCTTCGTCTGATGATTCCAAAGGAACAGCAAAGCGCTTACCAGCGCTGGGAAATGACCTCGTTCGGCGACGAACGCCCGAGCACGGTCGCGCGCCGCGCGGCGATGGCGCCGCCGGCCGCTCCCGTGGCAACGGCGGCGGGCGTCGACAGCGGCGAGATTGTCCACAACGTGCCGATGCCCACCGCCGAAGAACTCGAAGCGATCCGCGAGAACGCCCGCACCGAGGGCTATGCCGAAGGCCTGCAAGAGGGCCGCGCCGCCGGCCACGCCGAGGGCTATGCCGACGGTGCCAGTGCCGGCCAGATCGAAGCAGGTGCCGAACTGGAGCATTTGCGCACGATCGCCGCGACCTTCAGCGATGCCGTGGCGCAGGCCGACGAGACCATTGCCCACGACGTCATGGAACTGGCGCTGCACCTGGCGCGCGCCATGGTGCGCACCGCACTCGACGTGCGTCCCGAACTGATCCTGCCGGTGGTGCAGGAAGCGATCGGCTATTTGCCGGTGCTGGCCCAGCCAGCCGTGCTCACGCTCCACCCCCTCGACGCGGAGCTGGTGCGCGGCGCCATGGGCCAGGTACTGATCAAGGATGGCTGGCGCATCGCCGAAGATGTCGGCATGGCACGCGGCGGCTGCAAGGTCGACACGGCCAGCAACCAGATCGATGCGCAGGCCGCGGCGCGATGGGCGCGCCTGACCCATTCGTTGCAGAGCAATGTCGACTGGTTGTCATAGCGTATGACGGCCGACCGCCACACCGCCCGCTGGAAAGCCTTTATCAGGGACTGCGATTCGCTGGTCGGCTTCGCCGAACCGATGCAGGCCTCGGGCCGCATTACGCGCGTGGCCGGGCTGGTGATGGAATGCGTGGGCCTGAAGCTGGCCGTGGGCAGCGCCTGCACCATCCCGATGCCGAACGGAACCCGGATCGAGGCCGAGGTGGTCGGCTTCGAGAGCGATCGCCTGTTCCTGATGCCGCAGAGCGATGTCGAGGGCGTGGTGCCGGGTGCGCGCGTCTATCCGGTGGAATCGGCCCTGCCCAAGCCAGGCAGCGTGCAGCACCCGCGGCGGCGCCCCAGCGACCGCACGCGCCACCTGCCGGTGGGTGTGCAATTGCTGGGCCGGGTGGTGGACGGCGCCGGCCGCCCGCTCGATGGCAAGGGACCGCTCAGCAACGACGAAGTAGGCCCGCTCAATGCGCGCCCGATCAATCCGCTCGACCGCGCCCCGATCACCGAGACGCTGGACGTGGGCGTGCGCGCGATCAATGCCATGCTGACGGTCGGGCGAGGCCAGCGCCTGGGCCTGTTTGCCGGTACCGGCGTCGGCAAATCGGTCTTGCTGGGCATGATCGCGCGCTATACCACCGCCGACGTGATCGTGGTGGGCCTGATCGGCGAACGTGGCCGCGAGGTCAAGGAATTCATCGAGCAGATCCTGGGGCCGGAGGGCCGCGCCCGCTCGGCCGTGGTGGCCGCGCCGGCCGACTCCCCGCCCCTGCTGCGCCTGCAGGGCGCGGCCTATGCTACCGCCATTGCCGAGCATTTCCGCGACCAGGGCAAGAGTGTCTTGCTGATCATGGATTCACTGACCCGCTATGCGATGGCGCAGCGCGAGATCGCCCTTGCCATCGGCGAGCCGCCGGCCACCAAGGGCTATCCGCCTTCGGTATTTGCCAAGCTGCCGGTGCTGGTGGAACGCGCCGGCAACGGCCTCGAGGGCGGCGGCTCGATCACCGCCTTTTATACCGTGCTGTCCGAGGGCGACGACCAGCAAGATCCGATCGCCGATGCCGCGCGCGGCATCCTGGACGGTCACATCGTGCTCAACCGCCAGCTGGCCGAAGCCGGCCACTACCCGGCGATCGATATCGAACAGTCGATCTCGCGCGCCATGCACGGCATTACCAGTCACGAGCACCAGCTGGCCGCGCGCAAGCTCAAGCAGCTGTACTCGCGCTTCCAGCGTTCGCGCGACCTGATCAGCGTCGGCGCCTATGCCGCCGGCAGCGATCCGGTGCTCGACCAGGCGATCGCCAAGAACGACCAGATCGAACACTTCCTGTGCCAGGAGATGCATGACAACGCCGGCATGCTCGAGAGCTTGGGGCAATTGACCTCTCTATTCTCAGGATAGAAAAATGCCGCGCGGCACTATACTGGGGCATTGATTGTGAATCCCCATGGCCCAAGCATCCGCCCTCGACACCCTGATCGACCTTGCGCAGCGCGACTCCGACGCGATTGCCAAGCGTCTCGGTGCGGCCCTGAAGGCGGTCGAAGAAGGCGAGCAGAAGCTGGTGATGCTCGACGGCTACCGCGACGAATACGTGCGCAAGCTCGACAGCGCCCAGATGGCCGGCATCACTCCGTTTTCTTACCAGAACTTCGTGGCCTTCATCGGCAAGCTCGATAATGCGATACAAGGCCAGCGCGAAGTGATCAAGCATGCGCGCTTCAAGGCCGATGGCGAGAAGAAGGCCTGGCAGGAAAGCGAGCGCAAGCGATTGTCTTACCGCACCCTGAACGAACGCGCGGCCGCCGAGGCGCTGGCCATCGAGAACAAGCGCGACCAGAAACTCATGGACGACCACGCTGCCCGTGGCGCCCGCTACAAACAACGCTGAATCCAAGCTGATCCGAGGCTGACAAGCACCATGACGATGCAGACGACCCCCTTCCCGTTCCAGGCTTCCGGCGCCAATGCGCTGCAGCAGGCACCCCAGCGCAACGCGGCCGCCGGCGTGCAGGCGCCCGACCCGGGCCAGTTCCGCTCGACGTTGTCGCGCGAGATGGCCCAGCGCCAGCCTGCTCCGGTCGTGAGCGCCAGCCCACCGCCGGCGCAGTCGCCGGACCCGGCCAGGAAGCCGGTTGCCGCCAGCAAACCAACGCCTGACAAGGCCGTGGTGGCGGGCCCGAAAGCGCCCGCGCGCGAGCCCGCACGGCAGAAAGAAGCGGCATCCGAGTCCGGTGCGGCCGCCGCGGTCGCCGAAGGCGCGCAGGATTCCGCAGATGCTGCTCAATCCGCTACTGCCGCGGCCGAGGCCGCGACCACGCCGGTCACCGACATGCTCGCCTTCATGGCCAGCCTGATGCAGCCGGCCCCGGCCGCCCCGGCCACCCCGGTCCCTGGCGAGGCGCATGCCGCCGCGGGCGCCGACGTCCAGCTTGCCGCGCTCCAGCGCGCAGCTGCGCCGCTCGACACGGACGCCGCCAGTGCAAGCCTGGCCGGCGCCACCGAAGGCGACCCAGGCGCTTCGCTGGTCTCCGGCGTGCAGCCAGCAGCCGACGACGCGGCCGGCCTGCGTTCGCTGCCGCAGGGCCAGCAGCCAGCTGTCCAGGCCGATCCGAAAGCGCTGCCGGGCGAGCGCCAGGCCGGCCTGCCGCTGGCAGCGGCAATCGAGGCGCCGCCTGCTCCCCTGACCCAGTTGCAGGCCCAGGCCAGCAGGCTCGATGCGCTGGCGCCGGCCGGCGTGCCGGGCGACCGCATCCCGGCCCGGGTCGGCACCCCGGCCTGGGACAACCAGGTCAGCCAGCGCATCGTGTACATGGTCGGCAAGGAACAGGCCGCCACGCTAACGCTCAACCCGCCAGACCTCGGGCCGGTACAGGTGGTGCTGAACGTAAGCAACGAAGGAACCAGCGTGGCGTTCTCGTCGGGCGAGATGGAAGTGCGCCAGGCCCTGGAACATGCGCTTCCGCGCCTGCGCGAGATGATGAGCGAGAGCGGTATCACGCTGGGCAACGCAACCGTGGATGCGGGCACCGGGCAACAGCGCCACGCGCAGGATGGCGAGCGCCGCGCCAATGGCAGCGGCCGTGCCGGCCTTGACAATCACGACGGCGCGCCAGGCCTTGATGACGACCTTGCCCGCCCCGCGACGCGTACCGTGATGCTGGGCGACAGCGGGCTGGTAGATACGTTCGCATAAGCAACAATTGCCGGGATTGCCGCCCCTTATCCCCTCTTTTCGGGGCTTGGCGCCCTAGTCTTCCCGACGATAATGCCATAATGACGCACCCGTTCTGGCGCACTATTTTTTGAGCATTATTCTTTTAAGCAGTAAAGACGCATCTTGAAAGCGAATCCGACAATGAAGGCCGACCCGAAAGCAGACGCAGCGGTAGTAGTTCCGGCCGGCTCCAAGAAAAAGCTGGTCATGATCGTTGTGGCAGCCGTGTTGCTGCTCGGCGGCGGCGGTGCCGCGGGCTGGTATTTCTTGAGCGCCGGCGACGAACCCGGCACCCAGGAGAGCGCCAAGGACGCCAAGAAAAAGAAGAAGAAAGACTCCGGAGCCAAGCCCGAGTACGTCCCGGTGGAAGCCTTCACCGTCAACCTGCAGCCGGAAAACGGCGAGCAATACCTGCAGGTACAGTTCACGCTGCAGGTCGATGGCGCCGAACAAGGCACCCTGATCAAGGACAACATGGCGATCGTACGCAACCGCGTACTCCTGCTCCTGTCCGGCAAGAAGGCATCGGAAATCAGCAGCGTCGCGGGCAAGCAGCAGCTCGCCGCCGAGATCCAGGCCATCATTCGCGAGCCCTTCCAGAAAGAAGGCGACGAGCAAGAGGTAACGGACGTACTGTTTACCTCGTTTATCATCCAGTAGGCTTGACCTCACATGGCCGATAATTTCCTCTCCCAGGAAGAAGTCGATGCCCTCCTCAAGGGGGTCAACGGCGACCAGGACGACATCGCGGCGCCTGAAGATACCTCGGGGGTACGCACCTATAACCTGGCCACGCAGGAGCGGATCGTGCGCGGCCGCATGCCGACGCTCGAGATCATCAACGAGCGTTTCGCCAGGTATTTGCGGGTTGGCCTGTTCAACTTCTTGCGCCGTAGCGCCGAGGTGTCGGTCGGCTCGGTGCGGGTCTCGAAATACAGCGAGTTCATCCGCAACCTGGTGGTGCCGACCAACCTGAACCTGATCCACATGAAGCCGCTGCGCGGCACGGCGCTGATGGTGTTCGACCCGGGCCTGGTGTTCCTGCTGGTGGACAATTTGTTCGGCGGCGACGGCCGCTTCCACACCCGCGTGGAAGGCCGCGATTTTACCCAGACCGAGCAGCGCATCATCCTGCGCATCCTGGACATCGTGTTCGAAGCCTATGGCAAGTCGTGGGAACCGGTGTTCCCGGTCGAATTCGAGTACATCCGTTCCGAGATGAATACCCAGTTCGCCAATATCGCGACCCCGAACGAGGTCGTGGTGTCGTGCACCTTTACCATCGAACTCGGTTCGGTGTCGGGCCAGATTCACTTCTGCATGCCCTATTCGATGATCGAGCCGATCCGCGATGCGCTGACCTCGAGCCTGCAGGGCGAAGCACTGGAAGTCGACAAGCGCTGGGTACGCCTGATGACGCAGCAGATCCAGGTCGCGGAAATCGAGCTGGTCGCCATACTGGGCGAAGGCCGCGCCAATTTCGACGAAATCCTGAACATGAAGATCGGCGACGTCATCCCGATCACCGTGCCGGAAACCCTGCAGGCGACCGTCGACGGGGTGCCGGTGATGGACTGCTCGTATGGCGTGTTCAACGGCCAGTACGCGCTCAAGGTCGAGAAACTGCTGGCCAACAGCGACAGCTTCAATAAATAAACCCAGTAATTTCTGCCATCGGTGATGGCTGCAATTAATAACACCAAGCAATGAATTGGCCCAGCATGGCCGCACAGGAGAGCATCAATGTCTGATACCCAGGACGACCAGGACGGCCTCGACGATTGGGGCGCGGCGATTGCCGAGCAGGCCGCGGCCGAAGCGGCGGCGCTTGAGCGCCAGCAGCAGGAGGCAGCAGCCGCACCAGCGGCGGCCGTATTCAAGGATTTCTCGAACAAGGGCACCCGCAACGAAACGCCCAACGACATCGACTTCATCCTCGATATTCCGGTGCAGCTGACGGTGGAACTGGGCCGCACCAAGATCGCGATCAAGAACCTGCTACAGCTGGCCCAGGGCTCGGTAGTCGAGCTCGACGGTCTGGCCGGCGAGCCGATGGACGTGCTGGTCAATGGCTGCCTGATCGCCCAGGGCGAGGTGGTCGTCGTGAACGACAAGTTCGGTATCCGTCTCACTGATATTATTACGCCATCGGAACGGATCAGAAAACTGAATAAATGAGCTCGCGCAAGGTCGCACATCGCAATCTAGGTTCACGTGTGGCGCTGCTGATGCTGCCCTTGGCAGCCTGCGCCGCGCCGCCCGTGGCCGACCAGGCGCCGATGGCACAGCAACAGGTGTCCACGCCTGCGCTGCCAAGCGCCGAGCCGCCGGCCCAGGCCATCCCGGACACGCCTGCGGCCGCCGCAGTTACCCAGGCCGTGCCGCGCGGCGGCGCCACCACGGCGGGGCGCCCGGTCACGCCCGCGCGCCCTGCCCCGTCAAACCCGGTCTCAACGCCGCTGCAGGCGCCCGGCGCCGCCTCGGGCACCGCGCTCGAGCCGCCCCCTGCGGCCCAGGCGCCTGCCGCGGCGCCTGCCGCCACCTCCCCGGCCCAGGCCGAGCGTCCGCCGCAAGTGGTCATGCCGGGCTCGGCCACACCGGGCGCGGGCAGCCTGCTGCAGACCATCCTGGCGCTGGTGCTGGTGCTTGCGCTGCTGCTCGGCCTGGCCTGGGTCATGAAGCGCTTCGGCCCGCGCGGCATGGGCACCAGCGCGAATCTGCGGCTGGTGGGCGCGCTCAATATTGGCGGGCGTGAACGGATCATGGTGGTCGAAGTGGGCAACCAGTGGATCGTGGTGGGCGCCTCGCCCGGCCGCGTGAACGCGCTGGCCACCATGCCGCGCCAGGAAGGCGCGCCCGGACAGGACGCGCAGCTGGCCGCGCAGGGTTCGACCGCGGCGCCATCTGCCGCCAGCTTCGGCGAGTGGCTTAAGAACACGATCGACAAACGTAATGCGAAATAAACAACTCCTGCTGTGGCTGGGATTGGCCGCCCTGGCCCTGCTGCCGCTGGCCGCCTTCGCTCAGTCCGGCATCCCGGCCTTTACCTCGCGCCCGGCCCCGGGCGGCGGCACCACCTTCACGCTGCCGGTCCAGACGCTGATCCTGATGACGGCGCTGACCTTCCTGCCGGCGGCGCTGCTGATGATGACCGCGTTTACCCGCATCATCATCGTGCTGTCGCTGCTGCGCCAGGCACTCGGCACGCAAACCGCGCCGCCGAACCAGGTAATGGTGGGGCTGGCGCTGTTTCTGACCTTGTTCGTGATGGGCCCGACGTTCGACCGTATCTACACCGAGGCTTACCTGCCACTGCAGGAAAACCGGATGGAGATGGGCGAGGCGCTCGACCGCGGCGTGGTGCCGCTCAAGGAATTCATGATCAAGCAGACCCGCCAGTCCGACCTGGCCCTGTTCGTCAAGATCTCGCGCTCGCCCGCCCTGCAGGGCCCGGAAGACATCCCGCTGCGCGTGTTGATCCCGGCCTTCGTCACCAGCGAACTCAAGACCGCGTTCCAGATCGGCTTCGCGATCTTCATCCCCTTTTTGATCATCGACATGGTGGTGGCCTCGGTACTGATGGCGATGGGTATGATGATGATGTCGCCGGCGGTGATCTCGCTGCCGTTCAAGCTGATGCTGTTCGTGCTGGTCGACGGCTGGCAATTGCTGCTGGGCTCGCTGTCCCAGAGTTTCTACTAGGAGGCCTGGCATGACGCCCGAAACAGTCATGACGATGGGCCGCAACGCCATGGAAGTGACGCTGATGGTGTCCGCTCCGTTGCTGCTGGTGGCACTGATCATCGGCCTGATCGTCAGTATCTTCCAGGCCGCCACCCAGATCAACGAAGCGACGCTGTCTTTCATCCCCAAGCTGGTCGGCATCTTTGTCGCGCTGGTGGTGGCCGGCCCCTGGATGCTGTCGGTCATGCTCGACTACATGCGCCAGGTATTCACCGGCATTCCCGGCATGGTCGGCTAAGGGAAGACCGGGCCGATGCTGAGCCTTACCACGGGCGAAATGAACGCCTGGATCGCTGGCTTTCTGTGGCCGCTCACGCGCATCCTCGGACTGGTGGCCGCGGCGCCGCTGTTTGGCAATGCCGGCGTGCCGATGTCGATCAAGGCCGCGCTCGGCGTACTGCTGGCCGCCGTCATCGCGCCCACCATCGCCGACGTCCCTGCCGTGGACCCGGGCTCATGGGCCGGCATCCTGATTTTGGTAAAGGAACTGCTCATCGGTGCGGCGATGGGGTTTGCGATGCGCATCGTGTTCGCGGCCATCGAATACGCCGGCGAAGTAGCCAGCATGACCATGGGCCTGGGTTTCGCCACGTTCTTCGACCCGAATTCGCGCGGCCGCTCGGCGGCGGTCGCCCAGTTCCTGGCGCTGGTCGCGACCATGGCCTTCCTGGCCGTGAACGCCCACCTGGTCCTGCTGGCCGCGCTGGCCGAAAGTTTCGTGACCATGCCGATTTCAACCACGCCGTTCTCGGGTAACGCGCCCCTGGAAATAGCGCGCTGGGGCGGCCTGATTTTTTCCAGCGGCCTGCAGCTGTCGCTGCCCATCATCGCCGCGCTGCTGGTCACCAACGTCGCCCTTGGCATCCTGACACGCGCGGCGCCGCAGCTCAATATCTTCGGCATCGGCTTTCCGGTCACGCTGGGCGTGGGTTTCCTGACCCTGAGCCTGCTCATGCCCTATCTCGGCACGCCGATCGTCAACCTGTTCAACCAGGGTATCGAAGCCGGGCGCGCGGTGCCGCGCGCTGCGGCGCCGCAGCCGGGGCCGGGGCCGGTGGCACCGGTGGCCGCGAGCACGGTTCCGGGCTAAGCTTGCGAAAAGAAATGCGATCGCTTTCCTGTATCATCCGCTCCTTGAAAACGAAAGCCGCGCATGCTCATCATCACCATCAAACAGGGCAAGGAAAAAGCCCTACTTTCAGGCGACCCATGGATCTATATCTCGGCCATCGACAAGGTCGAGGGTAAGCCCTCGGAACGCAACAAGCCGGGTGCCACGGCGATCGTGCAGTCGTCGGCGCGCCAATTCCTGGCGCGCGCCGCGTATAACGCCAAGTCGCAGATCGCCGCCCGCGTCTGGACCCTGCGCGAGGACGAACCGGTCGACCACGCCATGATCAAGCGGCGCGTACAGGCCGCTGTCGGGCGGCGCGCGGTGGCGCTCGACATCGCCGATCCGCAGGCGCTGGTGTTGCTGGTCGATGGAGAAAAGGATGGCTTGCCGGGCTTGCTGGTGCATAGCTATGGCGGCGCCGCGGGCTACCTGGTGTGCCAGTTCAATGCGGGCGGGGTCGACCAGTGGAAGGTGCCGGTCGTGCAGGCGCTGCTGAAAGCTACCGCTTGCGCCAACGTGTACGAGCGCTGCGACCCGTTGGTGCGCAAGAGCGAAGGCCTGCCGGTGACGCCGGGCGCGCTGGCGGGCGACGAGCCGCCGAGCAAGCTGATGGTGCGCGTAGAAAACCGGCTGGTGCCGATGGATATCCGCACCGGCTTTACCTATCCGCGCTAAACGCTGTAGACAAGCCGCCAGTAACCCCCAGGCCTCGGCCTACAGGTAGTTAAACAGCGACATTCCCGACATCGTCTTGAACGACATCTGCGCCGCCTGCAGCGTCAACTGGTGCTGGGAGAAGTCGGAGATGGCCTTGACCATGTCCAGGTCTTGCAGATCCGACAGCGTCGCCGTGTACTGGATATCGAGGTCGTCGCCGGCGCCGTCGAGGTAATCGAGTTCTTTCATGTGCGCGCCAATCGAGGCATGCACGGTCAGCACGTTGTCGTGCGCCTGCTGCAGGTTGTCGAGCGCGGTGCTCAGACGGTTGGTCAGCGCCGCCTTGCCGCCGGAGCCGTCGCTGGGCGCGCGCAGCGCAGCGACCAGGTCGCTCACGGTCTTGAACACGGACTGCTTCTGGCTCGGTTCCACGGTGAAGCTGTCGCCGTTGGCCGGCACACCCTTGATATCGAAACTCAGGCCGCCGAAGGTAATCGCCTTGCCCTCCTGGTAGGGCTGGGTGGTCATGCCCGGCACCGCGACCTCGGTGCCGGTGCTGGTGTCGACCACGCTGTAGGTGGTCACGGCCGGTGTGCCGCTGACCTCGAAGCTCAGTTTATAGTCGCGGCCAGCCTCGGCCAGATTGCGGTCGACCACCGAGCCGGACGAAATCACGGCCGCGCCGGTATTGGTGCTGGCCGCCTGGGTCTGGAAGGTGCCGTTGCCGGTCCGGTTGTTCTCGAAGATGGCGCTGCCCGAGGCCGACATCGGCATGCGGCGCGAGGCCGCCACCTGCAGCTGGCGCTGGCCCTGGTCGCCCTGGTAATCGGCGCCGCCAGGGGTCGGCGTGAAAGGCTGGGTGGTCGCCATATAGCCCGAGAACAGGTAGCCGCCGGCGCCGTCGGTCGAATTGGCCACGCCCAGCAGGTCGGCCAGGCGTCCGTCGAGCTCGGTGGCGAGCAGCTCGCGGTCTTTTGGCAGCATGCTGGCATTACCGGCTTTGACGGCCAGTTCCTGGATGTCCTGCAGCAGGTTGCCGGCATTTTGCAGCGTGCCTTCCACGGTGATCAGCGACGAACGTGCGCTGGCGCGGTTGGTTGCGAACTGGGCATTCATTTCCTTCGACTGGCTCACTTCGAGCGCGCGCGCCGAGGCCACCGGATCGTCGGCCGGGGTCAGGATGCGGCGCTGGGTCGACAACTGCGTCTGGGTCCGCGCCAGCGCGTTCTGCAGCGTATTGAGCTGGCTGGTCGCGTTGCTGTAGATCGAAAGGGTACTGATGCGCATGGTGTCCTCGTCCTGTGATTCGATTAGCGGCCGATCGACAGCAGCGTGTCGAACAGGGTGCCGGCGATCTGCATGACCTTGCCGGCGGCCTGGTAGGCCTGCTGGTACTTGAGCAGATTGGCCGCTTCCTCGTCCAGGTTCACGCCCGATACATCCTGAGCCGCGCCCTGGGCCTGGGTCAGCAGCGCATCGGCGGCACTGCCGTTGACCTGCACTTCGCGGGTCTTGTTGCCGACCGTGCTCACCAGTTGGGCATACGACGATTGCAGCGTCGCCGTATTGCCGTTAAAAATATTCTTGGTCTGCAGCTCGCCCAGCAGGCCGATGTTGCGCACGTCGCCCAGGCCGCCACTGTTGCTGCTCACCTTGAACTGGTCCTGGTCGCCCGGTTTGCCGCTCAAGCCGATGCTGATGCCGCCGAAAGTATAGGTGGCGCCATCGACGAACTTGACGCTGTTCGAGGCGACCGAGGTGGTGCCTTTGCTGTCGGTCACCTGAACCGTGCCGGCTGGAAAACCGCCCAGCAGGCCGGTGGCCTTGTCATAGGTCAGCGTCAGCGGCAAGCTGGTCGCGCTACCGAGGAAGTTCTTGTCGACCTTGCCTTCGCTGATCTTGGCCGTGCCGGTATTACTCAATGGCATGCTAGTGGCGATCGGCGCCGCGGCGGCGATGTTCGCGACGTCCTTGACCAGCACATTGAAGTTGGCTGCGCCGCCGATGGTCGGCCGCACCAGGAAATTGTCGCCCTTGGCCGCCGCGCCGCTGATCTTGAAATCGACGCCGAAGATGGTCTGGGCCGCGCCCGCGCCGGTGTAGGGGGTCTTGAAATTATCCGACAGGCGGATCACCTGGTAATCGCTGCCATCGAACTCGACCTTGAAGTCGCTGTCGGACAGCGCCGCCGGGTCGCTGACCACGGCCTCGACCGCGGTCGTGCTCGACAGGGCGTTGTTGATGTTCTTGCCGACAAAGGCCGGGGCTACGCTAAAGAAGTCGCCGCCGGCCTTGCCGTTCTGGTCCAGGCCGAGCTTGTGCTGCGCATTGAATTCGAGCGCCAGGCCGATTGCGACCTTGCCCAGCGCACTTTGCGCCGGGTCGAGCGTCTTGCGGCGAAACTCCATGGCGCCGCCCAGCTGCCCGCCCGACAGCGCACTGTCGGCCAGTACCGCAAGCTTGGAGCCGGTCACATAGCCCACTTCCAGCCGCGACAAATCGGTCGCCGACTTGGTGGCCGCCAGCGCGAAGGCACGCTGGCCCACGACCAGTGGCTGGCCGCTGCCGATCGAGATCGTCAGGCTGTTGTTGTCGCCCGGCGTCACGTTCGCCTTGACCTGGGTGTTCAGTTCCATCACCAGCTGGTCGCGCTTGTCCATCAGGTCGTTCGGCGCGCTTTGCTTGGCCGCGGCGAAGCTGCCGATCTTGTCGTTCAGGTCGGCGATCTGGCTGGCATAAGAATTGATTGTCGTAATGCTGCTCTCGATGGTGCTGTTGACGCCCTCGCGGATTTCGCCCAGACGGCTGTCGAGGGCCTGGAAACGGGTGGCCAGGGTGTCGGCACTGGAGAGCATCGACTGGCGCGACGGCACCGAGGCGCGGTTGGCAGCCATGTCTTGTACGCCATTGAAAAAGCTCTGCATCGATGGCGACAGGCCGGCGGTCTGGTCGGCCAGCATATTGTCGATCTGGCTGATCTGGCTGTAATAGGAGTCCAGCCCGCTCTTGCTGGCATTGGCGCTGCGTACCTGGCTGTTGAGGAATTCGTCGCTGTAGCGCTTGATCTGGACGATCTCGGTCCCGGTGCCGATGAAGCCGCCGCTGGTATTGAGGGCCGGGCCGGTCGCCTGCACCACGCTCTGGCGGTTATACCCGGGCACGTTCGCGTTCGCGATGTTATGGCCGGTCGTGGACAGCCCCGCCTGCGCTGCGAACAGGGCTGTCTTGCCAATACTGAGGAGGTTGCCGGACATATCGTCTTTCTTTCTCTGTGTATCTTATTTACGGCGGCGTCGGGGAAAACTTGACCGAAGAATGGTGAAACAGCCCACGGACTGCATCGAGCGCCCGCGACTGCGCCCGTCAAGCCAGCGAATGCTTGATCACACTGGTGAGCTTGGCGGCGTAATTCGGGTCGGTGGCATAGCCGGCGCGTTGCAGGCCTTGGGCGAAGGCGGCGGCGTCGCCACCGCTGGCCAGCACTTTTTCGTAGCGCGGATTCTTGACCAGCATGTTGGCGTAGTCCTTGAACGAGTCGGCCGGCGTGTCGTAGGCGCGGAACTTTTCTACCCGGGTCTGGGGCTTGCCGTTGACGAATTCGGTGGTGACGGCGGTGGCGACCTTGCCCTTCCAGCCGGGGCCGGCCTTGATGCCGAACAAATTGTTGCTATTGCTACCGTCGCTATTCCTGATCATGCGCTTGCCCCAGCCGCTTTCTAGCGCAGCCTGGCCCAGCATGAACTTGGCCGGCACGCCGGTGGCGCGCTCGGCTTCGGCGGCGTGGACGTGCAGCTTTTCCTGGAAGGCGCGCACGTGCGGCGTCTGGACCCGGCCGCTGGCGGTGGTCAGCGGCAACGGCGCCACGCCGGGGGCGGTGATGCCGGTCTTCAGGATCGTGGCCGCGTCTTTTCCTGGCGGCATGCCCTGCAGCGGCGCGATGGCCGCGGCGGCAGCGGCGGCCTGGCCGGCGGCGGCGCCATACGCGGCGCCATCGGTGCCGATCGCCAGCGCCTGGGCGCCGATCTGGTTCGAGTTCAGCTGGCGCGTGAGCATGTCGGCCAGGCCGACGCCGCGCTTGGCCAGGTTCTGGCTCATCTGCTGATCCAGCATGCCGGTAAACATCTTGGACTGCTGGTTATCCAGCATCCCCTCTTGCGGGGTCGCGTCGCGCATGCTCTTCATCATCATGTTGATGAACATGGCTTCGAACTGGGTGGCGGCTTCTTTCAGCGCGGCAGGCGAGCCGGCCTTGGCCGATTGCTTGAGTTCGCCCAAGCCCTTGGTGTCGAGGGCGAACTTGCTGGTCAGGTCGGTAGAGGGGGAGCCGATCATGGTGTGCTTTCCTAGATGATCTCGAGTTCGGCGCGCAGCGAGCCGGCCGCCTTCAGCGCCTGCAGGATGGCCAGCAGGTCTTGCGGGGTGGTGCCGATCGAATTCATCGCCTTGACCACTTCGGCCAGCGAGGCGCCGCCCTTGACGTTCAACACCCGGCCCGGATCTTTCTTGACCTCGACCGTGTTGGTTTGCGTCACCACCGTGCGCCCGCCCGTCAACGGGGCCGGCTGGCTGACGCTGGTATCGGCGCCGACCGTCACGGTCAGGTTGCCATGCGAGATCGCGCAGTTTTCCAGCATTACCGACTGGTTCATCACCACCGAACCGGTGCGCGCATTCATGATCACCTTGGCCGAACTCCGCGCCGGGTTGACATCGATGCTTTCCAGCTGGCCGATGAAGGCCACCCGCTGGTCGCTCGAGGACGGGGTGCGCACGCGGATCACGCGTCCGTCCAGTGCCGTGGCAATGCCTGCGCCGAACTGGTCGTTGATGGCCTCGACCACCCGCGCGGCGGTCGAGAAATCGGTGTCTTTCAGTTCCAGGCGGATCTGGTTGTCCGCGCCGAGATTCGAGGCCACCGCGCGCTCGACGGTAGCGCCGGCCGAGATCTTGCCTACCGAAAGGTGGTTGACCTGCACCTGCGCCCCGCCCGCCTGGGCGCCGACGCCGCCGACCAGCACATTGCCCTGGCCGATCGCATACACCTGGCCATCGGCGCCGTGCAACGGGGTCATGAGCAGGGTGCCGCCGCGCAGGCTCTTGGCGTTGCCGATCGACGACACCGTAATGTCGATGGTCTGGCCGGGCTGGGCAAATGCCGGCAGCGAGCTGGTGACCATGACCGCCGCGACGTTCTTGAGTTGCAGCTGGGTGCCCGGCGGCAGGTTGACGCCCTTTTGCTGCAGCATCGCCTGGATCGACTGCACCGTGAACGGGGTCTGGCTGGTCTGGTCGCCGGTGCCGTCCAGGCCCACGACGATGCCATAGCCCGACAACTGGTTCTGGCGCACGCCGGCAATGCTGGCGAGATCTTTCAGGCGTTCGGCCTGGGCGGTAGGGACAGCGCCCAGCACGGCGGCGCAGAACATGGCGATCGCGGAAATTTTCATGGTATTGGCAATCTTCAGAACGGCAGCATCGACTGGAAGAAGCGCGAGAACATATTGCTCATCTCGGCGCGGTCGACCCGGCTGTTGGTACGGTATTCGACACGGGCGTCGGCCACCAGGGACGAGGCGACCATGTTGCCCGGCTGGATAGTGTCCGGTGCGACCATGCCCGAGAAGCGGATGTACTCGACGCCCTTGTTCATGGCAAGCTGCTTTTCACCGGCGACGATCAGGTTGCCGTTGGGCAGCACTTCGGTGACGGTCACGCCCAGCGTGCCAGAAAAATTGTTCGACGCGCTCTGGGTATCGGCATCAGCGAACTTGTTCGCGCCTTCCAGCGCCACACCGGCGCCAATCTTGGCCTGCAGGATGCCCGGGGTGGTGAAGCTGGCGCTGCCCGACTTGCTGCCGGTGCTGGCGCCGGACTTGCCGGCCGAGGTACGTTCGCTGATGTTGATCGTCAGCAGGTCGCCAATATGACGCGCGCGGCGGTTTTCGAACATCGGGCGGTAGCTGCCGGCACTGTAGATGGCGCCGTCGTTGGCCGGGGCCGCCTGCACCAGCATCGGACGGGAAGATAGCGGACCCTGCACGATGCTGCTCGGCGTGCTCGAGCAGCCAGCCAGGGCCAGCAAGCCTGCAACGAGAAAGAAAGACGATTTCATAACTGGGACAGTTTCTGCAACATCTGGTCGGACGTGGTGATCGCCTTGCTGTTGATCTCGTAGGCGCGCTGGGTCTGGATCATGTTGACCATTTCCTCGACCACGTTGACGTTGGACGATTCCACATAGCCTTGCATCAGCACGCCGGCACCGTTGGTACCCGGAACGTTCAGGTTCGGGTTGCCCGAAGCGCCGGTCTCGACGTACAGGTTCTCGCCGCGCGACTCCAGGCCGGCCGGGTTAATGAAAGTGGCCAGTTGCAGCGAGCCGACCTGGGTCGGGGCTGGCGTACCCGGCAGTTTTACCGACACCACGCCGTCGCGGCCGACGGTAATCGATTCGGCATTGGCCGGAATGGTGATGGCGGGCTGCACCACGAAACCGCTGGACGTGACCAGCTGGCCGTTGGCATCGGACTGGAACGAGCCGTCGCGGGTGTAGGCCTGGGTGCCATCCGGCAGCAGCACCGGGAAGAACCCGGAGCCGTTGACCATGACGTCCTTCGCATTGCCGGTCAGCTGGGGATTACCCTGGGTGAAGATGCGCTCGGTAGCGACGGTGCGCACACCGGTACCGATCTGCAGGCCCGACGGCAAATTGGTCTGCTGCGACGACTGCGCACCCGGCTGGCGCACATTCTGGTACAGCAGGTCCTCGAACACCGCACGCGAGCGCTTGAAGCCGTTGGTGCTGACGTTGGCGAGGTTGTTGGTGATGACGTCGAGGTTGGTCTGCTGCGCTTCGAGGCCGGTCTTGGCAATAAATAGCGATCGGATCATGGAATTCTCCTAAGTGCAGCGGACACGGTCCGCCACGTACAGGAGAATTATGCTGCAGCAACTATCAATTCAAAGCGAGGATCTGGGTGGCTTTCGCGGCGTTATTCTCGGCGTTCTTCAACAGGCTCATTTGGGTGTCGAAAGAACGTGCCAGAGCGATCATGTCGACCATCGACTCGACCGCGCTGACGTTGCTGCCTTCGAGCGCGCCGCCGGCGACGCGCACCGCGGGGTCGGCCGGGGCGGCCGTGCCATCTTTCAGGCGGAACAGGCCATCGTCGCCGCGCACCAGGTCTGCCTCTGGAGGATTGACCAGCTTCAGGCGGCCGACGATATTGCTGGCCGCCGGCTGGTCGGTGCTGGAGATGGTCGAGATGGTGCCGTCGCCGCCCACGGTCACGGTGACGTCGGGCGCAATCGTGATCGGCCCTCCTTCGCCGGCGATGGTGGCGCCGTTGGCGGTGGTGAGCAAGCCGTTGGCGCTGGTCTGCAGCGAACCGTTGCGGGTGTAGGCTTCGGTGCCGTCGGCCATTTGCACTGCCAGCCAGCCCTGCCCTTTCACCGCCACGTCCAGGTCGCGCCCGGTGACCTGCAGCGCGCCCGCGGAAAAATCGGCGCCCGGTGTCGAATTGACCACGAAGGCGCGCGTTGGCAAGCCATCGCCTTGTACCGGCACCGCGCGGAACACGTCCATCTGGGCCCGGAAGCCCGTGGTGTTCACATTGGCCAGGTTGTTCGAGGTCGTGGCCTGCTTTTCCAGGATGTGCTTGGCGCCGCTGCCGGCAGTGTAGATCAGGCGATCCATGTTTTTCCTTTTGTACGGCCGGGCCAGGGCTGGCTCAGCACGTGCATCAATGCGGCGACAATGCGCCGCCCATCATGTCGATTAACGCAGGTTCACCAGCGTCTGCAGCACCGAGTCCTGGGTCTTGATGGTCTGCGCATTGGCCTGGTACACCCGCTGCGCGGTGATCATGTTGACCAGCTCGGCGGTCAGGTCGACGTTCGAGCTCTCGACCGACGACGACTGCAGGACGCCCATGCTGCCCGCGTTCGGGGTGCCGATCAGGGCAACGCCCGAATTGGACGACTCGGCCCATGCGTTGTTGCCCAGCGGCTCCAGGCCGTTCGGGTTAGTGAAGTTGGCCAGGATCACCTGGCCCAGCGGCTTGGTCTGGCCGTTGCTGTACTGGCCCAGAATCACGCCATCCTGGCCGGTAGTAAAGCGCTGCAGGTTGCCGGCGGCATAGCCGTCCTGCACGATTTTCTTTTCGCTGGTGGCAGTGCCGTACTGGGTGGTGCCGTCGTAGTCGATCGTGATCGCCATGACCGGCTCCGCGCCAGTAGCCGGGAACACCGGCAAATTGGCCACCAGCTTGCCGCCATCCTTCGACGTGACCTTGTTCAGGCCGCCATTGGTATCGAACACCAGGGTGCCGATGCTCACCGGCGCTACCTTGACCGCCTTGGCCATGGCCGCATCGACCTCGGCCGGCGTGGCGCCGGGCACCAGCGCGGCATCCGCCCCGGCCTTGGTGATGTCGCCCTGTTGGGCAGTGCCGGCCTTGGCGGCACCGGCGGCGGCGGCAACCATGGTGCCAGCGGCATCCGCATAGCTCTTGAGTGCGGCGGCGACATCGGATGCCACCAGCGGCACCGCCTTGGTGGCGGCTTCCCAATTGGCGCGCGCGGTGTTCACCGTGGCGAAATCGGGACCAGTGCCGGTGGCTGCACCGGCCACTGCCAGGGCGGTCTGTTCGGTGCCGTTGTTGGCTGCATATACGTCCCAGCCGCCGGTAGTATTGCGTGCGTAATAGGTCGACAGCACATGCGGATTGCCCAGCGAGTCGTACACGCTCATCGGGGTCTGCTTGTTGTAGGTCGTCGGGTCGTCCGCATTGAAGGGGGTATTGAGCGGTGCCACGTTGCGCGAATCAAGGTTCAGCTCCATCTTGACGCTGGTGGTCTTGATCGGCGCCAGGTCGGCGCTGTCGATCCGCAGCGGGGCCGGCGCGCCGGAGGCCAGCTGGCCGTTTGCGTTCAAGCCATAACCGGTCAGCTTGGCGCCCTGCGGATTGACTATATAGCCATTCTTGTCCAGCGCGAACTGGCCGTTGCGGCTGTACTGGATCAGGCCCGAGGTTTCGGTGCGAAAGAAGCCGGCGCCGTTGATGGCGATGTCGAGCGGGTTGTTCGACGATTCGAGATTGCCCTGGCTGAACTGCTGCGCAATACCCGCGACCTTCACGCCGATGCCGGCCGTGACGCCGCCGGCGCCGTTGAGCGAACTGGCGTAGACGTCGGCGAACTGGGTAGTCGAGCCCTTGAAGCCGACCGTGCTGGCGTTGGCGATATTGTTACCGATGACATCGAGGGATTTGGCAGCGCCGTTCAAGCCGCTCAAGCCTTGTTGGAAAGACATGGTGTACTCCTGGAGAAGGTGGGTAAGCGAGAGTGACTGAGCGTAACTAAGCGGCTCGGCTTACAGGACTTGCTTGATATCGGCCATGCTGACGGCGCCCCTGAGCGGCAGGTTCAGCCTGATGCCGTCCTTGCCGCCGGTGGTCACGCTCACGACGCTGTCGAAAGTCAGGCCCTTGGCATCGGTGACCGGCTGGCCGCCGCGGGTGGCGACCACGCGGAAGCTGTAATTGCCATTGGCCAGGGCCAGCGGCTTGCCATCGGCATCGACGTTGAGCGGGTCGGGCACGCCGTCCCAGGCCAGTGGTACCACGCCGGCCTGGTTGGGGCCGAGCTCGATAGTCTGGACATCCTTGCCGGTGGCCGGGTCGGTGATCACGACCTGCACGCTGTCGGCGGCGCTGCCCAGCTCGACACCAAGGATGGCCTTGCCCGACTGCAGCTGGACCTTGTTGCCCTCTACCAGCACGCCATGCCCGATCAGGTTGGTCGCCTGCATCGCCTCGGCCGACTGGTAGCTGGTCTTGAGCGATTCCAGCGTGGTATTGAGCTTGTTGACGCCGGTAACGGTGGAGAGCTGGGCCAGCTGGCTGGTGATCTGCGCGTTGTCGAGCGGGTTCAGCGGATCCTGGTTCTTGAGCTGGGTAACCAGCAGCGTCATGAACTTGTCGGTATCGGCCTGGACGCTGTCGGTCTCGACCTTCTTCTTGGCGTTCATGGCCGACATCAGGTCGGGAACGCTGGCGGCCGGGGTGCTGGTGGTAATGGTGGTCATGGGGCGAATCCGGTAAGGCCTTACTGGCCGAGGGTCAGGGTCTTGAGCAGCATGGTCTTGGCCGCGTTCATGGTCTCGACATTGGTCTGGTAAGAGCGCGACGCCGAGAGCATGTTGACCATTTCATCGACCACGTTCACGTTGGGCATCGACACATAGCCCTTGTCGTCGGCCATCGGATGCTTGGGGTCGTACACCTGCTTGAGCGGCGACGGGTCCTCGACCACTTCGCGCACCCGCACGCCGGTGGCGCCAGACTGCTGCGGCACCGCCTCGAACACGACCGCCTTGGCACGGTAGGCTTCGCCGTTGGTGCTGGTGGCGCTGTCGGCATTGGCCAGGTTGCTGGCTACGGTATTGAGGCGCTGCGCCTGGGCGCTCATCGCCGAACCGGACACATTAAAAATATTAAATAGCGACATGGTGGTGAGCTTTCAAAAGCGCTTATTGGCCCTGGATGGCCGCGAGCAGGCCCTTGATCTGGCTGTTGATCATCGTGATGCCTGCTTCGTAGCGCAGCGCGTTGTCGGCAAACTGGTTGCGCTCCACGTCCATGTCGACCGTGTTGCCGTCGACGCTGCCCTGGACCACGCCGCGGTACATCACCGGGGTGCCGTTGGCCAGCATGTCGCCGGTGGGCATGCCACGCTTGATGTGGTTCGCGGCGGTGGTGGCCAGCCCTCCGGCGCCGCCCTTGGCCGCCAGCGCACCTTGCAGCGCGCTGCCAAAGTCGATGTCGCGCGCCTTGTAATTGGGGGTATCGGCATTGGCGATGTTCGACGCCAGCAGTTCCTGGCGCTGGGCGCGCAGGGACAGGGCCTTCTCGTTGAAACTCAAGTACTGGTCGACTTTGCCGATCATGCCGCCTCCTGGCTGGGACTTATTGGGACAGCCTTGATCATACTGATGGGCAACTACAGCCAATCGAAGGAGAAAGGCCGGCAAAGCCCGGCTATTCAAAGTTTCACTGCGGAATCATCAACCCTACACTGGCAGCATTCTCACCAAGGTCAGCCACCAATGAAACGCCATATCGCCGCTATCTTGTTCCTGCTGGCCGCGCCGCTGGCTGCGGCCCAGCAGCCGAGCGCGCAGCGCCAGAAGCTCCCGCCCCTGCGCGCCGTCGTGGAACAGTACCTGCAGACCCAGTCCGCCGGCCTGCCCGGCCAGGTGAGCATCACGGTGGGCAATATCGACCCACGCACCAGCCTGGCGGCCTGCCCTTCGCCGCAAGCCTTCCAGCAACCGGGTGCGCGGGCGTGGGGAAAAACAACGGTGGGGGTGCGCTGCACTGCCCCAACGCCCTGGACGGTGTATATTCAGGCGACGGTCAGCGTGGTGGCAGAATATGTCGCCGCCGCCGTGCCGCTGGCGCAGGGCCAGTCAATCGATGCCGGCCAGCTGGTGATGCTACAGGGCGATATCGCGGCGATGCCAAACGGCATTATTACCGACATGGCCCAGGCGATCGGACGCACGCCGACTGCGTCGCTGCAGGCTGGCACGCCGTTGCGGCTCGATACGCTCAAGAGCAAACCGGTGGTTCAGCAAGGCCAGGCAGTGCGGCTGGTGTCGACCGGATCGAATTTTTCGGTGTCCACCGAAGCACGGGCACTGGGCAATGCCGGCGAAGGCCAGGTGGCGCAGGCGCGCACCCGCTCGGGCACCGTCGTCAGCGGCACTGCGCGCGCTGGCGGCATCATCGAGATCGCCATCTGATACCGGATCGCGCGCTGCCTTTCAGTGACAATGCATAATTTATTTGAAACTCCTTTTCTGCTCTAAAGTTTGTGAAATCCGCGCCGTTACACGATGCAGATACCGGAGTTTCCGCTCCGAACAGAGAAGGATAATGCTGTGAAAATTAACGACACCATCAAGGGCAACCCAGCGCTTTCGCCTGCGGCCACGCCAGCGAACAACACCCGCGGCGCCGACCGGGCGGCCAGCACCGCCGCTACCCCGGCTGCGACCGACAGCGTGCGCCTGTCCGCGCAGGGCCAGGCCATGGCCAGCTCGGTGGGCAGCAGCAACCAGGTGTTCGACACCAAGAAAGTCGAACGCATCAAGCTGGCCATCGCCGATGGCCAATTCCAGGTCAATTCAGAGAAAGTCGCCGACGGCCTGCTCGATACCGTGCGCGACCTGCTCCATTCCCGCAAGCGATAAATTTTCATGCCAGCTACCAGCCCCGCGTCGACTCCCAGCGCGACCCTGACCGCAGAACAGCAACACGTCACCTCCTTGCTGGAGCTGATGAAACAGGAACAAACGCTGCTGGTCGCAGCGCACGCTGACGGGCTGGCAGAACTGACTCCACGCAAGAACGCGCTGCTACAGGGCCTGGCCGATCTGTCGGCCGAACGCTACGCGGCGCTGCTCGCTGCAGATTGCGAAGGATCGGAAGCGGGCATGGACACGTGGCTGACCGCCGCCGCCGACGCGGCCGCACGCAGCCAATGGCAACAATTGCTCGACCTCGCAGGCCAGGCCAAGGAACTCAACCGCGTCAACGGCATGCTGATCAACAAGCAGCTGGCCCACAACCAGGGCGTGCTCAACGCCATGCGCATGCCGGCCGGTCCCGATGCGGGCGGCGTCTACGGCGCCAGCGGCCAGGCGGTAGCAAGCGGGCCGTCGAAGCGCTTCGTGGTGGGCTGAGTCGTCCCGCATCCCTGACAACGGTCGCTGCGGCGGCCGTTTTGCATGGCGCTGTCACCGTTGGCTGTGGATGACTCCGAATGCGATACGCGCCAGCGGCGTGCCGGACAGGTCGTTAAATGTGCGCCGGCACTGGCAGCAGCGAAAGCGTTGCAGGTCGTTGGCCTGGCCGTGCCGGTGATAGCGCTGACAGCTGCACTGAGGACAGCGCCGCGCTGTCGAACGGATCTGCCCAATCAGGGCGATTACCCGGTCGAGGCCGGCTGCGGGATGCAGGGCATCGAGCACTTGCAGCCGCTGGGTCTGGTTAAGCATGGGAAGCTGGGCAAACAGCTTGGCAAACCTGGGCGTTTTCATCCACCACTCCCCTATCGAGATCGACAGGGGTTGGACCGCAAATTAGCTCAGCAGTTCAGCTCAGCAGTTCAGTGCTCATCCATAGCTAACGGGTACAGCGCCTTTTGCATGGCGCGGGCAAATTGAACAGCGTCGTCCTTGCCCAGCCGGGCCCTATGCTACAGTTAGCGCACCCCAATCATCACGATGGAGCAGCGCATGGACGCACCGATTTTGCTGCTGGCATCTGCCAGCGCCTTCGTGGGCTCGCATTTCCTGCTGTCGCATCCTTTGCGCCGTCCGCTGGTGGGCGCGCTCGGTGACAAAGGCTTCCTGGCCGTCTACTCCCTCGTCGCATTCGCCACCCTGGGCGCGATGGCCTGGGCCTACCCGAAAACCCCGGAGTCGGTCCCGTTCTGGAGCGTCGGCGACGGAATGTGGGTACTGGCCACCATCCTGATGCTGGTCGCGTCCATCTTGCTGCTCGGATCGCTGGTTCGCAACCCGGCCATGCCAGGCGCGACCAATGCGGCCAGCGCCCAGGCGCACGGCGTGTACGGCATTACCAGGCATCCGATGCTGTGGGCGTTCGCCATCTGGGGCGGGGTGCACATTTTGGTGTATCCGGTCACGCGCAATATCATCGTGGCGGTGGCCATCATCGTGCTGTCGCTGGTCGGGGCGGCGCTCCAGGACCGCAAGAAGCGCACCCTCGATCCGCAGGCCTGGTCCGCATGGGAGGCCCGCACCAGCTACTGGCCCTTCGCGGCCATCGTCCAGGGCCGGGCGCGCTTCGGCGCCTTCGGCGCGCATGCGCTAGGCGGTGGCATCGTGCTCTGGCTGCTGGCGACCTGGGCCCACATCCCGATGGCGGGCCGGGCGGCTGGCATCTGGCGCTGGCTGGGGTGAGCGAAGCGACCCAACATTGCCAGTCGCGTCGGTGCTGACGCTGCAGCGATCAAGTCATCGCAGCCACGTGTGCCAGCACCGCGTTGAGCGCATCGACGTCATACGGCTTGCCCAGCACCGCCGAGCGCTCGAGCGTAATGTTCGTGCGGCGTCCGGATGCGAACACGACACCCAGCCGGGGCGCCAGCTTGCGCGCGGCGCTGGCCAGTTCCTCGCCAGCCATGCCGGGCAACTCCAGATCGGTCATCAAGATGTCGGCCACTGCCAGCTCGGGCATGGCCAGCGCCGCCTCGCCGCTGGCGGCGCTGGCGACCGCGTAGCCGAGCAGCTCCAGCAATTCGGTGGTGATCGTGCGCAGCGTTTCATCGTCTTCGACCAGCACGATCCGCTGGGCGGCCGGCTGCGTGGTGGCCGCGGCCGCTTGGGCCCCGGCCCTGGCCAGCTCGCGCGCCGCGCCGGCGCGCTGGTCGCGGTTGGCCAGCACATGGCGAATCTTGGAAGCAAGCGCGGCGCGGGTATAGGGTTTTCCCAACAACTCGACGCCGGCGTCGAGGCGTCCACCGTGCACGATGGCGTCTTCTGTATAGCCGGACGTGAACAATACCGCCAGGTTGGGAATGGCTTCGCGCGCCTTGCGCGCCAGGTCGGGACTACGCATGGGGCCCGGCATGACCACGTCGGTAAATAGCAGGTCGATCGGAATGCCGCTGGAGACGATTGCCATCGCGCTGTTGGCGTCGGACGCCTTGAGCACCCGGTAGCCTAGTTCTCCCAGCAATTCGACCACGGTCTCGCGCACGCCCTCGTCGTCTTCGGCCACCAGGATGGTCTCGCTACCGCCGGCCGGTTCGCGCAGGTCGAGCGGGACCAGCGCGTCTTCGGCTTCGAGCGAACGGGGCAGGTACATCTTGACGGTGGTCCCGAGCCCGACTTCGCTGTAGATCTTGACGTGGCCGCCCGACTGCTTGGCGAATCCGTACACCATCGACAGCCCCAGGCCACTGCCCTTGCCTTCGGCCTTGGTCGAGAAGAACGGCTCGAAGGCCTGCGCCACCACATGCGGCGGCATGCCGCTGCCGGTGTCGCCCACGGCAATCATCACGTACTGGCCGGGCACCACGTCCGGGTGCGCCGCGGCATAGTCATCGTCGAGACAGGCGTTGCCAAGCTCGATGGTCAGCTTGCCCACCCCGTCCATTGCGTCGCGCGCATTGATGCACAGGTTGAGGATCGCGTTTTCAACCTGCGAGACGTCGACGAAAGCGTTCCACAGTCCGGCCTCGATCACGGTGTCGATCTCGATTGCCTCGCCCAGCGCGCGCCGCAGCATGTCGTCCATGGCCGAGACATTGCGGCCAATGCGCACCACCTTGGGCTCCAGCGCCTGGCGCCGGCCAAAGGCCAGCAGCTGGCTGGCCAGCTTGGCGCCGCGCAGCACGCCTCCCATGGCATTGTCGACGCGGCGCTGCGCGCGCGGGTTGCTGGCAACGTCGGTGCCCAGCAGTTGCAGGTTGCCAGCGATAACCTGGAGCAGATTGTTAAAGTCGTGCGCGACGCCACCAGTGAGCTTGCCGATGGTTTCCATCTTCTGCGACTGCTGCAAAGCCTGTTCGGTGCGGCGCATGGCAGCGGCGGCTTCGCGCTCGGCGGTGACGTCGCGCGCTACCGCATGGATGAAGCCGACGTCCGGCGAGGCCGACCAGGCCAGCAGGCGGTAACTGCCGTCGTGGTGGCGGTAGCGGTTCTCGAACTGGAAGGTGGTGCGGCCTTCGCTCAGGCTAGACACCTCGCGCAGCGTCGGCTCCACGTCGTCCGGATGCACGAGGTTGAGGAAGGAAGTGCCGACCAGGTCGCCCACATCCCAGCCCAGGACCGTGGTGAAGGCCGGATTGACGGCCACGATCATCGAGCTGAAGTCGGCCACCAGCATTAGTTCGCTCGACAGCCGCCAGATACGGTCGCGCTCTGCAGTGCGCTGGCTGACCTGTTCGGCCAGGGTGTCGTTGAGAGTGGCGAGCGCGTGGGCGGCGGCCTTTTGGTCTTCGATGTCGGTGCTGGTGCCAACCCAGCGCGTGATGGCGCCTGCCCCATCGCGCACCGGCACGGCGCGGCACAGGTGCCAGCGGTAGTTGCCTTCGCAATCGAGCAGGCGGAATTCGATTTCGTAGATATTGCCGCTGGCCAGGGCGCGGCTCCATGTATTTGCCGTAGTGCCGAGGTCGTCAGGGTGCACGATTTCGCCCCAGCGTTCTCCGTCGAGCTCACCGGGTTGCAGGCCCGAGTAGCTGTAGACACGGTCGTTGAACCAGTCCAGCTGGCCGTCCGGGAGCGCCGACCAGACCTGATTGGGCAAGGCTTGCGCCAATGTCCGGAACAGCGTTTCGCTGGCGCGCATGGATTGCTCGGCCAGCACGCGGCCGGTCACGTCCGCACCCTGTACGAAAATACCGTACACCGCACCGCGCTCGTCGCGCACCGGCTGGTACACAAAGTCGACAAACACCTCTTTGGC
This sequence comes from Massilia sp. H6, assembly GCF_024802625.1. NCBI lineage: Bacteria > Pseudomonadati > Pseudomonadota > Betaproteobacteria > Burkholderiales > Oxalobacteraceae > Massilia > Massilia sp. H6. The sequence goes on from NZ_CP103371.1 coordinate 3,421,301, forward strand.
AGGCGCGTGCTCGGTCGCCACGGTGGCAAACGGTGTCGCGACGCCAGAGAACGCCTCGCCACTGGCGTACAGGCGGTCGAGCAGATCGGCAAAGCCCTGCTCGACCGCCTCTGGCAGGGCCTCGGCCACGGTCTTGCCCAGGACTTCGCGGAAACCTACCAGCGCCCGGTAAGCCTCATTCACCTGCACAAACCGGTGCTGGGGCCCCTCGAGCATCGCCATGAATCCGGGTGCCTGGTTGAACATCGACTGCAGGCGCGCGCGTTCGCCCTGGATAAAGCGCTCGACCCGCACCTTGTCGGAGGTATCGGCCACCATGACCATGACCCCGACCGGCAGCTGGGCTTCGCCGATGATGGGCGAATAATCCAGGTTAAACCAGATCTGCTCGCTGCGCCCGTTGCGGTTGAGCGTCAGTTCCTGGTTCGCGTAATGCAGGGTAGTGCCGGCCATGCAGGCACGCATGGCCTGGTCGCTGAAGTCGCGCGTCTCCGGCCACGCCTCGCGCACGCCAACGCCGAGCACCGCCGGATGCTTGTCGCCCGCGATCTGCGCATATCCACGGTTGTAGATCATGACGCCGGCCTCGCCCCACATGGTCACGATCGGGAAAGAAGAATGCAGGATCAGCGATACCGTGCTTTTGACGCTTTGCGGCCAGGCGTCGATGGGGCCCAGCCCGGTCGTGGACCAGTCGAAGCGGGCGATCAGCTCTCCCATCTCCCCCGTGTTCTTGAGAAACGATACCTGGGCACACACAGGGGCGATGCCAGCTTGACTCATGAAAGGATTCGGAAGGAAAGGGTCATCCTTAATTATACGGGACTGTCTCCGCCTCCCGCAGCATCGCTTCGATCCGCCCCGGTTCGACCGGCCGGCTGAAGTGAAAGCCCTGCATCTGGTCGCAGCCCTGTTTCGACAGGTAGGCCAGTTGCTCGTGCGTTTCGACCCCTTCCGCAATCACGTTGAGCTTCATCGAGTGCGCCAGCGCGATCACGGCATTGACGATGGCCGCGTCGTCGGCGTCCTGGGTCAGGTCCATCACGAACGAGCGGTCGATCTTGAGGCTGTGGATCGGGAAGCGCTTCAGGCTGGCCAGGCTCGAATAACCGGTACCGAAATCGTCGATCGCCAACTGCACGCCCATGGCAGCCAGGCGGCCCATGGTCTCGGTGGCCGCGACCGGATTTTCCATCAAGACGCTTTCGGTGATCTCCAGCGTCAGGTAGCGGGGGTCGCAGCCGGTACGCGCGAGCAGACCGGCCACGCACTGGGCCACGTCCTGGCCCAGGAACTGGCGTGCCGACAGGTTGACGCTGATCCGCACCGGAGCCAAGCCGGCATTGCGCCACTTCACCTGCTGCTCCATGGCAGTGAGCAGCACCCACTCGCCGATCGGCACGATCAGGCCGGTCTCCTCGGCCAGCGGAATGAAGTCGGCCGGCGACACCATCGCGCGGTCTTGCGGCTGCCAGCGCAGCAGCGCCTCGACCCCGCTGACTACGCCCGTGCCGATGTCCACCACCGGCTGGTAATGCAGCAGGAATTCCTGGCGCTGCAAGGCGCGTTGCAGCGCGCCTTCCATGCGCAGGTATTCGACCGCCTGGGCGCCCATCTCGGCGGTGTAGAACGAATAATGGTTACCGCCCTGCCCTTTCGAACCGTACATGGCGCTATCAGCGGACTTGAGCAAGCCGGCGCTGTCCTGGCCATCGCGCGGGTACATGGCGATACCGATGCTGGCGGACGGGAACACCTCCTGGCCGCACAGCGTCAGCGGCTGGGCCAGGCTCTCCAGCAGCTTGCGCGCGACATGCGCCGCGTCGTCCGGTCCCGCCAGGTCCGGCAGCACCACCACGAATTCGTCGCCGCCCTGGCGCGCCACGGTGTCGCTTTCGCGCAGGCTGCTGGAGAGTCGGCGCGCGATCTCGACGATCAGGCCGTCGCCGGCATCGTGGCCCAGGCTGTCGTTCACATGCTTGAATCGATCCAGGTCGATGAACATCACCGCCACCTGGCGTCCGGCGCGCAGCGCATGCATGATGGCCTGGCCCAGGCGGTCCTGCATCAGGACCCGGTTCGGCAGGCCGGTCAGGGCGTCGTGGTTGGCCATGCGCAGCAGCGCGTCCTCGGCATGCTTCTGGCGCTGGATGTCTTCGATCACGCAGATGAAACGCTGGCTGCCATTGGCGTCGCGCATTACAGATACATTCACGCTGACCCATACCCGGGCGCCGTCGCGCCGCAGCAGCCGCTTCTCGTGTTGATATTCGCCGATCTCGCCCGACTTCAAGCGCTTGATCAGCAACTCTTCTTCGGCCAGGTCTTCCGGGCTGGTGAGCTGCTGGAAGAATCGCTGCAGCAGCTCGACCTCGGAATACCCGAGGATCTGCGACATCTTGCTGTTGGTGCGCAGCACGCGCCCGTCCGCCTTGAGCAGCACGATCCCGAGCGCGGCCTGGTTAAAGGTGAGCCGGAAGAATTCTTCGCTTTCCTGCAGCCGCAGGCGCGCCTTGCGGTGGAAGGTAATATCCTGGCCGATCAACAGCAACAGCCAGGCGCCGTCCTTGCGGGTGCGGCGGATATTAAAGTCGACATAGCGCACCCCGTCGGCGCGGCCGTCGAGCGTGACCAGCACATGGTCATGCGGCTCGCCCGAGGCCAGCGCCTCGGTGGCATGGCGCGCCAGCTCCGGACACGGGATCAGGTCGCCCAGGGCGAGCCGCTGTTCGCGCAGCAAACCGTCCGGCACGCCCAGCAGGTCGGCCATCATCGGGTTGATCGAACAGGCCCGCAGCCCGGCATCGAGCACCACCAGGCCAGCGGGCATGGCGTCGATCACTTGTTCGAGGTAATTCTGGTTCTGCATGCCGGCTTCACTGCAGTCAGAATATGCAGGGGAAACGGACGATCCAGGGCTGGAGGGAAATGTCATGGCAGGAGCTGGTACGGCGACGGCAGCGTGAATGCCAGCGACAATGTTTACGCAAGGATAGTGTCATTCCATGATAGCAATCAATGCGTACCGAATCGAGCAGATCCGCGTGGAACCTACGCGCTGTTGTAAATACCCCATACACGCCGTCTGGTTTATTGCTAATAGCCAATAGATTTTGGGATCGCACAAAGCAGGCCGCCGGCGCTGGCAGCACATTGGACCGAATCCCATTCAGACACGGAGTTTGCCATGTTACTGCGCCCGTCCCTCTCCTGCCTGCTGGCCCTTGCCTCGCTTTCGGCGCTGGCCCAGGATGTCAGCGTCACGCTCGAGCCGCTGCGCCAGAGCTTTTCCCGTAGCGACGATGTACAGGTCCAGGTCACCTTGTCCAATACCGGGCTGGCGCCGCAATTCATCCTGAAATGGCATACCCCGGTAGAAGGCATACAGGCGCCGCTGTTCGAGGTACAGCGCGACGGCCAGCCGGTGCCCTACCTCGGTATCGAGGCCAAGCGGCCAGCGCCCGGCCCGAACGATTACGTGCGGCTCGAGCCGGGCGCCTCGATCAGCAGCATCGTCGAGTTGTCGGCGCTGTATGAGATGAACGTCACCGGCGCCTACACCCTGCGCTATCGTACCGCCGCCGCCGGCCTGTTCGGCAGCGCCAGCGCGCGCATGGTCACCGGGACGCTGGCGTCGAATACGGCCAGTATCTGGATCGACGCCCGCCTGCCACGCGGCGCCCGCCCCCCTGCCAAAGAGGCCGCCGCCGGCAACGGGCTGGCGTTCAAAAAATGTTCCAATGCCCAGCAAGAACAACTGGCCGCGGCAGTCGATGCCGGACGCGCGATGACGGTCGATGGACATGCCTACCTGAGCGCTGGTAGCAGCCATGGCACCCGCTATGCCACCTGGTTCGGCGCGCATGAGCCTGCGCGCGCAACCAGGGTCACGAAGAACTTCGCGGCAATCCGCGATGCCTTCGAGACCAAGCCATTGACCATAGACTGCGGCTGCAACGCCACGTATTTCGCCTATGTGTACCCGGCCCAGCCCTACACGATCTATGTCTGCAAGGCCTTCTGGAGCGCCCCCCTGACCGGCACCGATTCGCGCGGCGGCACCCTGTTGCACGAGCTGAGCCACTTCAACGTGGTGGCCGGCACCGACGACCATGTGTACGGGCAATCGGGGGCGACCGAACTGGCGCGCACCGACCCGGCGCGCGCGGCCAACAACGCCGATTCCCATGAATATTTCGGGGAGAATTCGCCCCCGCAGCAATAGACGATTAGCAATTTCTAGCACTTGTACTGACAAATTTCCAGCGCACGATAGAGCCGTTGAATGCGCTGTTGAGATTTAACAAAAATTGGTGCGTTCGTTACGAATCGTCTTTACACCTGCTCATCGTTTCGAGACTATGCAGTTGAGTTAACGCCATGTTATCGGAGTAACTCGATAAGGCCGAAGTCAGGCCACATAACTATTTTCATACGGAGAATGCATATGATCTGGAATGGCATCGTGAAATCGGCAGTGGGCGCAGCAACGCTGATGGTGGCCTGTGGCGCAATGGCCGCACCTCAGGGCGTGACGGTCAGCGTCGTGCCCGACAAGAACACGCTGGGCAAGGAAGACGACGTGGTGGTGAAGGTCACCATCACCAATGCGTCCGACACGCCGCACTACATCCTGAAATCGCGCACCCCGTTCAGCGGCATCGAGGAAGCGCTGTTCGATGTCAAGCGCGACGGTGAGCCGGTGCCCTACCTCGGCGCCCACATCAAGCGCGCGGCGCCAACCAGGAGCGATTATTTCGTGCTCAAGCCGGGCGCTTCGCATACCGTCAAGGTGGAACTGTCCGGCCTGTACGACATGAGCGTCAGCGGCGATTACCAGATCAGCTACAAGACCGTCTCGCCCCAGCTGTTCCTGGATAGCCCGCAAGCCAATGGCCGCGCGGGCGCCGCCGCCCGCGACGCCACCAGCGCCGACAATGCATTGGTCTCGGCGCCGGCCTCGATCTGGATCGACGGCCGCGTGCCGCGCGGCGAGAAGTCGCAGACCATGCTCGACATCGAAGCGATGAAGCGCGCCGCCGAACAGCCGTCAACGGCCAGCCTGAGCTACAGCAAGTGCACTACTTCGCAGCAGAGCACCATCGCCTCGGCAATGGCGGCCGGCACCAACATGGCCAACAGCAGCGACACCTATATGCAGAACGGCGTCATTGGCACCCGCTACACCAAGTGGTTCGGCGCCAACAACAGCAGCCGCGTAGCCACCGTCAAGGCGCACTTCGCCGCCATCAAGGATGCCTTCGCCAACAAGCCGGTGGTGGTCGATTGCGGCTGCAACCAGAATTACTATGCCTACGTGTATCCAACCCAGCCGTACAAGATCTACGTATGCAAGGCGTTCTGGACCGCGCCGATGACCGGCACCGATTCCAAGGGCGGCACGCTGGTGCACGAGATGAGCCACTTCAACGTGGTGGCCGGCACCGATGACCACGTGTATGGCCAGACCGGCGCGGCCAACCTGGCGATCAGCAATCCGGCCCAGGCCGTGGACAACGCCGACTCGCACGAGTATTTTGCGGAAAATACGCCGGCATTGAATTAAGCATGGACCACCCCGTGGTGCGGTGAACCTTGCCGCACCACGGGCGGACGCATCGACTTGCGTCGATATTCCGTATCAACGGCTGAAACCAAAGCGCACCGGCGGCGCCGGACTGTGCTGCACCGCGTCCAGCTGCGCCAGGTCGGCCAGCCACGGCCCGTCGTAGTCGATCTGATAGTTGCCCCGGCCCTGCCTGAAGGCATAGCTTGGGGTGATGTCGATGGTATTCGTGTGCATCGTGTGCGGCGCCACTGGATGGTAATCCTGCGCCGTGAGCGCGCCGCGCTTGACCATCATGCCGGTGTAGTCGAGCGGCTTGCCCGCTTTGCCGCCGACGACTTCGCGCACCTCGAAGCGGCGCCCGGTGAGCTCGTCGCCGGCGGCGACTTCGCGCGGCACGTAGATCGTGCTCTCGCCACCGTTCTCGACCGTCAGCCGCACCTGCACCTTGCCGCCGGTGGTCTCGACCTCGAGCCGGTGGCGTACTGCCGCGTCTTTTTCGACCGCGCCGACGGCACTCACCAGGCCACCGAGTACGAGAAAGGACAGCGGAAGGAAGCGTTTGACATGCATTCGTACTCCTTGAAAGAATATTTCAAACAGACGGCAAAAACGAAATTTTATTTCATGCGCCTATTGCAGGCCTGGCGCCAGGGGTTCCGGCGCCGAGGCCAGGATCATGACAGCAACGCGCCGGTTGCGCGCCTGGTTGACCGGGCTGTCGTTGGGCGCCACCGGCCGCGTCGAGCCATGCCCGATGGCAGACAGCCGTGGCGCCGCAACACCGCCCTCGATGAACAAGCGTACCACGCTGGCCGCGCGCACTGCCGACAGTTCCCAGTTCGACGGATACTGCGGCGTCGCGATCGGCAGGTCGTCGGCGTGACCTTCGACCTCGATCCGGTGCGGATGGTCCTTGAGCAGGTCTGCCACCTGGCGCAGCACCTCGCGCGCGTCGCGGTGCAGCACCGCTTCGCCCTGTTCGAACAGCACGCTGGCATTGATCTCGATGCCGATGCCGCGCGCATTTTGCGTTACCCGCACCTGCCCCGATTTCATTAGCGGCAGCAAGGTGGCCGACAGGTTCTCGGCCAGCGCCTGCAAGCGTTCGCGCTCGCGCCGCGCCGCTTCCGCGCGCTTGCGGTTGACGATGTGCGACAGCGGCAGCACCGGCTCCACGTGGGTATTGACCTGCTGCGCCGCGCCGCGTCCGCCAAAGGCGTTGCCCAGCGCGTCGGACAGCACCGCATACTTGCCCTCGTTGACGATCGAGATGGCGTACATGACGACGAAGAACGCGAACAGCAGCGTGATGAAGTCGGCGTACGAGATCAGCCAGCGCTCATGGTGCTCGCCGGCGCCGGAGGATTCATCGTAGCGTTTGCGCGCCATGGGATCAGCCGCGCGCTAGTGGCGCGCGAGCAGCGACGCTACCCGCTCGTCGACTACGCGGGTGTGGTCGCCGCTGGCCAGGTCATGGAAGACTTCGGCCAGGATTTCGTACTGCGTCACCTTGTCCGTGACGATGGCCTTGAGCTTGTTTCCGACCGGGTAGAAGAACAGATTGGCCAATCCCACGCCGTACACGGTCGACACGAAAGCGACCGCGATGCCCGAGCCCAGGCGCGCCGGATCCGACAGGTTTTCCATTACATGAATCAGGCCCAGCACGGCGCCCAGGATGCCGATGGTCGGCGCGTAGCCGGCCGCTGATTCCCAGATGCGCGCGGCCTGGCGCTGAGAAAATTCGTAGGCGTTGATCTCGCTCTCGAGCAGGCTGCGGATCTTGTCCGGATTGATGCCGTCCACTACCAGGCGCAAGCCTTTCTGGATGAACTTGTCCTTGGTCCCCATGTACTGCTCGAGCGAGAGCAGGCCATCGCGGCGCGCCGTCAGGCTCCACAAGGCGATCTCGCGCGAGAGCTTGTCGCGGCCCGACTTGGGCGGAAAGAACACCCAGCGCAGCATGCGCAGGCCTTGCAGGAAGCTGCGGGTTTCGCTTTGCAGCAGCACCGCGCCAAAGGTGCCGACCACCACAATGGCGAAGGCGGCCGGCTGGACCAGCGACGCAAAGCGTCCGCCATCGAGCGTGTGGCCAACCAGGATGCCCGCGAGCGCGAGCGCGAGCCCGGCTACGCTGGCCCAGTCCACAATTGCTCCTTGAGTGAGGCACGCAGCCGCGACACCGCCTGGGTGTGCAGCTGCGACACGCGCGATTCGCTCACGCCCATGACCGCGCCGATTTCCTTCAGGTTGAGTTCTTCTTCGTAGTACAGGCCCATCAGCATTTTCTCGCGCGGCGGCAGCCGGTCGATGGCGTCGATGACGGCCTGGCGGAAGTCGGTATCGAGCAGCGCCCGCAGCGGATCGGCATCGTCCACCGCATAGCGGTCGAGGAAGTTGTCGCTGCCCTCGTCGGCATGGAAGTCTTCGTAGTACAGCAGCTGGTGGCCGCCGCCGTCGCCCAGGATGTCCTGGTAGTCCTCGAGCGACATCTTGAGCGACTTGGCGATCTCGGATTCGCTGGCCGGGCGCCCGAGGCGCTGCTGCAGCGCTTCCATCGCGGCTTCTACCTTGCGCATGTTCTGGCGCGTACTGCGCGGCATCCAGTCGCTGCTGCGCAGTTCGTCGAGCATGGCGCCGCGAATACGCAGCACCGCATAGGTCTCGAACTGGGCGCCGTGGTTGTCCTCGTAGCGGTTGATCGCGTCGAGCAGGCCGATCATCCCGGCCTGTATCAGGTCATCAACTTCCACCGAAGGCGGCAGCTTGGCCTTCATGTGGTGGGCAAGACGCTTCACCAACGGCATGTGCTCCGTCAGTAGATGGTTCTTGTCCGTTATTCCCTTGACCGTGTACATGCGCTCGCTGTCTATTCTTTTGTCTATTCTTCTTTACGGGGCTGGTGAGCCAGGGGTTACAAGCCGGACTAGGCCCCGAACTGCGTACCGCCTCCCCGGACCGCCTGCGGCAGCGCGTGCAGCGCGAACTTGCCAGCCAGCTGGCGAAACGCCACCGATGCACCCGCCAGCGGGAAGGCATCGACCACCGACCGTCCCAGGCGCGCGGCGCGGTGCAGGTATTCGTCGGCCGGGAGCGCGCCCATCGAATTGAGCGTCACCGCCAGGTAGCGTGTTGCCGCGGTTGACATATTATCGTATACCACCTTGGCTTCCGCCTCGGTCGCACCGGTCACCAGGATGCCGAACGGGCGGCGGCCGAGCTGTTGCGACAAATGCTTGATCAGCGCGTAGGCATTCGTGATCGAGGTGGCGGACGTCCCGACCTGGACCACGATCTCCGAGGCCGCCATCAGCGGCAGCGGCAATTCGCCGTCCGGCCCGAGCTCGCCGTCTACCATCACGATGCCGGCCTGCTTGACCAGCACGTCGAAGGTCTTGGCCAGGCGGCGCGCATCGGCATCGCCTTCCGAGCGCTGGGCCAGGCCGAGCGAGGCGACCGAGAAGCCCTGCGGGACCGCGTGCAGCACCTGGTTCAGGCCGCACTCCTGGCGCGCCACGTGCGCCAGCGTGGCGGCGCGCTGGATGCCGAGGCGGCGCGCAACGCCATATTCGCGTTCGCAGGCATCGACGATGAGCACCTCGTTGCCCAGCTGGGCCAGCGAGGCGCCCAGGTTGACCAGCATTGCGCCCTTGTCGTCTTCGGGGGTGGCAGAAAGAAAAGTGACGATGCGCGGGCGCGGGCCCTGCAGCATGCGGCGCAGGCCTTCGGCCTGGTCGAAATCGAAACTAGCCAAGGGACACCTCGCGCAGGCTGCGGTCGTTATGCAGGTTGCCCGCGTTGGCGCCGGCAGCGGCCAGCACCAGCGGCAGGTCGGCGTCGGCCAGGGTGTTGCCAGCGGCCTTGCCGCGGAAGGCGCGATCGACCAGCATGGCGCGGTCGGCCAGGTGCAGGTCTTCCGGCACGCGCTGGCCGTTCGAGATGTAGTGCAGGTTCAGCTTCTGGCGGATCACGACGTCGAGCACGTTGCCGATCGAGGCGGCTTCGTCGAGCTTGGTCATGATGCAGCCGGCCAGGCCGCTGCCCTGGTAGGCGCGCACCACTTCGTTGAGGGTCTCGTGGGTCGAGGTCGCGTTCAGGCACAGCAGGCGTTTGACGTCGGCGCCCGATCCGCTGAGCATGGCCACCTGCTCGGTCACCATCTGGTCGCGCTGCGACATGCCGATGGTGTCGATCAGCACGGTGTGCTTGTTCTTGAGCTCTTTCAGGGCAATGCGCAGGTCGGCTTCGTCCTTCACCGAGTGCACCATCACGCCCAGGATCTTGCCGTAGATGCGCAGCTGCTCGTGGCCGCCGATACGGTAGGCATCGGTGGTGATCAGGGCCAGCTTGTCGGCGCCATGGCGCATCACGCAGCGCGCGGCCAGCTTGGCGGTGGTGGTGGTCTTGCCCACGCCGGTCGGGCCGACCAGGGCGAACACGCCGCCACGCGAGAGCAGGTCGTCTTCGTTGGCGATGGTGGTCAGGTTGCGGGCAAGGACGGTCTTGATCCAGCGCAGTGCCTCGGCGGCGTCTTTCGTGGCCGGCATCTTGTCGACCAGGTAGCGCGCCAGCGTCGCCGAGAAACCGGCAGCCAGCATGTCGCGCAGCACCGCTGTCTTGTGCGGCTCGCGCTGGGTGGTGCTGTTCCACGACAGCTCGGCCAGCTGCGATTCCATCATGCCGCGCATGGCGCGGATCTCGCTCATCATGCCGCTCATCTCGGCGGCCGCCGATTCCTTGGCCTGCGAGATCGCGGCGCTCATCATCGACGTCATGGCGGCCATGTCGATGGTGGCTTCCGGGGCCGGGGCGCGGCGGTTGGCGTAGGTAGGCGGAACGACCTCGGCGGCAGCGGCGCGGCGCTCGGGCGCGGCAAACGCAGGGGCAAACGCCGCCGCGGCGCGGGAGAACACCGGCTCCGGGTCGAAATCGTTGTCGAAGGCGCCGAACGGCGGCGGCGTGTCTTCGACGCTCGGAGCAGACAACGAGGCAACGTCATCGTTGTCCAGCGCCAGGATCTCGACCACGCCGTCGACCGGGCGGTTGGACAGGATGACCGCGTCCGGGCCGAGCGCCTCGCGCACCTTGCGCAACGCCTCCCGGGAACTAGCCGCTGTAAATTTCTTCACGTTCATCTTATTCTCCGCACTTCACTGGTCTGTTCTAGGTCTGCTGCAGGCGAAAGCGCCCGTCCATAGTCAGTATTATTGGCGATGCCGTGCGGAAACCATCAGCGGAGGAACGAGGGGAAATGGGTCTATTTCAAATTACAACGAGAGGGGTGGCGCGCCGCCCCGCCACGGCTTACATTGGCACACCCACCAGGCTGGTCACCCGAATCGTCTTGGTTTCGGGAATCTCGTTATGCGACAGCACCTTTAGCTGCGGCACAGCGCGGCGCAGGAAGCGCGCCAGCAGCACCCGCAGCGGGGCCGGCACCAGGAGCACCGGGGACAGGCCCAGCTCTTCCTGCTGCTGGGCGGCGCTGGCTGCCTGCTGGGCGATGGTGTCGGCCAGGCCGGGCTCGATGCCGGCGCCGTCGCCGCCAGTGCCCATGGCTTGCATCAGCAGGCGCTCGAGGCGGTTGTCGAGCGTCATGACGGACAATTCGTTCATGCCCGGGAACAGCTGCTGCACGATCGCACGGCCCAGGCCCACGCGCACCATGGCGGTCAGCTCGTTCGGGTCCTGGGTCTGGGTCGAAAATTCCGACAGCGCCTCGATGATGGTGCGCATGTCGCGGATGTGCACCCCTTCTTGCAGCAGGTTCTGCAGCACCTTCTGCAGGGTCGACAGCGACACCACCTTGGGCACCAGGTCTTCCACCAGCTTCGGGGTTTCCTTGCCCAGATGGTCGAGCAGCGCCTGCACTTCCATGCGGCCCAGCAGCTCCGAGGCGTGGGTCGTAATCAGATGGTTCAGGTGGGTCGCGACCACGGTGCCGGCATCGACCACGGTATAGCCCATGCTCTGCGCCTCGTCGCGCAGGCTGGCGTCGATCCAGGTAGCCGGCAGGCCAAAGGCCGGGTCCACCGTCACCAGGCCCGGCAGCGTGCCGCTGGCCATGCCGGGGTTGATCGCCAAAAACTGCCCGTTCATGGCCTCGCCGGCGCCTACTTCTACCCCCTTGAGCGTGATGCGGTAGGCCGAGGGCTTTAGCTCCAGGTTGTCGCGGATGTGGACCGGCGGCGCCAAGAAGCCGACTTCCTGGGCGAACTTCTTGCGGATGCCCTTGATGCGCTTGAGCAGCTCGCCGCCCTGGGTCTTGTCCACCAGCGGAATCAGGCGGTAGCCGACTTCCAGGCCGAGCGTATCGACCGCCATGACATCCTGCCAGGTTGCTTCTTCGGACTCGGCCGGCGCGCCGGCGCCACCGGCGCCGCCGCCATTGGCCGCGGCTGCCGCTTCCGCCGCCGCGGCCGCCTCCAGGGCCGGTGCTTCCTTGCGGCGCTTGGCGATCAGGTAGCCGCCGCCGAGCAAGATGGCGCCCAGCAACAGGAACACCAGGTTCGGCATGCCCGGGATCATGCCCAGTGCCAGGATGATGCCGCCGGTGATGTAGAGCGCTTCCGGACGGGCCAGCAGCTGGGTGGTCAGCTGGGTGCTGATGTCGTCGTCGTTGGCCACCCGCGAGACCACCATACCGGCCGCGATCGAGATGATCAGCGACGGCAGCTGGGCCACCAGGCCATCGCCGATGGCCAGCAGCGTATAGACCTCGGCCGACTTGGCCACGCTCATGTCGTGCTGCACGACACCAATGATCAGGCCGCCGATGATGTTGATCACGGTGATCATGATGCCGGCAATGGCATCGCCCTTGACGTATTTCGAGGCACCGTCCATCGCGCCGTAGAACTCGGCTTCTTGCGACACTTCCCGGCGCCGCTTGCGGGCATCTTCTTCTCCGATCAGGCCGGCATTGAGGTCGGCGTCGATCGCCATCTGCTTGCCCGGCATCGCGTCGAGCGCGAAGCGCGCACCGACTTCGGCGATACGGCCGGCACCCTTGGTAACCACCGAGAAGTTAATGATGGTCAGGATGATGAACACGACGATACCGACCGTGTAGTTGCCGCCGATCAGGAAGTGGCCGAAGGCCTCGATTACCTTGCCGGCCGCCGCGCCGCCGGTGTGACCCTCGGTCAGCACGATGCGGGTGGATGCGACGTTGAGCGACAGGCGCAGCATCGTCGAGACCAGCAAGATTGCCGGAAACGCCATGAAGTCGAGCGGCTTGACCGTGTACAGCGCGGTTAGCAGCACGATCACGGACAGCGCGATGTTAAAGCTGAAGAACACATCGAGGGCGAAGGCCGGCAGCGGCAGGATCATCATCGCCAGCAGCACGATGATCAGCAAAGGCGCGGCCAGCGCGTTGCCGCTCTTGCTCAGTCCGTTCATCCATGCCGGCAGTCTGATGCTGTTCATTAGTGCAGTGCTCCGTTATTGCTACCTGGCGACGCTGCGCCTGGGCCCTGGTAGGCCGGGTCGTTGGGGTCCATCTCCGGCGGCACCGCCAGCTTGCGCGGACGATCCGGGTACTCGCCGTCGCCGGTCTTGTAGGCGCGCAGCTGGTAGACATAGGCCAGCACTTCGGCCACCGCCGAGAACAGTTTTTCCGGGATTTCTTCGTCGATGTCGGTGTGCTTGTAGAGCGCACGGGCCAGTGCCGGGGCTTCCAGCAGGGTCACCTTGTGTTCAAGACCGAGTTCGCGGATCTTCGCCGCCACCTCGTCGATACCCTTGGCCACCACGCGCGGCGCGCCCTTCTGGCCGTCGGCATACTTCAGCGCCACCGCATAGTGGGTCGGGTTGGTGACGATCACATCCGCGGTAGGGACATTCTGCATCATGCGACCGCGTGCCATTTCGCGCTGGAGCTGGCGAATCCTGCCCTTCATCTCGGGATTGCCGTCCGATTCCTTGGATTCCTGGATCATTTCCTGGCGCGTCATCTTGAGCTTGTCGCCGTAGTGCCACAGCTGCCACGGGCCGTCGATGGCCGCGATCACGCCCAGCGCGCCGGTGATGAACAAGAAGGCCTTGCCCACCATTTCACCCACGTGGGCGCTGCCGGCATTGAGCGGCTCGACCGCCAGGCCCAGCACCGCATCTTTCTGGCCCATGATCACCACCCAGGCCACGGCGCCCACCACCAGGGTCTTGGCGACGGCCTTGAGCAGCTCGACCAGGGCATTGGTGGAAAACATGTTGCCGATTCCCTTGGCCGGGTTGAGCTTGCCGAAATTGGGCATGAAGGCCTTGGCCGAGAACAGCCAGCCGCCGATCAGCAGCGGCGAGGCCAGCGCGACGAGCATGATCAGGCCGGCCAGTGGCAGGCAGGCCAGCAGCACGCCCACCAGGTCGGTCGTGATGCGTTCGATCAGCACTTGCGGGTTAAATACCTGCTCGCGGTCGAGCGAGAGGCCGGAATGCAGGGTTTCGCCGAGCTTGCCGGCCAGGGTGCCGCCGGTGATGTACAGGCCGGCGCCCGCGGTCATCAGGACGGTAAAGGTCGCCAGTTCGCGCGAGCGGGGAACGTCGCCATCCTCACGGGCTTTCTCGAGCCTCCTGGGTGAAGCCGGTTCAGTTTTCTCCGCATCGCTGTCTTCCGACATCCACCGCTCCTGTTGATTACCACCAAGTACAGGATTATCGCAGGTGTTGCCGTACGGCTAGACGTGAAACAGGCGATGAAACACCCTCTATTTACGTGCTTGTCGGCGCAAGCTACGAGCGTCCCTTGCGTGGGCCGGCCGCGAATTCTTCGATCTTGCGGGTTGGCCCCGACACGATCAGCAGGTCGGCACCGCGGATGCGGGTATCGGGCAGCGCATGCTGGAAGTCTTCGTTGGCGCGCTTGACGCCCACGATCGTGACGCCAAAGCGCGAGCGCACGTGCGCTTCGGCCAGCGTCTTGTCGTGCGTGTCGGCCGGCGCGTGGATCTTGGCAATCGCGAAGCCGTCTTCGAACTCGATGAAATCCATCATGCGACCCGTGATCAGGTGGGCTACCCGGGCGCCCATGTCGGCCTCGGGATAGACCACATGGTGGGCGCCGATGCGCTGGGCGATCTGGCCGTGCTCGGGCGTCATGGCCTTGACCCAGATATCCTTGATGCCCAGTTCGGTCAACACCATCAGCGTCATCAGGCTGGCGGCAAGGTCCGAGCCGATCGCGACGATGGCGTGGGAAAAATCGGCCACGCCGAGCTGCAACATGACGTTCTCGTTGGTCGAGTCGGCCTGTACCGCATGGGTCAGGCGGTCGCCCCAGACCTGCACCAGCTCTTCCTTGTGGTCGATGCCCATGACGTCGTGTCCCAGCCGCACCAGCGACTGGGCGACGGCGCCCCCGAAGCGGCCAAGGCCGATGACGACCACACTGTCGCTTGCCGAGAACGCAAACTGCTCTGTGAAAATTCTACCCAACAATTGGATGCTCCTCCGGATAACGATAAGGCATGCGTCTCGCCCCCATGACCAGGGACGTCGCCAGCGTGATCGTCCCTACCCTGCCAAAAAACATCAACAACAGCAGCACCAGCTGCGCCGCCACCGGCAATTGCGCGGTAATACCTGTCGACAAGCCTGCCGTGCTGAACGCCGCGATCACCTCGAAAATCACCTGATCGGTCGGAAAATCGGTCAGGCGCAGCAGCGTCAGCGTGCCGAGCACCACCAGCACGCTGCCGATCACCAGCACCGTGATGGCCTGGCGCTGGGCCGAGGCGCCAACGCGGCGGCCGAAGGCCTCGGTATCGCTGTGGCCCTTCGCTTCGGCCACCACCAGCAGGAACAGCACCACGACGGTGGCGACCTTGACGCCGCCGGCGGTACTGGCGCTGCCGCCGCCAATGAACATCAAGAAGTAGTGCAAGGCCCAGGTTTCTTGGGTCAGGGCCGCGATGTCCACGGTATTGAAGCCCGAGGTACGGGCCGCGGCCGACATGAAGAAACTGTTGAGCAGTTTTTCGCCGACGGCCAGCGGTCCGAGCGTATTGGCATTGTCCCATTCGAACAGCAAGATCCCGAAGAATCCGCCCACCAGCAGCACCAGCGTACCGGCGAGCGTGAGCTTGGTGTGTAGCGACCAGTGGCGGGGATCGCGCAGCCGTAGCCGCAAGTCGTGCAAGATAGGGAAACCGATGCCGCCAACGAGAAAGCCCAGCAGGATCGGGACCAGGATCAGGGCATCGCCCGCATAGCGCGTCAGGCTGTCGGCATGGATCGAAAAGCCGGCATTATTGAATGCCGAGACCGCGTGGAACAACCCGGACCAGGCCGCCTCTTGCCAGTCGAGTCCGTGCCCGAAGCGCAGGCGCAGGCAGAGCAAGGCTGCGATCACGCACTGGCACAGCAGGGTCATGGCCAGCACCACCTTGGCCACGCTGCGCACGTCGCCCAGCCCGAGCGAGCGCGTTTCGGTCTGCGTCATCAGGCGCGTGCGCAAGCGTGGCGAGCGATTCACCATCAGGCCGAGCAAGGTGGCGGCCGTCATCATGCCGAAGCCGCCCATCTGGAACAGCACCATGATGGTCGCCTGGCCGAAGGTGCTCCAGTAGGTGCCGGTGTCGACCGTCACCATGCCGGTGACGCATACCGCCGACACCGCGGTGAAAAACGCCACCATCGGGGGCGCGCCGCTGCCGCCGGCATGCGCCGCTGGCAGCATCAACACGATGGTGCCGAGCAGGATCACGGACAGGAAGGCAAGTGTCACCGCCCTGGCCGGATGCAGGATCGCCTTCATGTCAATGCATGTCCAGCTTGTGCTTCTTGGGCAGTGGTTCGTCGTCGAAGTCCATGGTGTCGGTATCCAGATCGGATGCCAGCGGCGCACCGAACAGTTTCAGCCAGGTAAAGCCGAGCACGCCAGCCACGAGCGACGCGAGCAGAATCGCCATCTTCGATGCATTGATCACCCCCGCTTCGCCCGGGTATGCCAGGTTGGTGATGAAGATCGACATGGTAAAGCCGATACCGCCGAGCAAGCCAGCACCCAGGACGTGCTTCCACGCAAGGTCAAGCGGCAGGCGGCAAATGCCGGCCACGACCGCTGCGTAGCTGAACAGGAAAATGCCGACCGGCTTGCCAAGTACCAGGCCCAGCAGGATACCGGCACTGTTGTCAGACAACAATTCCTGGGCCCAGCCGGCGCCGATCACAATGCCCGTGTTGGCCAGTGCAAATATCGGCAAGATCAGGAACGCAACCGGCTTGTGCAAGGCGTGTTCCAGCCGGTGCGAAGCCGACGTCGGATCGTCTTCTTTCACCGAGTACGGAATCGTGAACGCCAGCAGCACGCCGGCAATCGTGGCATGGACCCCGGATTTGAGCATCAGGAACCACATCAGCGCGCCGCCCACCAGGTAGGGCAACAGCGGCATGACCCGCAGCACCCGGTTCATCGCCAGCAGCGCCGCGAACACCCCGGCTGCCGCCATCAGGTAGACAAAAGACAGTTCTGCCGTGTAGAACACGGCGATCACGACAATCGCGCCCAGATCGTCCATCACGGCCAGCGCGGTCAGGAAAATCTTCAGCGAAGCTGGCACCCGGCTGCCGAGCAGGGCAAGCACGCCGAGGGCGAACGCGATGTCGGTAGCCATCGGGATGCCGATGCCGGCCTGGGTCGCGGTACCGCCGTTCATCAGAAAGTGGATTCCTGCCGGCACGGCGATACCGCCTGCCGCGGCCACGATCGGCAAGATCGCGTTGCGCATGTCGGACAATTCGCCGTTGTAGAGCTCGCGCTTGAGCTCCAGCCCGATGAGCAGGAAAAACACCGCCATCAAGGCATCGTTGACCCAGTGTTCAATGCTGAGGCCGGCAACATAGCTCAGCCAGAAACCGAGATAGTCCTCCCCTACCGGCGAGTTGGCGATGGACAGCGAGAGCAGCGTGCAGGCGATCAGCACGATGCCGCCAGCCTTGCCTGACTCGCTAAATTCCTTGAATGTATTTGATAGGCGTTTTTCGATACGCATGTGTTCTCCAATGGCCCGGGCGCTTGCCGCCGCCGGGCTGGTCCTGATAGAAAATCCAGTGGCAGGCATCACCTGTCGACTGCGGGAACGGGTAGAGCGTCGCGCGCCATCCGGCGCGCAGCGGTTCAAGAGGAATCAATCGAGAAAGGCGACGCCATGGCGCAGCGAGAGCCGCAGGAACCAGCCCGAAACCGGGCGCAGTGCAGACATAGCATATTCATGAGTGACGGCCGTGGAAAGAGACGCGTGGCGGCCCGACCGACGCGCATCCTGTCATGCCTGTGCGGCATGATCACCCTGCCGGCATTATACCCCTGCTGATTGTCAATTGACTACGCGATTGGCGCTGACACCGCAGGCCAAGGTCGCCGCGCAGCCGCTCACCTCTGTCAGGCGTAGACCTCGGCCAGTGCGAACGCCGTACCCTGCCCGTCGCGCGCCGACAGCGCGGGGGCGCCGGCCAGCGGCCAGGCAATCGCCAGCTGCGGGTCATCCCAGGCAATGCAGCGCTCGTGCTCGGGACAATAATAGTCGGTCGACTTGTAGACGAACTCGGCCCCTTCGGACAGCGCCAGGAAACCATGGGCGAAGCCCGGCGGGATCCACATCTGGCGCCGGTTCTCCGCGCTCAGCACATTGCCGGCCCATTGGCCGAAGGTGGGCGAGCCGCGCCGCAGGTCCACCGCAACATCGAACACGCTGCCGGCGATCACGCGCACCAGCTTGCCTTGCGGGTGCCGGATTTGATAATGCAAGCCGCGCAACACGTTTTCGGCCGACTTCGAATGGCTGTCCTGGACGAATTCGACCGGGCGTCCGAGCAGCGCCTCGAAGCGACGCGCGTTATAGCTCTCGAAGAAAAATCCGCGCTCGTCGCCGTGCACACTTGGCTCGAGCAGTAGCACGTCGGCAATGGGCTGGGGGGTGGCGATCATGGTTTGACCAGTTCTGCTATCAACAGGTTGACGTGAAGGCGCCAGTCCGGCAGCGCCAGTCCGAAGGTGGCCCGGAACTTGGCCGTATCGAGCAGCGAATTGGCGGGCCGCTGCGCCGCGGCGCGCCAGCGGCTTGCGGGTACCGCCGCAATGCGCTCCGGCGTGGCCAGCAGTTGGGCACCATGGGCCTGGGCCTGGGCCAGCACGTGGCAGGCATAGGCATGCCAGCTGGTCTGGCCGGCGGCCGCCAGGTGATAGGTGCCCGATAGCGATGGTGCCGCATCGCCCGCCGAGGCGATGCGCTGCAGCGCCAGCGCGGTGGCGTCGGCCAGCAGCTGCGCGCTGGTCGGCGCCCCCACCTGGTCGGCGACGACATCGAATGCCTGGCGTTGCCTTGCCAGCTGCAAAATGGACTTCGGGAAATTGGCGCCCTGCCGCCCGAATACCCAGCCGGTACGCAGCAGGAGGTGGCGCGCACCGCTGGCGCGGATGCGTTGCTCGCCTTCGAGCTTGGTACGGCCATAGACCGAGAGCGGATTGGCCGGGTCGGTTTCCAGATACGGCCCCCCCTTGCTGCCATCGAATACATAGTCGGTCGAATAGTGCACCAGCCAGGCACCACAGGCCTGCGCTTCTTCGGCCAGCACCCCGGGCGCCAGCGCATTGACGCTGTGCGCCAGCGCCTGCTCGGTTTCGGCGCGGTCCACCGCCGTGTAGGCGGCGGCATTGACGATAACCTCGGGCCGCCAGTCGCGCACGCAGGCGCGCAGGGCGGCCGCATCGGCCAGGTCGGCGTCGGCGCGGCCGAGCGCGCGCAACCCGCCTGGCGACGCCAGCGGCGCCAGCGAATGGCGCAGCGCGCCGCCAAGCTGGCCATCTTTACCGAATAACAGGATTCTCATGCGGCACCCGTCACGATGATGCTCATTCGCCACCCACGCCTACGACACCGGGCATCCGCCCGCTCCAGCCGGCAGGCCGTGGCCGCAGCAGCGCTCACAGGCCACGCTGGATGAACGACGAATTCGGCTGTTCGAGCACCCCATCCGGGACCGGCTCGGGATGCTTGACGCGGCCGCGGCGCGCCCACCAGGCCGAGACCACGAAGGCATACACCGACAGGTACAGCAGGAAACTTGCCAGCACGCCCTGCAGCAGGGCGTCGGGCATGTCATGGAAGCGTACCGCCAGCATCGCTGGTACGACCGCAATGATCCATGAGAATGGCGAAACGCAGGCATTGCGCAGCGCCGCGGGCAGCGCGCTGAAATAGCGCGCCGCGATCGCGGTCTTGACCAGGCTGTGCAGGTGCCAGCTGTCCGGATGGCCCGGATGGCGGCGGCACCACAGGCGGCGTCCGATGGTAAACAGGGTTTCAAAGATCGGATAGGCGCAGGCCAGCAGGGGCGCCCATGGCGACACGCCTGGATTGCGAAACACCAGCATCACCGACAGCCAGGACAGCAGGAAGCCGAGCAGATAGGCACCGCCGTCGCCCAGGAACAATTTGCCGAAAGGGAAATTAACAACAAAGAAGCCGGCGGTAACCGCGCACACGATAAAGCACAGCTGCGCCAGATCGGCGTCGCCCGTGTTTTGGGCAATCAGTCCGATCGCTGCCAGGCCGATCAGGACGGTGCCGCTGGCCAAGCCATTGAAGCCGTCGATGATATTGACTGCATTGGCCACGCCGCCAACCGCGAAGGCGGTGAACAGCACCGAAAACGGCAGCCAGGCCAGCAATGCGTCGAGCGGGGCGACGCCGCTGTGCTCGAGGCTGACGCCGGTCAGGGCCCAGCAGCACACACCGCTGGCCATGGTAGCGAGCAGGCGCGCCCGCACCGACACCTTGCCGGTCAGGTCTTCGGCCAGGCCGAACACGAAAGCGGGCATGGCGGCCACCAGCACCGGCAGCAGCAGCCCCTGCTGGCTTTCGGGAAGCGTGCCCAGCACCAGCCACAGCCCGAGCATGATGGCGGCGCCGCCCACGCGCGGCGTCGGGGTGATGTGGAATTTTTGCACGCCACGGGTCGCATCGAGCGAATAGCGCCCATGCCAGCGTGTCGTCAGGACGAGCAGCAGCGAACAGGCCAGCGTAACGGCAAAGCCAAGCTCGAGGCTGGTATAGGAAAAGTTAAAAATACTCATAGAACCACTTTGTTAACCCGTCAATTCTATCGCATTTCATATTCATCAAGGTAGCAGACTGTTACAAGTTGTTTCTCAAGCACGTTTCGCAAGTGCTTGATTGTGAAAGAACAATTAAACGATTTCCGGAGTTTTGATCCTTCGCAAGCAAGCTAGCCGACACTTCTCCTACTATTTCTTCACAAATTTCTACAATTTATTTGTGGAAATATTTTTGCCGGCAGTTCCGGCAGCCAACGAAAGCTGGTCCATGGTTTCCCTACTCCCTCCGCGTGTCGCAGGCCATCTGGTCCTGATGTTTTCCCTGCTCGCCGCGTTCGTTGCGCCCGCCTGCGCCCAGAGCGCGCCGGAACTGGCCGCGCTGCGCGCACGCGCGCTTGCAGCGCAGGCGCGCCAGGCCAGCGCCGAAGCCGAGCGTGCCGAGCTGCTGGCACGGCTGCCCTCCAGCCAGTCCAAGGCCCTGGCCGGCAGCCTCGACACTCGCCAGTTCGGCGCCGCCGGGCTGGTGCGCGCCTTCGACCTGGCACGCGAGCTCGCGACCGACCTGTGCGCCCGCCTGCCCGCAGGGCGCCGGGCCGCGCTGTATGATCCGGCCACCGCCCAGGGCATGGTGGCGGCGCGCATGGTCGACAGCGCCCTGGCCCGCCTGTCGAGCGAGATGGCGGCCAAGAACAAGGAGCTCCAGCGCTACCTCGACACCAACCGGCCACCCGGCTCCGGCCCGGCTGCACTACCGCTGGCGGTCTTCACGGTAGTACCGGCCACCGTGCGCGCCAGCGCCGATCTCGCCGCCCTGCTGCGCAGCAACGTGACCGTTGCCGGCATCGGCTATGGCGAAGGTGCGCGCAGCCTGTTCGCCAGTGCGCTCGCCCAATCCTGCCCCGCCAGCATCAGCGGGCTCGGCGCCGGCTACCTGGGAGAGCTCGACTGGGAGCGCTACGACAAGCTGCTCGGACGGGTCGGGGCGCTGGCCGCGCACCGCGCCGCCTACGCCGGCCGCATCGCCGAGCTGCAGGGCCTGGCCGATGCCGCCAAGGGCGACCAGAAAAAGCAGTTCGCCGCCGTCGTCCAGGCGGCGCTGGCCCAGCTCAAGCTGGTCGACAGCTTCACCGATTCGCTCCAGGCCGGCGAAGCCAGCGAGAAAAGCCCGCTTTTTAACACCGCCCGCCACCTTGGCTACAGCGAGCGCACCGCCGGCAGCCTGGTGCTCGATGCCGACCTGCGGCTCGAAGGCTTGACTATCGTCAAAGAAAACCTGTTCACCGGCCAGCACCTGCGCCTGTCGGGCGTGGCTTTCCTGTGGTATCGGCTGCATGAGCCCGACGGCCAATTGATCCGGGCCGAGGCGCTGCGCCGGATCACCCGGCCGCTTGAAGTCGACCTGCGCGGCTCGAACGCCGCCGACAGCTTCTGGTCCGGCAACTGAGCCGTTTCTACAGCGGCTTGACGGCCTGCTCGATCGCGCCGAACACCGACTTGCCCCTCTCGTCGAGCATCTCGATGCGGATCGTGTCGCCAAAGCGCATGAAAGGGGTACTGGCCACCCCATCGGCGATCAGCTCCAGGCAGCGCTGCTCGGCGATGCACGAATAGCCCTTCTTGCCACCCTTGTTCGAGACGGTACCCGAGCCGATGATGCTGCCGGCCCGTACGTTGCGGCTCTTGGCCAGGTGGGCCACCAGTTGCGCGAAGTTGAACACCATGTCGGTGCCGGCATCGGGTTGCCCTACCAGGTGGCCGTTCCAGCTCGAGCGCAGCGGCAGGTGCACCTTGGCGCCGCGCCAGGCCTCGCCCAGCTCGTCGGGCGTCACCGCCACTGGCGAGAAGCTGGTGGCGGGCTTGGACTGCACAAAGCCGAAACCTTTCGCCAGCTCGTCGGGAATCAGGTTGCGCAGCGAGACATCGTTGGCCAGCATCAGCAGGCGGATCTGGCCATGGGCGACGTCGGGCGTGGCCCCCATCGGCACGTCGCCAGTCACCACCGCCAGCTCGGACTCGAAGTCGATGCCCCATTCTTCGTGCGCCAAAACAATGTCGTCAGTCGGTCCCAGGAAATCGTCGCTGCCGCCCTGGTACATCAGCGGGTCTTCCCAGAACGAGGCCGGCATCTCGGCCTTGCGCGCACGCCTTACCAGTTCCACATGGTTGACATAGGCCGAGCCGTCGGCCCACTGGTAAGCGCGCGGCAGCGGCGCCATGCAGCGCGCCGGCTCGAAGTCGAACGGACGGCGCGCGCGCTCTTCGTTCAGGAGCAGGTACAGCTCGCGCAACTGGGGCGCGATGAAACCCCAGTCGTCGAGCGCGGCCTGCAGGGTTGGCGCGATACCGTCGGCAACCTGGGCAGTCTTGAGGTCGCGCGCGACCACCACCAGTTGACCGTCGCGGCTGCCGTCCTTGAGTGTGGCCAGTTTCATGACGGGCTCGACACGTGGCCGCCGGTGGCAACCCGCCCTTCTGATCTTGGGGCCGTCATGCTAGTACTTGAGAATGACCCCGGCGCCGACGCTGCGCTGGAAATAATTGTAGTCGATCAGGCTTTGGCCATATCCCGAGAATACGTTGACATAGCCCTTGAGCGGTCCGGCCAGCGGGAAACCCCAGCCGAGCTCGGTCGCTCCCTTGTCGGTGTGCAGGTTGCGACGCAACATGGCAGAGAACTCGTGCCCTTCCAGGCGATAGGTACCGCTCAGTTCGGCGTGACCCATGTAGTCGAGGATGTCCGGGTTGTTGTCGTCTTCCAGCGACTCGCTGACGCGTTTCCAGACGCGTGCACTGATGCTCAGCGGGCCGCGCTCCAGGCCGACCTGGGCATAAAAGCGGTTCCAGCTGCGCGACAGGCTCGACGACTGTCCATTCGACTGGTGACTGAAGCCCAGGTTCAGGAATTTCACGTTGGTGCCGAGAACACTGAAGTTCAGCGGCGTCACCAGCATCACTTCGGGCTGGTAATTGGTCTCGCGGAACGGGCTGGACAGTTCGCTGTTGGTGGCTTGCCAGAAGCTGTTCTGGGTATAGCCAAACCACAGGTCCACCGGCAATTCAAACGCGGTCTCGATCACTTTCATCTTGAAGCCGAGCTGGAACTCCAGTTCGGCATGCGAGAGGTCGCCAGTGAAATCCTTGGCGCGGAACGGCTTGTACGGCGCTTCGTTCGGACGGTAGCTACGGTTCGCGATCAGGTAGTTCGGATTGTGTGGACGAAACAGGAAGGTACCGCGGCGGTGCCTGTCGGTGAGTTCCCAATGGTTGTCCATCGTGTACTCAGCGGCGGCCTCGACTGTCGGGTCGATCGATGCCGACGCGTCGGGCCGGGTTTTGTCCGGGAAGGCGCTGACCGGCACCACAGGCGCAGCCACGACACCGGCGTCGGGCCCGGGCGCGGCGGCCAGGCGGTCGAAGCAGGCGAGGCGCTCGGTCGTGTCGGGAAGCTGGGCGCAGCTGCTCAGCTGTGCGGTGAGGGGCTGGGCGGTGACCGGGAGGGCGAACAGGAGCGGCAGCAATGCTGCTGGAATCGATTTCAATTGCATGGAAGTTTTCTATGAGAACAGCGGTACGGCCGTGCTGTCACCGCGCGGCAGCGGCGACATCACGGATAATCCCGGGTAGTTTCGCGGAAACGACGGTTTCGTGTCGCACGCACCACTGCGGTGCAGCAAGATCGAGTGCGCTAGTCAGGGCACCAGCAAGGCCAGCTGTTCCGGCTCCAGGAAACACCACTCCCCTTCGGCCAGGCCGAGCGATTCGAGCGTCAGGGCGCCGATCTGTGAGCGGTGCAGTGCGGCGCAATGGTTGCCGGCAGCGGCCAGCATGCGCTTGACCTGGTGATATTTACCTTGCTCGAGCACGATCTCGAGCAAGTGTTCGCCGCGCTGTACGCAAGAAACGGCCTTGAGCGGCGCCGGTTCGTCGTGCAACTGCACGCCTGCCAGCAAGGAATCGACCAGCTCCTGGGTCACCGCTTGCGCCGTCGTCGCCTGGTAGACCTTGGGTACATGCCGCTTGGGCGACGATTGCGCGTGGATGAAAGGACCATCGTCGGACATCAGCAGCAAGCCGGTGGTGTCGTGGTCGAGCCGGCCCACCGGTTGCACCTCGCGCCAGGTAAATTGCTCTGGTAGCAAGGTCAGCACGCCCGGGTGGTGGCTGGGCTTGCGCGAACACTCGAAATTGGCTGGCTTGTACAAGGCCAGGTAGAGGTGTTCGCGATAGCGCCACTCTTCGCCGAATACCGTCAGCACCAGGCCGGCGGTATCGAACGACGTCTTGTAGTTGTCTTCCAGCGTACCGTTGACCAGTACGTCGCCATCCTCGATCAGGGCACGACAGTATTTGCGGGTGCCGAATCCCTGCGATTGCAGGAGCCGGTCCAGGGAAAGTTTGCTCATGGGGCGCCACTTTACCAGAACCGGCAGGGTCGACAAAGCCTGCCCTTTACGCGTGAGAGATATAGTGGCCTGGCTGATTTTCGATGCGTCGGCACATTTGACAAACGTCAAACTTCGGAATTTTCCTATTGATAGACTTCAATACGTTAGGAATCCGCCTAACGGCCCGAGGAATCTTTACAGTAGAGCCCTCGCATCGAAGAACAGGACATGACCGTGCATACCGACGCGCAACTGACCAGTGGACCACTTCCTCCACAAAAAACAACCGTGGAACAGCTCGGCATCGCCCGCTTCCACGCTTCTGGCCTACTGGCCCAGCTCGCCCTGTCGCGCTGGCAGCACGGGGGCGACAGTCCCCACCTGCATCCGGGCGTGCCGGCCTTGCGCGCGGCCCACTACCACAGCGCCCAAAGCGATTTCCTGGCATGGCTGGAAAGCGGCGGCCTTCATGCGGCCGAGACGGCACCTGGCCGGTCGGCACCTGCAAGCCTGAGCGCCAGTGCAAAATGAAAACGACGGCCGAGGCCGTCGCTTTCATTCCCTGAACAGGAATACCACTATGAGGAATTGAATTCTCTCGAAGCCGCACGCTTGGTGCAGTTGGGGAGCGTCTGTCAGTTCAAGCGATCACCCACCTCTGGAAGTGTGTGGCCAGCCTGCGCCGCAAGTCGCTATCCACAATATAGAACAAGTAACGCCAGATGCAAGCACAATCTCAACGAAGCTGTGGCACCGCGCCGCGCAAGGTGGCACTGACCGCGCCATTGCCAACGGAAGCACCGAACTTCTTGAGCACGCGTTCGGGCAAGCCTTCGTGGGCCGTATAGTCGACGATGTCCTCGGCCTTGACGATGTCGCGCGCCACGGTATCGACCGTACCGTAGCCGTCGGCCAGGCCCATTTCGACGGCTTTCGCTCCGCTCCAGTACAGGCCCGAGAAGGTATCTTCGGTTTCCTTCAGGCGCTTGCCACGGCCGGCGCGCACCACCGTGATGAATTGCTGGTGGATTTCGTTGAGCATCGCCTGGGCGTGCGCCTTGTGCTTGTCCGACTGCGGGCTGAACGGATCGAGGAAGCCCTTGTGCTCGCCAGCCGTCATCAGGCGCCGTTCAACCCCCAGCTTATCCATGGTGCCGGTAAAGCCGAAGCTGTCCATCAGCACGCCCACCGAGCCGACGATCGATGCCTTGTTCACGAAGATGCGGTCGGCCGCGGACGCAACGTAATAGCCGCCCGAGGCGCAGATCTCGTCCACCACCACGTACAGCGGCTTGTCCGGATAACCCCGCCTGAGGCGCGCGATCTCGTCCACGATGATGCCAGCCTGCACCGGACTGCCGCCGGGGCTGTCGATACGCAGCACCACCGCGGCCGAGCCGGGATCGGAAAAGGCCTTGTTCAGCGAGGGAATCACGGTATCGGCCGCGCCGCTGCCTTCTGCTTCGATTTCGCCGTTAATTTCGATCAACGCGGTATGCCGTCCCAGGTTCTCGTCGCCCCCCAGCCCGAAGGTGGAATCGAAATAGGTCAGCAGGGCGACAATGCCCAGTATCAGGAAGCCCAGCTTGAAGAAGATGCCCCAGCGGCGCGCCGCGCGGCGTTCGCGCACGGTGGCAAATACCAGCTTTTCCAGCGTCTCGCGCTCCCAGTTACTCGCGGTCGGGTTGGCGGCAAGCCGTTTTTCGGCTGGAAGTTCGGCTTGATGATCGTGACGCGTCTGTTCGCTCATAGAATCCGTTTCAAAACTACCCTGTACGGGAAGATGCACTGTCTCCGGCCGCTTGCACCATATCGTCCGGCTGCCACCAGATGCCGCCGTCGCGCTCGATCACGCCGATCGGCCGCAGCCGCCCTCCGCGGCACGGGCCGCCGACACAGCTGCCGGTGTCCGGCGCATACATCGCGCCATGGGTCGAGCACATCAGGTACTGTCCGCCCGACTCGAAAAAATTGCCCTGTGACCAATCGAGTTCGATCGGTACATGGGCACAACGGTTCAGGTAGGCAAATGGTTTACCGCCATAACGTATCACAAAGCCGGTGGTTGGGTGCCCGTAGGCAATGACAGGAAAGCGCATGCCCTTGCCGGCATCGACCAGCGCAGCCGCTTCGCACACGAACACACCACCTTCTTGCACCATCTTTATGCGTTCTCCAGCAGCCAGTCGTGCAGCTCAGGTATCGACTTGGCCGAGAACAATGGTCGGCAGGCCTGCAATTGGTGCACCGGGTGGGCACCAAATTCGACCGCAATGCCAAAGGCACCGGCGTTTTCCGCCATCAGCAGGTCGTGGGTGGTGTCGCCGATCATGACGGTGCGGCGCAGCACCTGCCCGAGCTCGCGGGTCAATTCCTGCAGCATCGCCGGATGCGGCTTGGAGAAGGTCTCGTCGGCACAGCGGGTGGCATCGAAGGTGGACAGCAGGCCGGCCGCGTTCAGCGAGCGGTTCAGGCCGACACGGCTCTTGCCGGTGGCCACGGCCAGAAAATAGCCTTGTTGCTTCAGTCCACTGAGCATCTCGCGCACGCCCTTGAACAGCACCAGTTCGTGGTCTTTGGTCAGGTAATGATAGCGATAGCGTTCGACCATGCGCGGATACATGGCCGGCTCGATGTCCGGCATGACGGCCGCCATCGCCTCGAGCAGGCCGAGGCCGATCACATGCGACGCCGAGGCGTCGCTCGGCACTGGCAGGCCCAGGTCGCGCGCTGCCGACTGGATGCAGCGGACGATCGTTGCCGTGCTGTCCATCAGCGTACCATCCCAATCGAAGACGATCAGGTCAAATTGCTTTCTTGGCATTATTGTCGGCAGTAGGCTGCCATTTCCTTGGGTATTAAAGGGTGGGCGGAACTACGCCCACGGTGAAATTTAAAGAGTAATTCGGCGTGCCAGGCGTGCGCGATGCGCTTGAACCCGGCTGCCGATCCCTGGCAATACGGTCGATCATGCCACGGACTGGCCCAAGCTTACCAAGAAACGTTCGCACTCGGCAGGCAGCGGCGCGCGCAGCGTCATCTGCTGGCCGCTGTCCGGATGCGTGAACGTGATCTGGTGGGCGTGCAAGAACATGCGCTTGAGCGCGCCACGGGTGGCGCTTCCCTTCTGCAAGGCCTTGTTAAACGGGAAATCACCATATTTATCGTCACCCAGGATCGGGAAACCGCTCGATGCCAAGTGCACCCGGATCTGGTGCGTACGGCCGGTCTTGAGCTCGGCCTCGAGCAGCGCGAATTCTTGCCACTTGCGCTTGAGGTTGAAAATGGTATGCGATTCCATGCCGCCGGCCTGCACCACTACGCGCCGCTCGCCGTCCGCTGTCGTGTATTTATGTAAAGGTAGCTTTACATGTTGGCGCTTGTTGATCCAGTCGCCATGCACCGCCGTCAGGTAGCGTTTGTCGGTATGGCCATCGCGCATCTGCTCGTGCAGGTTGGTCAGTGCGGAACGCTTCTTTGCCAGCAGCAGCAGTCCCGAGGTCTCGCGGTCCAGCCGGTGCACCAGCTCCAGGAACTTGGCCTGCGGCCGCGATGCACGCAACTGCTCGATGACGCCATACGACACGCCCGAGCCGCCGTGCACCGCCACGCCGCACGGCTTGTCGATCACGAGCAGGTGGGCATCCTCGAAGACGATGGTAAATTCAGCGCCGGGCGCAACCTGGGCGCTGCTCTTTTCAGCGATGCGGATCGGCGGGATGCGCACCATATCGCCCTCGACCAGGCGGTACAGCTGGTCGATACGGCCCTTGTTGACCCGTACTTCGCCGGAGCGCAGGATACGGTAGACGTGGCTCTTGGGTACGCCCTTGCAGATACGCAGCAGGTAGTTATCGATGCGCTGGCCGGCTTCTTCTTCGGAGATGGTCACGAACTGCGCCTGGAGTGCTTGCTGTGATGAAGGGGGAACAACATCGTTTTGTCTTGCCATTCGCATTGTCTTCCCAGAAATTCTCTCTAAGTCCTTCATTTTGAATATATAATCGACAGGCGGCGGTCAAACCTCTGCTGGTGTAAGAATTAAAACGATATTTTACACAGGGGCGCGCTCCATCGGCCCCGCCAGAGTGCAAATCGATGGAAAAAACGTGTACGCACATTCAGGCGCGAATCAGGGTTGCACCTGCAGTTGTAATCGGGTTGCGCGCGTGGATGCAAGATGGAATTGTTTGGACTTATAAGGATAAGTACCGGCAAGCCGCCTGTTGGGCGGCTTGCCGGTTGATGGTGTCGATAACGCTTGTCGTTGTGGCCCGACCCGATGGTGGCTTCACCTGAAGGCTTGAGAGGATGGGCTGATTGATCGGATCACTGCGCGGACTGATGCAGGCTGATCGATTGCCTCGGTATCAAGGTCCTGGTTGTTCGCTGGCTCAGGTCTGGCTCGTTGTTGCACACCGCCTCGCTGTTTGCGCCGTGCCCACCCCAACGTGGTGGCAGGCGCAGGCAGTTGCAGGTTGCGGCGTGCGTAGGCAATGACGTTCGGCTCCATTTGCGCCCTGTGCGGCACCGACGCGTAGCGTCGGCTTGCCCCATTCCCGGGTATTCCCCCCTCCAACATTCTTTCTCCGCGTACATTCCCCATGTACTTAAGCCACGTCTAACCGACGCGGCATGACACGGCCCCCGGGCCGCGGAGTTTATAAAAATGAAACGCATGTTGTTTAACGCTACGCAGCAAGAAGAGCTGCGCGTAGCAATCGTCGATGGACAGAAACTGATCGACATCGACATCGAAACAGCCGGACGAGAGCAGCGCAAGTCCAATATCTACAAGGGTGTCATTACCCGCATCGAACCTTCCCTCGAAGCCTGCTTCGTCAGCTACGGCGAAGACCGCCACGGTTTCCTCCCCTTCAAGGAAGTTGCCCGCACTTATTTCCGTGACGGCGTCGACGTGCGCAACTGCAGCATCAAGGAAGCGCTGCGCGAAGGCCAGGAAATCATGGTCCAGGTCGAGAAAGAAGAGCGCGGCAACAAGGGCGCAGCCCTGACCTCGTTCATCTCGCTGGCAGGCCGCTACCTGGTCCTGATGCCGAACAACCCGCGTGGCGGCGGCGTGTCGCGCCGTGTCGAAGGCGAAGAACGCCAGGAACTGCGCGAGACCATGGACAAGCTCGACCTGCCGCAAGGCA
Source organism: Massilia sp. H6 (assembly GCF_024802625.1). Lineage (NCBI taxonomy): Bacteria > Pseudomonadati > Pseudomonadota > Betaproteobacteria > Burkholderiales > Oxalobacteraceae > Massilia > Massilia sp. H6. Next base: position 3,451,469 of record NZ_CP103371.1, read on the forward strand.
TGTCGGTAATTGCCCGCACCGCCGGCATCGGCCGCAATGTCGAAGAACTGCAGTGGGACCTGAACTACCTGATGCAGCTGTGGCGCGCAATCGAAGGCGCCGGCAAGTCGGCCGGTGGCGCCTTCCTGATCTATCAGGAGTCGTCGCTGGTGATCCGCGCGATCCGCGACTACTTCCAGCCCGATATCGGCGAAGTCCTGATCGACACCGACGACATCTTTGACCAGGCCCAGCAGTTCATGAGCCACGTGATGCCCGACATGGCCCATCGCGTCAAGCGCTACAGCGACGACGTGCCGCTGTTCTCGCGCTTCCAGATCGAACACCAGATCGAGACCGCCTACGCGCGCACCGTGCCGCTGCCATCGGGCGGCGCGATCGTCATCGACCACACCGAAGCGCTGGTCTCGATCGACGTCAACTCGGCCCGCGCCACGCGCGGTTCGGACATCGAAAACACCGCCTTCAACACCAACTGCGAAGCCGCCGACGAAGTGGCGCGCCAGCTGCGCCTGCGCGACCTGGGCGGCCTGATCGTGATCGACTTCATCGACATGGAAGTGGCCAAGAACCAGCGCGAAGTCGAAACCCGCCTGAAAGACGCCCTGCACCATGACCGTGCGCGCGTCCAGATGGGCAAGATCTCGCGCTTCGGCCTGATGGAACTGTCGCGCCAGCGCCTGCGTCCGTCGCTGTCCGAAGGCTCGCATGTGACCTGCCCGCGCTGCTCGGGCACCGGCCACATCCGCGATACCGAATCGTCGGCCCTGCAGGTGCTGCGCATCATCCAGGAAGAGGCGATGAAGGAAAATTCGGCCGCGATCCACGTGCAGGTGCCGGTCGATGTCGCCGCTTTCCTGCTCAACGAGAAGCGCGGCGAAGTGCTCAAGATCGAGAGCCGTCACCGCATCACCGTGATCCTGATCCCGAACAAGCACCTGGACACGCCGCATTACAAGCTCGAGCGCATCAAGCACGACGACCCACGCCTGGAAGACGCGCACGCCAGCTACGCGATGGCCGAATCGGCAGACACCGACATGGCCTATGCCAAGCGCCAGAAAGAAGAAGCCAAGCCGCGCCAGGAAGCCGTCGTCAAGACCATCACCCCGGCCCAGCCGGCCCCGGTGGTCGACCGCAGCGAAGCGGCCAAGCCAGTCAAGCCGGTGGCTGCCGCCCCGGCCGCGGCACCAGCCCCGGCCCCTGCCGAGATCAGCATCTTCGCCCGCATCCGTAACTTCTTCATGGGCGAACCGGTGCCACCGGCGCCGACTCCCCAGCCGACCGTGGCTGAAAAGCCAGCCGCCGCATCGACTGGCGAGCGCGGCGAGCGTGGCCAGCGCGGCCGCAACGGCAGCAGCCGTGGCGTCAAGGGCGGGCGCGACCGCAGCGAACGCGACGCTAACGGCAAGCTCGACGAGACCGTGAAAGCCGCGGACCTCGAAGGCAAGCCGGCACGTCCGCCGCGTCCGCCACGCGAACCGCGTCCACCGCGCGACGCTGGCGATGCCGCCCAGGCTGCACCACGGGCCGAACGTGGTGAACGTCCCGAGCCAGCCGAGCGCAAGGAACGCGCGCCGCGCCAGCCGCGTGAGCCGCGTGAGCGTGGCGAACGCAGCGCTGTCCAGCCGGTCGAAGCCAAGGCCGAAGAACTCAAGCTGCACGCTACCCCGGCGCCGGCACCGGTGCCGGTCATGCAAGCCGATCTGTCCACCAGCACCCCGCACGGTGACGTGCTCGAGCACGCGGTGAAGGTCGCCTCCGCCGGCCCGGCCAGCGACGAACTCGACGCCGACGGCGACGAGCCGCGCCGCCGCCGCCGCCGTGGTGGCCGTAACCGCAACCGCCGCGACCGCGACGGTGTCGAGGGCGAAGGCGCCGACGGCGTCGAAGGCGCACCGGCCTTTACGCCGGTCGCCGACGAAGAAGCCGCTAAAGTAGCTGCCCAAGGCCGTCCACCGAAGGCAAAGCAGGCCGCGGCATCGACCGAGCCGGCGCCATGGGCCTTCCCAACCTCCGCTTCGATCGCCGCGGCGGCCACGGCCAAGGCGCAGGCCGCCGCACCAGCTGCTGCTCCTGCTGCTCCTGCTGCCCCTGCGCCTGCGCCTGCTGCGGTTGCCGACGGCGCTGCCGCGCCAGTGGCGAGCGCCACCGGCCAAGCCGGTGCATGGGCCTTCCCGACCAGCGCGTCGGTAGCGGCTGCGCAAGCTGCGGCGGCTCCCGCGGAAGAGGCGGCGCCGGCACCTGCTCCTGCACCTGCTCCTGCACCTGCTCCTGCTCCTGTCGCTGCTCCTGTCGCTGCGGCTCCGGCACCAGTGGCCGCTCCAGCGCCAGTTGCCGCCGCTCCGGTTGCCGCCGCCCAGGCACCGGTCGACATCGACGATGTCCTGTCCAGGGCCGGCCTGCAGTTGGCCTCGACCGACCCGGAAAAGCTGCGCGCCGCCCAGGAAGCTGCTGCCCAAGCCGCATCGACCCAGCGCGTTGGCCGCGCCCGCAAGCCGGTGGCAGCACCGGTGGACGAGCCGCTGATCCAGGTGGATACCTCGCGCGAATGAGCATCGCTGTGTAAAGAATGGTAAGGGAAGCTTCGTAAGCTGAACCCCAAAAGTTGGACACCAACTTTTGGGGTTTTTTTATGGCCGGTACCTACCTATGGCGGGTACATATCGGTGCGCGAGCCAGGGAAATGATGAACCGTGTACCATCCCCAATCGCCTTAATCTAAACCCGTCCTGAAAATTGAAAGATCCTGGTAAATGAGTCGTAGTCTTGCTTTTCTTCAGGGCGGTGGTCAGATGGGCGAGCGCATCCGCCAGCACGACTGGGCGTCCACTGCCTTGGGTAGTCCCGAGACATGGCCTTGCAGTCTACGCAGTGCCGTCGCGCTGATGAACCGGATTGCCCAACCAGCCTATCTGGCCTGGGGACCGGACCAAATCTCGTTTTACAACGATCGCTACCTCCCTATTCTTGGTAGCAAACATCCCATGGGCCTCGGACAACCCGCGCATGCGTTGTGGGCAGAAATCTGGGACACATTAGGCCCACTTAACGAAGCAGTGCTCGGCGGGGAGTCACTCTATTTCGAAGAGATGCCGTTTACGCTCGACGGCCAGGAAAGTGGACAACGCTGGTTCAACTTTAGCTATACGCCACTTCTGAACGATACGGGCGAGATTGCCGGCATCTACTGTCTGGCTCTCGAAACCACGGAAAAAGTACTCACCGAAAGAAAAATGCTTGCAAGCCGGCAAGCGCTATACCGTCTCAACCAGTCGCTCGAACAGCAAGTCAGCGAGCGCACCCAGGAACGCGACCGCTTGTGGCGCAATACACAAGACGTTCAGGTCGTAATCGACGTCCAGGGTATTTTCACCGCCATCAATCCTGCCTTCACGTCGATACTCGGCTGGCTGCCTGAAGAGGTGCTGGGCAGGTCCGCGTTCGATTTCATCGTTCCCGACGACGACGCATCGCAAGGAGCGCTGCAACATGCCCGTCAAGAGAACTTGCAGACGTTCCAGAATCGCTATCGTCACAAGGATGGCGGCGTTCGATGGTTTTCGTGGGTTGCCACACCCGAAGCAGAGTTGATCTATGCAAGCGGTCGGCACATTACGGCCGAGAAAGAACACCTGCAAGCTCTCGCATCTGCCGAGGAAACCTTGCGCCAGTCGCAGAAAATGGATGCAATCGGCCAGCTGACCGGAGGGCTGGCCCACGATTTCAACAATCTGCTTGCAGGAATCGCAGGGTCCCTGCAACTGATGCAGATCCGTATGCAGCAAGGCCGGTTCAATGAGTTTGAGCGCTACATTGCAATGGCCCAGGGTGCATCCAGGCGTGCGGCTGCGTTGACACATCGTCTTTTGGCATTTTCACGCCAGCAGACGCTTGTGCCCAAGCCAACCAATGTCAACCGACTCGTCGCGGACATGCACGAGTTTATCCAGCGCACCGTCGGGCCCAGCACGCCCATCGAATTCGTTGGCGTGTCGGATGCCTGGACTACCATTGTCGATGCATCGCAACTCGAAAATGCACTGTTAAATCTCTGTATCAACGCCCGCGACGCCATGCCCAACGGTGGCCGCATTACCATCGAAACGGCCAACAAATGGATGGATGAACGGGCCGCCAAGCTACAATCCATGGCCGAAGGCCAATACCTGGCATTGTCCGTGAGCGACACTGGAACTGGCATGTCGAAAGAAGTGATCGCTCGCGCCTTCGATCCGTTTTTCACCACCAAACCCATCGGTCAAGGCACGGGACTTGGATTGTCAATGATCTATGGATTCGCCCAGCAATCCGGAGGTCAGGTGCGGATCTACTCTGAATTAGGCCAGGGAACAACCGTTTCCATTTATCTCCCTCGCCACCATGGTAATAGCATAGAAGAAACCGTCGCGTCCGAGATAAGGACTTTGCAGCGCTCGGCGCAGCTGGCGACCGTGCTGGTCGTCGACGACGAGCCAACCGTGAGAATGCTCCTCGTCGACATTCTCAACGATCTCGGTTATGCCTGGATCGAGGCTGAGGACAGTAGCGCAGGGCTCAAGATCTTGCAGTCCGATGCGCGGATTGATCTGCTCATTTCGGACGTGGGCCTGCCCGGCGGCATGAATGGCCGTCAGATGGCTGACGCGGCCTGTATCTCGCGGCCAGACCTGAAGGTACTGTTTATTACCGGTTACGCGGAAAATGCCGTGCTTAACAATGGTTATCTGGCTCCGGGAATGGCAGTCCTGACCAAGCCATTCTCGATCGACGTCATCGCTGACCGAATCCGTTCGATGATTGAGTCAGGTGCCAGCTCCGTGAGCGAGTAACACGTCTACCTGGCTCCACGACTGCAACCACAAGATCGTTTTATCCGCTTTTTTTCTTTACGGCGGCAGGTCAGCGTCAGCATTGCTCCTGGTGAGCAATAAACGGATGGGTTACGATCGCCCCATGCAAGCCTGTCCTCCCCTTCCCCTGCGCACCGCCCTGCTCTACTGGCTCAAGCTCGGCTTCATCAGCTTCGGCGGTCCGGCCGGCCAGATCGCCCTGATGCACGCCGAACTGGTCGAGCGGCGGCGCTGGATTTCCGAACAGCGCTTCTTGCATGCGCTGAACTACTGCATGCTGCTGCCCGGACCGGAAGCCACCCAGCTGGCGATCTACATCGGCTGGCTCCTGCACCGCACCGCGGGCGGCATCCTGGCCGGGATGCTGTTCATCCTGCCCGCGCTGCTGCTGCTGATCGGGCTGTCGTGGATCTACCTGGTGTGGGGCCACCTGCCCGCCGTGACCGGCATCATGAACGGCATCAAACCAGCGGTGGTCGCCATCGTGATCGCGGCGGCCTGGCGCATCGGCACCCGCACCTTACGCAATGCGCTGCTGGGCGCGATCGCCGCGCTGGCCTTTATCGGCATCGCCGTGTTCGGGCTGGCCTTCCCAGTGATCTTGCTGGCCGCGGCGCTGGCAGGCGTCATTGGCGGGCGCCTGTGGCCGCAGCGCTTCCAGCCGGGCGGCGCCCACGCCGCCAACCGCCGGCACTACGGCCCGGCACTGATCGACGACGATACGCCGACACCCGGACACGCGCGCCTCTCGCTGCCCCACCTGCTCAAGGTGGCGCTAGGCGGCATCGGGCTGGCGCTCGCGGCCTGGCTGGCGCTGGCCGCGCTGTACGGAGTGGACAGCACCCTGGCCCGGATGGGCTGGTTCTTCTCCAAGGCCGCCCTGATGAGCTTTGGCGGCGCCTACGCGGTGCTGCCCTATGTGGTGCAGGGCGCGGTCGGGCAATACGGGTGGCTGAGCGCGGCGCAGATGATCGACGCCCTGGCGCTGGGCGAGACCACGCCCGGACCCCTGATCATGATCGTCGCCTTTGTGGGTTTTGTCGGCGGCTGGACCGGGGCGCTGTTCGGCCCGGGGGCACTGCCGCTGGCGGGCGTGGCCGGGGCGCTGGTCGCGGCCCTGTTCACTTTCCTGCCCTCGTTCGTGTTCATCCTGGCCGGCGCACCGCTGGTCGAATCCGGGCGCGGCCAGGTCCGGTTTACCGCGCCCTTGACCGCGATCTCGGCCGCCGTGGTCGGGGTGGTGGCCAGCCTGGCCGTGTTCTTCGGACAGCATGTGTTTTTCGCCGGCGGCGCGCCGCAGCCGGCGGCCATCGGCATCGGCGTGGCCGCCAGCATCGCCCTGCTGCGCTACCGGCTCGGGCCGATCCCCTTGATCGCCGCCTGTGCGCTCGCGGGGCTCGTGCTATCGTATTGGCATGGCTGAAAAAATCATCATGATCAACGACTTGCGCTCACCGCAGCTGGCAGTGCCGGCGCAGCGTGATGCGCCCACCGGAACACTGCTCGACGCCCGCGGCAGGCCGCTCCACGACCTGCGCATCTCGGTCACCGACCGCTGCAATTTCCGCTGCGTGTACTGCATGCCGAAAGAAGTGTTCGACAAGGACTATGCTTATTTGCCGCAGGGCGACCTGCTCTCTTTCGAAGAGATCGCGCGCGTCGCCCGCATCTTCATCGGCCACGGCGTCGAGAAGATCCGCCTGACCGGCGGCGAGCCGCTGCTGCGCAAGAACCTCGAACGCCTGGTCGGCATGCTGCGCGCACTGCCCACCCCGAGCGGGCGCGCGCTCGACCTCACGCTCACTACCAACGGCTCGCTGCTGGCGCGCAAGGCGCGGGCCCTGAAAGACGCGGGCCTGGACCGCGTGACCGTGTCGCTCGACGCACTCGACGACGCCATGTTCCGCCGCATGAACGATGTCGATTTTTCGGTTGCCGACGTGTTGCATGGCCTGGACGCCGCGCATGCGGCCGGGCTCGGACCGATCAAGGTTAATATGGTGGTCAAGGGCGGCACCAACGATGGCCAGATCCTGCCGATGGCGCGCCATTTCAAGAATTCACCCTTCATCCTGCGCTTCATCGAATACATGGATGTGGGCGCCTCGAACGGCTGGAACATGGATGAAGTCATTCCTTCGAGCGAGGTCATTCGGCGCATCGGCGCCGAACTGCCGCTGGCGCCCGCTTCGGCCAACTATGCGGGCGAAACCGCGGCGCGCTGGCGCTATCTCGACGGCGGCGGCGAAGTGGGCGTGATCTCCAGCGTCACCCAGGCTTTCTGCCACGACTGCTCGCGCCTGCGCCTGTCGACCGAGGGCAAGCTCTATACCTGTTTGTTCGCCACCCACGGTCACGACCTGCGCGGCCTGCTGCGCAGCTCCCGTCCGGACGCCGACCTGTCCGCCGCCGTCGCCCAGCTCTGGCGCGCACGTGCCGACCGCTATTCGGAAACGCGCACCATCGATGCAACGCGCCTGGCGCCCGGCGCAAAACGGGTCGAAATGTCGTATATCGGCGGCTAGCCCGGCAAACTCGCAAGGACAAACACATGGACAAGAAACTCATTACAGGACTGATCCTGGCGGGCGGACGCGGCTCGCGCATGGGCAATGTCGACAAGGGCTTGCAGCCCTTCCGCGGCAGCACCATGGCGCAGCACGTGATCGACCGCCTGCTGCCGCAGGTCGGCTCGGTCATGGTCAACGCCAACCGCAACATCGACGCCTGGCTGGAACTGGCAGCGCCGGTGTGGGCCGACGAAACACCCGGTTTCGCCGGTCCGCTGGCGGGCCTGGAAGCCGGGCTGCGCCACTGCGTGACCCCGTGGCTGCTGGCGGTGCCCTGCGATTCGCCCTTTCTGCCGCACGACCTGGCCGTACGGCTGGCCGCCGCAGCAGAAGACGCCAACGCCGACCTGGCCTTTGCGGCCACCCAGGAGCCGGGCATGCGCGCGCAAGCGCATCCCGTGTTCTGCCTGGTCAGGGCGAGCCGGCTGCCGGTGCTGTCGCAGTATCTCCTGGAGGGCGGCCGCCGCATGGACGGCTGGTACAAGGACCTGAAGGCGGTCGAGGTGCTGTTCGACGACCTTGACGCTTTCCGCAACATCAACACGCTCGAAGAGCTGCACGGCCTGGACGACACCTTGCCGCCGACGCTGGCGAAGGTGACCAGCTGCCTGGACGGCTACGACCCCGACGCGCTGCCGGTACGCGACGCCCAGCGCATCATCGGCGACTTCGTGCAGCCGGTGCGATCAGTCGAAAAAGTCGCGCTGCGCTCGGCCCTGGGCCGCGTACTGGCCGTGGACGTTATCTCGCCGATCGACGTGCCGGCCCACGACAATTCGGCGATGGACGGCTTTGCCCTGCGCGGCGCCGACCTGCGCGAGGACGCGCCAGTAAGCTTGCGGGTGATCGGCACCGCCCTGGCCGGCAATCCATCCGGCCTGGTTCCGGTCTCCGGCCAGTGCGTGCGCATCATGACGGGCGGCGTCATGCCGGACGGTTGCGACAGCGTGGTGCCGCAAGAATTCGTCAAGCACGATGGCGACAGCATCGTGCTTCCCGCCGGCGTGATCCGGCCGGGCGACAACCGCCGCTTCGCCGGCGAAGACCTCAAGGCCGGCAGTTCGGCCTTGAAGGCTGGCCGCATCGTGCGCCCCGCCGACCTGGGCCTGCTGGCTTCGCTCGGCATGCCCGAGGTGGCGGTGCAGCGGCGCCTGCGCGTCGCTTTTTTCTCGACCGGCGACGAGCTGCGTTCGGTCGGCGAGCCACTCGGTGAAGGCTGCGTCTACGACAGCAACCGCTACACCATCTACGGCATGCTCCAGCGCCTGGGTTGCGATGTCATCGACATGGGCGTGGTGCGCGACGATCCGGATGCGCTGGAACAGGCCTTGCGCAGCGCCTGCGAGAACGCCGACGCGATCATCACCTCGGGCGGCGTCTCGGTCGGCGCGGCCGACTACACCAAGCAGGTGATGGCAAAACTGGGCGACGTGACCTTCTGGAAGATTGGCATGCGCCCCGGACGCCCGCTGGCGTTCGGGCGCATCAAGTCGAACGGCCGCAGCGCCTTCCTGTTCGGCCTGCCCGGCAATCCGGTGGCGGTAATGGTGTCGTTCTACTTCTTCGCGCGCGAAGCGCTGCTGCGCATGATGGGCGCCGAGGCTCCCCTGCCGCTGTTGCGCGCCCGCTCGAGCGTGGCGATCCGCAAGAAGCCCGGCCGCACCGAATACCAGCGCGGCATCCTGGCAACTGGTGCAGACGGCCAGCCCGAAGTGCGCATCACCGGCTCGCAGGGCTCCGGCATCCTGCGTTCGATGTCCGAGGCCAACTGCATGGTGGTGCTGCACGACGAGCAGGGCAATGTCGTGTCGGGCGACATGGTCGACATCATCCCGTTCGAAGGCTTGATGTAGCCAGCCGCCGGGTTACTCGTCCTCGTCGCTGCGGTCTGCGCCGAGCAACAACTGCGCGGCGTCTGCGGGCAATGCCTCTACCGACTTCAGTTTTTTCGCCATCACCCGGCTGCGCGTCTCGGCGTTTTCGATGTTCTTGGCGGCCTTTTCGAGCGTCGCCCTGGTGGTAGCCAGCACGTCGCCAAACTTGGTGAACTCGGTCTTGACCGCGCCCAGCACCTGCCACACTTCGGACGAGCGCTTTTCGAGCGCCAGCGTGCGAAAGCCCATTTGCAGGCTGTTGAGCAGCGCCGACAAGGTCGACGGACCGGCGATCGACACCCGCAGCGTGCGCTGCAAATCGTCGGACAGGCCGGGGCGCCGCATTACTTCCGCATACAGGCCTTCGGTCGGCAGGAACAGGATCGCAAAATCGGTGGTCTGCGGCGGCGAGACGTATTTCTCGCAGATGGTCTTGGCCTCGAGGCGCACCGCCCGTTCGAGCTCGGCCCCGAAACGCGCTACGCCGTCGCCATCGGCACGGTCGGCCGCTTCCAGCAGGCGCTCGTACTGCTCCTTGGGAAACTTGGCGTCGATCGGCAGCCATAGCGGCGGTCCGCCGTCGACGCTGCCCGGCAGCTTGATGGCAAATTCGACGCGCGCGCCGCTGCCGGCCACGGTCTCGACGTTCTTGGCGTACTGGTCGATCGTTAGCACCTGCTCGAGCAGCATTTCCAGTTGCACTTCGCCCCAGGTGCCGCGGGTCTTGACGTTGGTGAGTACGCGCTTGAGGTCGCCCACCCCGATCGCCAGCTGCTGCATTTCGCCCAGGCCCTGGTGCACCTTTTCCAGGCGCTCGCTCACCTGGCGAAACGATTCGGTCAGGCGCGTTTCCAGCGTAGCGTGGAGCTTCTCGTCGACCGTCTGGCGCATCTCTTCGAGGCGCTTGGCATTGTCGTTCTGCAGGTCGCGGATCTTGGTTTCCAATGTGCCGCGCACTTCGAGCATGCGCTGCGCATTCGATTCGGTCAGGTTCGACAGGGTCTGCTGCAGCGTGTCGGCGAAGCGCTTGAGCGCGCGCGCCTGCTCCTCGCGGCTGCTCCCCGACTGCAGCTGCATCTGCTGGCGCATGCTGTCGAACTGCTGCACCCCGGCGGCGTGGTACTGGCCCATGTGGCCCGCCATTTCCTGGCGCGTGGCCTGGGCGGTCGACTGCAGCTCCAGGCGCAGCTCCCGCTCGAGGCGTTCGAGGTGGCGGCCGTCGCCGGCATTGTCACTGGCCTTGCGGGCGCGCTGAAGCAGCAGCAGCTGCAGCGCAATGATGATGATTGCAGCCAGCACGATCAGGAGTTCGATAATTTCCATGTCAGTCGGCCTTGTTGCGCATCCAGTCGGCCGTCTGGTAGAACGACTGCATCAGCCGCATGCGCAGCGCTTCGTCGTAGCCCAGGTCTTCCATCGCCCAGGCCATCGCGCGCAGCCACTGGTCGCGCTCCTGGGTGCCGATGGCAAAGCCCAGGTGGCGCGCGCGCAGGCGCGGGTGGCCGTGGCGTTCGACGAACAAATCGGGGCCGCCGGTCCAGCCGGACAGGAACATGAACAGCTTCTCGCGCGAGCTGTCGTTGGGGGTCGGGTGCATCGCGTGGATGGCAGCGAATTCGGGCTCCAGCGCCATCAGGTCGTAGAAGCGGTCGACCAGTTCGCGCAGGCGCGCGGCGCCGCCCATCACGTCGTACAGGATTGGGGTTTCAGACATGCCGACATGATAGCGCGCCGGGGTAGGCCCTGACCACCCCGGCGCCCTGCGCGTTGCAGGCCCTTTACGCTTCGCGCAAGGTCTGCAGCGGCGGCTGGCGCAGCACGCCGCGCAGCCCCAGCCAGCCGCCCAGCAGCGCGCAGGCGACGCCTATCGCCACGCCGGCCAGCCACACGCCCGGCTCGAAACGCCACGGAAACTTGAACACGTATTCGGCCAGCGCCCAGCCCATCGCCGCTGCGCCGCTCGCGGCCAGCACGCCCGAAACGCTGCCCACCAGGATGAACTCGATACGCTGCGCCGTCGCCAGCTGTCCCTTGGTGGCGCCGAGCGCGCGCAGCAGGCCGGCCTCGCGGGTGCGCTCGGATTGCGAGCCCATCAGCGCCGCATACAGCACCAGCACGCCCGAGGCGAGCGTGAACATGAACAGGAATTCCACCGCCACCACCACCTGGTCGAGCACATCTTGCAGCTGGCGGATGATGCCAGACACGTCGATCACGGTCAGGTTCGGATAGGCGCGCGTCAGGCTGCTGGTCAGGCCGCCCGCCGCAGTGCTCCTACCCTCGGGCAAATGGAAGGCCGTCATGTAGCTGCGCGGCGCATTTTCCATCGCTTGCGGGTTGATGATGACAAAGAAATTGGCCCGCATCGAACCCCATTCGAGCTTGCGCAGGCTGGTCACCTTCGATTCGACCACCAGGCCGCCCATGTCGAAGCGCATCACGTCGCCCAGCTTCAGGCCCAGCGTCTGCGCCAGCTTTTCCTCGACCGAGGCTTCGCCCATGCCGGCCGGCGCACCCGGGGCGTCGCTGAACCACTTGCCGGCCACCACTTCGTTCGATTCCGGCAGCGTGCTCGTGGTCGACAGGTTGAATTCGCGTTCGGCCATGCGGCGCGCCTCGCCGCTCTGGAAGCTGTCGCGCGTGAGCTGCTTGCCGTTGATGGCGGTCAGGCGCCCGCGGATCATCGGGAACAGCGTCACTTCCTTGATGCCGGCGCCCACCAGCTGGCGCTCGACGCCGGGCGCCTGCTCTGGCTGGATATTGATGATGAAGCGATTCGGCGCATCCGGCGGCGTCGCGGTGCGCCAGGCCGACATCAGGTCGCCGCGCACGACGGTGAGCAGCAGCAGCGCCATCAAGCCGAGCGAGAGCGACACCACCTGCACCACGGTCGCGCCGGGACGGCGCTGCAGCGAGGTGATGGCAAAGCGCCAGCCCTGGTGCCGCAAGGCGCCGCGCAGGTGGCGCAGCAAGCGCAGGCACATCCATGCCACCAGGGCAAACAGGCCCAGGCCCCCGAGGAAACCGGCGGCCGTCATCAGGGCCAGCTTGACATCGCCGGCCTGCCACAGCAGCAGCGCCAGGAACACGCCGACGCCCAGGCCATACGTGGCCAGCGCCAGCGGCTGCGGCGCGGCCGCTTCGCGCCGCAGCACGCGGTTGTGCGGCACGTTGCGCAGCTGGAGCACCGGCGGCAGCGCGAAGCCGACCAGCAGCAGCAGGCCGGTGGCGACGCCCTGCAGCGCTGGCAAGAACGACACCGGCGGCAAGTCGGGCGGCAGCAGGCCGCCGATCATCTCCAGCAAGATGAAGTGCGCGCCGAAGCCGACCACGACGCCCAGGGCGCTGCCGGCCAGGCCGACCAGGGCAAATTCGATCAGGTACAGCGCACCGACCTCGTTTTGCGTCATGCCGAGGCAGCGCAGCATGGCGCAGGCGTCTAGATGGCGCTGCATGAAGCGACGCGCCGCCATTGCCACCGCTACCGCCGCCAGCATGGCCGACAGCAGCCCGACCAGCGACAGGAAGCTATCGGCGCGATCGAGCGTGGCGCGCATCTCGGGGCGGCCGTTTTCCAGGGTCTCGATACGCACGCCACGCACGTTGCGGGCGGCGATGTCGGCGCGCAGCCATTTTTCGAACGCGGCCACGGCGGCCATATCGTTCTTCGAGGTCGAGGCCACCTGCAGGCGATAGGTGGCGCGCGAAAAATCGGTGACCAGGCCGGTGGCTGCCAGGTCTTGCAGCGACAGCATCACGCGCGGCGCGAAATTCGCGAACGAAGCGCCCTTATCGGGCTCGCTGGCAATCAGCTGCGCGATGCGAAAGCGTTTGTCGCCCAGCACAATGCTGCTGCCTACGCCCACGCGCAGCGCCGGCAGCAGGTTGGCGTCGACCCAGACCGTGCCCGGCTTGGGCGTGGCGCGGGTCTTGCTGCCGATGGCCCCGCCGGCCTGGACCGGATCGGTCGTGATGCCAAGCTGTCCGCGCAGCGGGTAGCCCGGTTCGACCGCCTTTACCGCAGCTAGCTGGGCAGCCGCGGCATTGCCCTCGCCGGCCTGCGCCATGCTCTGGAAGGTCACGGTTTCGGCCACCAGCAGGCCGCGCTGGCGTGCCTGCTCGCGCCAGGTCTTCTGGATCGGGTCGTCGGCATTGACCAGCAGGTCGGCGCCGAGCAGCTGGTGGGCGTCGCGGTTCAGGCCAGCGCGCATGCGGTCGATGAAAAAGCCGACCGAAGACAGCGCCGCCACGGCCACGATCAGGGCCACCAGCAAAAAACGCAGTTCGCCGGCGCGCCAGTCGCGGGCGGTCATGCGAAGGGACTGTCTGAACATGGGCAGCCTTTAAGAATGGGCAAGGGCCGGGTTGGCGAAGAAGGCGTCGACCTCGGCCAAAAAGGCGCGTTTGCGCTCCGGGTCGAGGAAGGAAGCGGCAAAGCTGTTGTGGGCGAGCTGGCGCGCATGGCCGGCGTCGAGCGGCAGCGCCTCGAACGCGGCCAGGAAATTGGCGTTCATGTAGCCGCCGAAATAGGCCGGGTCATCCGAATTGACGGTGGCCACCAAACCGGCATCGAGCAGCGCGCGCAGGTTGTGGCTGCCCATCACGTCAAACACGCGCAACTTGATGTTCGACAGCGGGCACACGGTCAAGGCCATGCCGTCGCGCGCCAGGCGCGCTACCAGCTCCGGGCTTTCCAGTGCGCGCACGCCATGGTCGATGCGTTCGACCTTGAGCACGTCGAGTGCGCTCTCGATATAGGCGGGCGGCCCCTCCTCGCCCGCATGCGCCACCAGGCGCAGGCCGAGCTGGCGGGCGCGCTCGAACACGCGCGCGAACTTTTCCGGCGGATGGCCAACCTCGGACGAATCCAGGCCGACACCGATGAATTTATCGCGATACGCAAGCGACTCGTCGAGCGTAGCGAGTGCCTCTTCTTCGGACAAGTGGCGCAGGAAGCACATGATCACGCTGGCGCTGACCGGGCTGTCCTGGCAGGCGCGCCAGATGCCGTCGATGGCGGTGCCAAAGGCGACGCCGCGCGCGGTATGCGTCTGCGGGTCGAAGAAGATCTCGGCATGGCGCACATTATCGGCCTGGGCGCGCGCCAGGTAAGCTGCGGTCATGTCGTAAAAATCCTGCTCGGTCAGGAGCACGCTGGCACCGGCGTAATAGATATCGAGGAAGGATTGCAGGTCCGTGAAAGCGTAGGCAGCACGCAACGCCTCGACCGACGGATAGGGCAGTGACACGCCGTTTCTTTGTGCCAGCGCAAAAATCAGCTCAGGCTCGAGCGAACCCTCGATATGAATATGCAGTTCCGCCTTTGGCATGTTTTGCAGGATGTTGCGCAGGTGGTCGTTCAGCATGGTGTTCTCAAGCCTTTTCGCGGTTCAATGGGTCATAGGCGGCCAGTGTAACGCATGCCCGCAAAGCCTTTGCGCCATAGGCAAAAACGGCCCGGCGCGCGGCCGGTTTGTGTGCGCCGCGCGCTGCCCATATGGTGCACTATCGGCGCACCCGGCAAGGAAAAATCCGCAGCGCCGCAGCGCATCGTGCGACGGGGTCCGGATCACGATCCCATATGCTATTGGCGCCACTTCCTGAGTCCGCCTTAGTGCCGGTTAGAGCGATTATCCTCAACTGCATCAAGCACTTACACGAGCAACATCAGTTTTCACGAGACGCTTTGACTTCGGGAACCAATAGGCACATAATAAATTTCACAAACGCAAAAAAAGACCTTCTCCAAGCTGCGGGAGACCGGGCTACCGTCCGGGTCGATAACAACACACCATCGCAGTATCCGCGGCACCGGCCATCCCGGATCCGGGTGCGCGCGACCAACAAGGAGAGAGGCCAAAAAAACCCGGGCGCGAGGCCATCGCCGCCAATGCGGTTGCCGAAACAGTGATCGTTGTTAGCACAGATGTTTGTACATAAAGGACATTCGAAATGAGTATCTTTGACAACTACGCAGCCCGTTACGAGCGCACCCGGGAAGAGGAATATTCCATGTCGGAGTTCCTTCAGTTGTGCAAACAAGACCCCCTCACTTACGCCACCGCCCCGGAACGCATGCTCGCGGCCATCGGCGAGCCAACCCTGGTCGACACCCGCCTTGACCCACGTTTGTCGCGCATCTTTGCCAACAAGGTTATCAAGCTCTATCCGGCCTTCCGCGAGTTCTATGGCATGGAAGAAGTGATCGAACAGGTGGTCTCGTATTTCCGCCACGCGGCGCAAGGCCTGGAAGAGCGCAAGCAGATTCTCTATCTGCTCGGTCCGGTTGGCGGCGGCAAGTCGTCGATCGCGGAAAAGCTCAAGAGCCTGATGGAACATGTGCCCTTTTATGCGATCAAGGGTTCACCCGTAAACGAATCGCCGCTCGGCCTGTTCAATGAACTCGAAGACGGCACCATCCTCGAAGAAGACTATGGCATCCCGCGCCGCTACCTGCGCGCCATCCCGAGCCCATGGGCAGTCAAGCGCCTGCACGAGTTCGGCGGTGACATCAACAAGTTCCGCGTCGTGCGGCGCTACCCGTCGATTCTGAAACAGGTCGCCATTTCCAAGACCGAACCGGGCGACGAGAACAACCAGGATATTTCTTCGCTGGTCGGCAAGGTCGACATCCGCAAGCTCGAAGACTACGCGCAGGACGATCCGGATGCCTATAGCTATTCCGGCGGCCTGTGCCTGGCCAACCAGGGCCTGATGGAGTTCGTCGAGATGTTCAAGGCCCCGATCAAGGTGTTGCATCCGCTGCTGACGGCGACGCAAGAGGGCAATTACAAGGGCACCGAAGGCTTCGGCGCGATTCCGTTCGAAGGCATCGTCCTGGCGCACTCGAACGAGTCCGAATGGAAGACCTTCCGCAACAACCGCAACAACGAGGCCTTCCTCGACCGTATCTATATCGTCAAGGTGCCCTACTGCCTGCGTGTTTCTGACGAGATCAAGATCTACGATAAGTTGATGCACAACTCTTCGCTCGACAAGGCGCCTTGCGCGCCGGGCACGCTGCGCATGATGGCGCAGTTCGCGATCCTGTCGCGTCTGAAAGACCCCGAAAATTCCAGCATCTACTCCAAGATGCTGGTCTATGACGGCGAAAACCTCAAGGACACCGATCCCAAGGCCAAGTCGCTGCACGAATACGTCGACTATGCCGGCGTCGACGAAGGCATGAACGGCCTGTCGACCCGGTTTGCGTTCAAGATCCTGTCCAAGGTCTTCAATTTCGACAATACCGAAGTGGCCGCCAACCCGGTGCACCTGCTCTACGTGCTCGAGCAGCAAATTGAACGCGAGCAGTTCCCGCCAGAAACCGAGCAGCGCTACCTGTCCTATATCAAGGAACACCTGGCGCAGCGCTATGTCGATTTCATCGGCAAGGAAATCCAGACCGCCTACCTCGAAAGCTATTCGGAATACGGCCAGAACATTTTCGACCGCTACGTGACCTTTGCCGACTTCTGGATCCAGGACCAGGAATTCCGCGATCCCGACACCGGCGAGAGTTTCGACCGCGAATCGCTCAATGCCGAACTCGAGAAGATCGAGAAGCCGGCCGGCATCTCGAATCCTAAAGATTTCCGAAACGAAATCGTCAACTTCAGCCTGCGCGCGCGGGCCACCAATGCCGGAAAAAATCCGGCCTGGACCAGCTACGAGAAATTCCGTAGCGTGATCGAGAAGAAGATGTTCTCGAATACCGAGGAACTGTTGCCAGTGATCTCCTTCAATGCCAAGGCAAGTGCCGAGGACGCCAACAAGCACGCCGATTTCGTGGCCCGTATGGTCGAGAAAGGCTATACGCCGAAACAGGTGCGCTTGCTGTGCGAATGGTATTTGCGCGTAAGGAAGTCCTCCTGACAAGGGCGTGGGCGCGCGCCGCGAAAAAACGGCGTGCGCTGCACATGCGATCGCGGTGCGTATTAAGATAGATGTACCGAGATACCGCCAGTGCGTCCGCACAGTATCGGCGGCTCTGTGTGCCGCCACCACAGGAGGCCTGTTTTGACTTACCTCATCGACCGTCGGTTGCAGGGAAAGAACAAGTCAGCGGTCAACCGCGAACGTTTCCTGCGCCGCTACAAGGCGCAAATCAAGGACGCGGTCGGCCGCGCGATCAAGGGCCGCTCGATCACCGATATCGAGAACGGCGAAAAAGTCACGATCCCCGTCAAAGACGTCAACGAGCCCCATTTTGGTCATGCCCACGGCGGCGTCTGGGAAACCGTCAACCCCGGCAATACCGAATATCAAAAGGGTGACCAGTTCAGCCGTCCGCGCAGCGGCGGCGGCGGTCCCGGGCGCGGACGCGCCGGCAATAGCGACCAGACCAACGAGGACGACTTCATCTTCGAGCTGTCACGCGAAGAATTCATGAACTATTTCTTTGAAGATCTTGAGCTGCCGAACATGGTCAAGACCCAGCTAGCCCAGACCATCGAATACAAGAGCCAGCGGGCCGGCTACAACGTCTCGGGCACGCCGTCCAATATTCACGTGCTGCGTTCGCTGCGCGGCGCACTCGGCCGCCGCATCGCCGTGGGCGGCCCGGCCCGGCGCGAACTCAAGCACGCCGAAGAAGAGCTGCAAGCGCTGCTCGACGCCGGCGCCCCCCTCGATGACGAGATGGTGGTGGAGCTCAGGCAGCGCATCCACCACCTGCATATCCGGCTCAACGCTATTCCTTTCATCGATCCCTTCGACCTGCGCTACTCGAACCGCATCAAGGTGCCCAAGCCCAGCACCCAGGCCGTCATGTTCTGCATCATGGACGTGTCCGGCTCGATGGACGAGACCCGCAAGGACACGGCCAAGCGCTTCTTCATCCTGCTCTACCTGTTCCTCAAGCGTGCCTACGAAAAAATCGATGTCGTCTTCATCCGCCACCACACGGCAGCAGCCGAGGTCGATGAAAACGAGTTTTTCCACTCGCGCGAGTCCGGCGGCACCGTAGTGTCATCGGCGCTGCACCTGCTGCAGAAAGTGATTTCCGAGCGCTATGGCAGCGCTGACTGGAACGCCTACGTGGCCCAGGCCTCGGACGGCGACAACTGGGACAACGACTCGGTGCTGTGCAAGCAGATCCTGAACAACGCCATCATGCCGCGGGTACAGTACTACACCTACGTCGAGATCACCGACGGCCCGCCGCAGAACCTGTGGGAACAATATTGCGAGGTAGCCGACCACCACAAGAATTTCGCGATGCAGAAGATCGTCACGCCGGCCGACATCTACCCGGTCTTCCGTGAGCTGTTCAAGAAGCAGCCGAAGTAATAGCGCAGCAACGAGACGAGACGGAGGCACCCCATGCCGAGAGACCCGAACAATCCGCGCGCCCTGCCCGAGCAGTCCGAATGGACCTTCGAGCTGATCGAGCAGGCGCACGATGAAATCAAGCGGGTAGCCAAGCGCTACCACCTGGATACCTATCCGAACCAGCTTGAAATCATTACCGCCGAGCAAATGATGGATGCCTACACTTCGGTCGGCATGCCTGTCTCCTACAACCATTGGTCGTTCGGCAAGCATTTCCTGTCGACCGAAAAGAGTTACAAGCGTGGCCAGATGGGCCTGGCCTACGAGATCGTCATCAACTCGAATCCCTGCATCGCCTACCTGATGGAAGAAAACAGCCTGACAATGCAGGCGCTGGTCATTGCCCACGCTGCCTATGGCCATAATTCTTTCTTCAAGGGAAATTACCTGTTTCGCACCTGGACCGATGCCGACGCCATCGTCGACTACATGGTGTTTGCCAAGAATTACATCGCCGAATGCGAGCAGCGCTACGGCATCGATGCCGTCGAGGATTTGCTCGATTCGTGCCATGCGCTGCAAAATTACGGGGTCGACCGCTACAAGCGCCCGGCCAAGCTCTCGGTGGCACAAGAAAAAGCGCGCTTGAAAGAGCGCGAAGAATATGCGCAGTCGCAGGTCAACTCGATCTGGCGCACCCTGCCGCTGCGCGAAGAGCAGGTGCTCGATGCGGGGCCACTGCGCTTTCCGCCCGAGCCCGAAGAGAACCTGCTCTACTTCATTGAAAAATACGCACCCCTGCTAGAACCCTGGCAGCGCGAACTGGTTCGTATTACCCGCAAGATCTCGCAATATTTTTATCCGCAGCGCCAGACCCAGGTCATGAACGAAGGCTGGGCCACTTTCTGGCACTACACGATCTTGCAAGACTTGTACAAGGAAGGCATCGTCGGCGACGGCTTCATGCTGGAATTTCTCCAAAGCCACACGAATGTCGTCTACCAGCCGCCCGCGACCAGCCCTTACTACAGCGGCATCAACCCCTATGCGCTCGGTTTCGCCATGATGACCGACATTCGCCGCATTTGCGAAGAGCCAACCGACGAAGACCGAACCTGGTTCCCCGACATTGCAGGAAGCGCGTGGATCGAGACGATGGATTTTGCGATGCGCAACTTCAAGGACGAAAGCTTCATCGCGCAATACATGTCGCCCAAACTGATTCGTGATTTCCACTTCTTCGCCATCCTCGACGACGACCGCAGCGACAAACTGACCATTTCGGCGATCCACGACGAACAGGGTTACCGCTATGTCAGGCATAAGCTGGCCGAGCAGTACAATATTGGCAGCCGCGAACCCAATATCCAGGTTTGGCAAGTCAATACCCGCGACGATCGGGCCCTGACCCTGCGCCATACGCAGTTCAACCGCCGCCCCTTGAACCAGCAGGCCCAGGAGGTGCTCAAGCATGTGGCACGCCTATGGGGCTTCGACGTTCGCCTCGAAACCGTGGACCCTGGCGGCCACGTGCTCAGCTTCCTGGAGTGCCGCCGCGAAAAACGCGGACGCTAATGTGAATCTTTCGGTCGTGGTGTTGCCGCAACGACGGCAAGACCGCGACCCTGGCCAGCGGCGGCCATGCCTCGGCTGACCCGACTACTGCTTCACATCACCATTCTTTCCTGGCACTACCCCTGCGCACTACTACCTCCCCCACCCTGATCGACCAGCACCACGCAACTATATTTGCGCTTGGGTGCGCTAACACACTGTTCAAACTGCCGGTTTCCATGTAGTTTTGCTATGCGGCCGTCGTCCTGATGAGTCCAAACGGCGCGAATTTGTACGCATGGGGCATAGCAACCCGCTTTTCGCCTATCACTTTCTGCTATGGGTCAAGCGTGCGCGCGATTCAACTTGCGGCAGCAAACCGATTGCACAAGCTCCATGAGACTGGCTATAGTTTGCAGAAACACCCGATGTTCATCGTACGAAATTTGCTGACTGTCAATTTAGGCACGCATAATTTGGTGAAACCAGTCACTCTGCCTGACGATCCACACATGGAGGAGAATCAAAACAAACAATTACAAAACATCATTGATTTTTGGGCCATGAATGCGCCGGGGCCAACCAGATATAGATGAGCTTGTTTCCCTGTTTTTACAGGCAGATAGGACTGTTTTGGGGATGCAAAAATGTATGCCCAAAAAAGAATTCGTAGGTATAATTCTTTGATGTCCCGCAAGCGGCCCTAGGTTTTTGTCGTGTTGAGTGGGTTTAGTGGCAACAAAAAAGAGTTGGTATTGGAGAAAGATGGCATGAATTTTACGCATGAGAAGAACCCGGGAAAGAATTTCACAGGTCTCGCCATTGTCATCCTGTTGCACGTACTGGTAGCTTGGGCCGTCGTCAATGGCTTGGGCACCCGGATCGTTAACAAGGTAACCGAGGCTGTGGAAACGAAACTGATCGAAGAGGTGAAGCCGCCGCCACCGCCGGATACGCCTCCACCGCCGCCTCCGCCGGAAATGAAGGCTCCGCCACCGCCATTCATCCCACCGGTTGAAGTGCAGGTGCAGACGCCGCCGCCGCCGCAAAATGCGATCACGACGGCAACCAACACGCCGCCGCCGACCACATCGCTGGCACCGCCGGCCCCGCCAGCACCGACTGCCCCTCCGGCACCGCCTGCTCCGCGTGCGCCGAGCCGTACCGAAGCTGTGGCCGACTTCAATACTTGCGCACGTCCGGAATATCCGCGTTCGTCGCAGCGTAACGAAGAGACCGGTACTACGACCCTGCAGTTCCTGATTGGTTCTGATGGTCGCGTGATGGATTCCAAATTGCAGAAGTCGAGCGGCTTCCGTGATCTGGACCGAGCCGCTCAGTCGGCTCTGAGCAAATGCCGATTCAAGCCGGCCATGGTTGATGGCCAGCCGCAACAGGCGTGGACAGCGGTGCAGTACGTCTGGACGCTGGAATAAAACCGAGACAGAACATCGTCTCAACCCTGTGATTTTCGTTGTTATAAGTTCAGCGAACTGTCTATTTTATATTTTTGGAGGAAGCATGTTTAAGAATACCCGTTTGTCCGCTATGCTGGCGGCTGTCCTGTTCTCGGTAACGGCGGCATCGGCCCTGGTCTCCGCACCAGCCTTCGCCGACGCTCCTGCTGCAGGCGCTGTTGCTCCAGCGGCTGACACGGCTGCCCCAGCTGTCGACGCAACTGAAGCACCTGCAGTCGATGCTGCTGCTGTCGACACCGCAGCCCCAATGGGCGACGCCGCTCCTGCCGCAGCTGGCAGCACCGAAGAAGTCCACAACCCGTACGGCATCGGCGCCATGTGGGAAGAAGGCGACTTCGTCAACAAGGGCACCATCATCATCCTGGCCCTGATGTCGATCGGTTCGTGGTACATCATCATCACCAAGCTCATCGATCAGCAAAAGATCATGGGCCAGTCGAAGGATGCTTCGGCCAAGTTCTGGAAAGCCCCATCGATCGCTGCCGGTTCGGCAACGCTGAAAGAAGGCTCGCCATTCCGCTTCATCGCTGAAACCGGCACCAAGGCAACCCAGCACCACGACGGCGCCCTGCTCGAGCAGATCGACCTGTCGACCTGGGTCACCATGCAGATCCAGCGCGCAGTGGACCGCGTTCAGTCGCGTCTGCAAGATGGCCTGTCGTTCCTGGCAACCGTCGGTTCGACCTCGCCGTTCATCGGCCTGTTCGGTACCGTCTGGGGCATCTACAACGCGCTGACCGCCATTGGTATGTCGGGTAACGCATCGATCGACAAAGTCGCAGGTCCAGTGGGTGAAGCACTGATCATGACCGCCTTCGGTCTGTTCGTGGCAGTTCCTGCGGTCCTGGGTTACAACTGGCTGGTGCGTCGTAACAAGTCGGTCATGGAAGACGTCCGTTCGTTCAGCGCCGATGTGCACTCGGTCCTGATCTCGGGTGCCATGTCGACCTCGAACGCCGCCACTGGCGCCAAGAAAGCTGGTTAAGCCATGTCGATGAGTGTCGGCTCCGATTCCGGAGATGAAGATGCCGTGATGTCAGAGATCAACACGACGCCGCTAGTCGACATCATGTTGGTTCTTCTGATCATCTTCCTGATCACCAGCCCGGTGGTTCTGAACCTGCAGAAGGTCGCCCTTCCTGCCGAGTCGAACCAGGTCACCAAGTCCAAGCCGGAAGACGTCAACATCACCATCAACAAAGATGGCGAGATGTACTACAACCAGACGCGCATCGCGAACACGGACGAGCTGTTCAAGTTCCTCGCGGAGCAGTCGGTGAAGCAGCCGCAGCCGGCAGTGAAAGTTCGTGGCGACCAGGAAAGCCGCTACGAAGCGATCGGCCGAGTCATTTACACGGCTCAGCGTGCTGGGATTCAGAAGGTCGGTTTCGTGATCGAACCGCCTGACAGGGGATAACACCCTGTCCGCGAAGTCGAGATCCTCGCGGGTCTTGATTTCGCGTCCGTTGCCCCAACATTTGAAAAGGAAACACCATGAGCATGAACGTGGGTTCGGGCTCCGCTAAAGGAGCCGATCCGGAACCGATGATGGAAATGAACATGACGCCGCTGATTGACGTCCTGCTCGTTTTGATCATTATGATGATTATCACGATTCCGAAGCAAAACCACTCGGTCAACCTGAACATGCCGGTCGGCACCCCGCCGCCATCGACGGTGAAGCCAGTGGTAGTAACGATCGATGTAGACTTCGATGGCACCATCCTCTGGGACGGCGAGATCATTGCTGATCGCGCCACCCTGGAAGCCAAGATGAACGGTGTCGCTGCAATGCCTGACCAGCCGGAAGTGCATCTGCGTCCGAACAAGCTGGTCGAGTACAAGGTCGTCGCCGGTGTCATGGCAACGGCCCAGCGTCTTGGCGTCACCAAGATCGGCATGGTCGGTAACGAGCAGTTCCAGTAATCGACGCATGTTTTGACCAACACGGCAGGGTTTCCCTGCCGTGTCCATTTTGAAGAAGGATGTTTTCAGATGATTAAATTCCGTCTCGCACACCTTGGCCTCGCATTGGCCGCCCTCGGTTTCACCGCTGCCCTGCCGGTAGTCGGTATCGCGCCTGCGCATGCCGCAGTCCTGCGCGCTGAAGTCGGCAAACCACTGCAGCAAGCCCAATCGCTGATGAAGCAAGGCAACCACAAAGGCGCCCTGGCAGCCCTGCGCGAAGCGGATAAAGCAGCCAGGGACGACAACGAGCGTTTCCTCATCGAGCGCGTGCGCGCTTCGGCCTCGTCGTCGGCCGGTGACTGGGATACCGCCGCGCGATCGTTCGAAAAACTGCTCGATTCGGGCAAGCTCAACGCCACTGAGCGTTCGCAATTCTCGGAAGGCCTGGTCGGCATCTATATGCGCGCCGGCGACCTGAGCAAGGCCAACGCCACTATCCTCAAGCTGCTGAAGGACCGTAACGATCCAAAGCTGCGCGCCTACCTGATGCAGAATTACTACAAGCAGGGCAATGTTGCCGCGCTTGAAGCCGAACTGCGCAATGCCGAAAAGAGCGGTCGCCTGAGCGAGGACGAACTCGGCATGCTGGCCAACATCCAGCTCAAGAAGAACGACAAGGCTGGCTATGTCAACACCATCGAAAAGCTGGCGTCGAACTATCCAAAGACCCAGTACTGGACCGATTTGCTCAACCGCGTGCAGGGCAAGCCTGGTTTCTCCAACCGCCTGTCGGTTGACGTATACCGCCTGAAGCTGGCCAACAACCTGCTGAAAAAGCCAAGCGAATACATGGAAATGGCCCAGCTTGTGATGCAGTCGCGGGCACCGGCAGAAGCACTGAAGGTCATCGACAAGGGCTACAAGGCTGGCGCCCTGGGCACCGGGCCGGATGCCGCTCGCCACCAGCGTCTGAAAGACCTGGCCGAGAAGAACCTGGCCGAGCAAAACAAGAATGTCGCGTCCCTGGAAGCCGAGTACCGGGCAGCCAATGACAACGACGCGCTGGTGGGTCTCGGCTATGCGCTGGTCCAGGCTGGCCAGGCCGACAAGGGCCTGAAGATGATGGAGAGCGCTATCAAGGCCGGCGGCCTGCGTCGTACCGACGAAGCCAAGCTGCGCCTGGGCGAAGCCTATGCCGCGGCTGGCAAGAAGCAGCAAGCCATCAGCACCTTCAAGACGGTCAGCGGCAAGGAAGGCACCGCCGACCTGGCGCGCTACTGGATCATGGCAATCAACCGCCCGATCGCCTGATCAGGCAAGCAGTCATGAAACGCCGCCTGTTCGCAGGCGGCTTTTTTTTGCCCAAGCACGGCGTGCAGCGTGCACATTGCTCGACAGCGGCTCCACCCTTCGTTGCTGTGCAACATCCGAGTTACCGTATAATCAGCACTTCGCGCCGGAGCGGCCGGCTGCGCAACTGGAACCATTAATGAAGGTATTTCGCGGACTTCCCAACGACAGGGCGCGCGCGCCATGTGCGCTGACGATCGGCAACTTTGACGGTGTCCACCGCGGCCACCAGGCATTGCTGGCCCAGGTGCGCGGCGCCGCCGCATCGCTCGGGATCGAAGCTGCGGTCATGACCTTCGAGCCCCATCCGCGCGAATATTTCGCCCAGCGCAGCGGCGACCTGTCGAAAGCGCCGGCACGCATCGCCAACCTGCGCGACAAGCTCAGCGACCTGGCCGACTCCGGCATCGACCGCGTCATTGTCGAGCACTTCAACGAACAGTTTGCCGCCCAGACCCCGCACGACTTCGTCAAGCAGGTGCTGGTCGACGGCTTGCACGTCAAGTGGCTGATGGTGGGTGACGACTTCCGCTATGGCGCCCGGCGCCTTGGCGATATTGCAATGCTCGAAGCAGCCGGCCGTGAATTCGGCTTCCAGGTCGCTACGCTCGGCGCCGTCATGCACGGAGAACGCCGTATCTCTTCCTCGGCCGTGCGTGAGGCACTGGCGCAGGGAGACTTTGCCGCTACCCAGCAATTGCTGGGTCATCCCTACACGATGTCGGGGCATGTGATCCATGGCCGCAAGCTGGGCCGCACGCTCGGTTTCCCGACCCTGAACCTGCGCGTTGCCCACCGCCCTGCCGTGTCCGGCATCTTCGTGGTGCAGGTGCATGGCCTGGCCGACCAGGCCCTGCCGGCAGTGGCCAGCATCGGCGTGCGCCCGACCGTCGAAGACGCCGGCCGCATGCTGCTCGAAGTGCACGTGTTCGACTACGACGCGTCCGCCTATGGCAAGCTGGTACGGGTCGAATTTCTGGCCAAGCTGCGCGACGAAGAAAAATACATCGACCTGCCCACCTTGACCACCGCGATCGAGCGCGACGCCGTGCAGGCGCGCGCCTTCTTCGCCCACCGCAACGGCGCGCTGACCGCGACCGACCGAATTTGACGCTGCCCGCCCCCGCGCGCGCGATGTCCGCGGCCTGGCCGCGACCCTGACCTGTATCCCCTAGAGAAAAACTTATGTCCGATACCAAACCTGTCCAGAACGCCACGCCAAAGGCCGCCAAGAAGCCCGAGAGCAAATATCCGGTCAATATGACCGACACCCCGTTCCCGATGCGCGGCGACCTCGCCAAGCGCGAGCCGGGCTGGGTCCAGCAGTGGCAAGAAAAAAAGCTGTATCACCGTATCCGCAAGGCCAGCGCCGGCCGTCCGAAGTTCATCCTGCACGACGGCCCACCCTATGCCAACGGCGACATCCACCTCGGTCACGCCGTCAACAAGATCCTGAAAGACATGGTCGTGAAATCGCGCACCATGGCCGGCTTCGACGCGCCCTATGTGCCGGGCTGGGACTGCCACGGCATGCCGATCGAGATCCAGATCGAGAAACTGTACGGCAAGAACCTGCCGACCGCCGAAGTGCTGCAGAAGGCCCGTGCCTACGCACTCGAGCAGATCGACCGCCAGCGCGCCGGCTTCATCCGCCTGGGCGTGCTGGGCGAGTGGGAAAACCCCTATATGACCATGGCTTACGGTAACGAAGCCGACGAACTGCGCGCGCTCGGCAAGCTGCTCGACAAGGGATATGTCTACCGCGGCCTCAAACCGGTGAACTGGTGCTTCGACTGCGGCTCGGCCCTGGCCGAAGCGGAAGTGGAGTACCAGGACAAGCGCGACCCGGCGATCGACGTCGGCTTCCCGTTCGCGCAGCCCGAGAAAATCGCGGCCGCCTTCGGCTTGGCCGAACTGCCGACCGCCAACGGCTTCATCGTGATCTGGACCACCACCCCGTGGACCATCCCGTCGAACCAGGCCCTGAACGTCAATCCGGAAGTGACCTATTCTCTGGTGCAGACTGAACGCGACGGCCTGCCGTTGCTGCTGATCCTGGCCGCCGACCTGGCCGAATCGGTGCTGGCGCGCTATAAGCTCGAAGGCCGCACCATTGCGACTACCCTCGGCGAACAACTCGGCGGCCTGCAGTTCAAGCACCCGCTGTATGCGCAAGATGCGTTCTACGACCGCCTCTCGCCGGTCTACCTGGCCGACTACGTCACCACCGACAGCGGCACCGGCGTGGTCCACTCGGCACCGGCCTATGGCCTGGAAGACTTCCAGTCGTGCAAGGCGCACGGCCTGAAGGACGACGACATCCTGAAACCGGTGATGGGCGACGGCCGCTTCGCCCTGAGCCTGCCGCTGTTCGGCGGCTTGAGCATCTGGGAAGCCTCCAAGCCGATCTGCGCCGCCCTGAAGGACGCTGGCGCGCTGTTCGAGCTGAAGATGTTCGACCATAGCTACATGCATTGCTGGCGCCACAAGACGCCGATCGTCTATCGCGCCACGAGCCAGTGGTTTGCCGGCATGGACACCGTTCCGAACGACGGCGGCAAGAGCCTGCGCGAGACCGCCCTGAGCGGCATCGCCGACACCAAATTCTTTCCCGAGTGGGGCCAGGCACGCCTGCATGGCATGATCGAGAACCGTCCGGACTGGACCCTGTCGCGCCAGCGCCAGTGGGGCGTGCCGATGGCGTTCTTCATCCACAAGGAAACCGGCGAGCTGCACCCGCGCACCCCCGAACTGCTCGAGCAGGTGGCCAAGCTGATCGAAGCGAACGGCATCGATGCCTGGCAGAGCCTGGATCCCGCCACCTTGCTGGGCGACGACGCCCATCATTACGAAAAAAACAAGGACACGCTCGACGTCTGGTTCGACTCGGGCGCGACGCACCAGACCGTGCTGCGCGGCTCGCATGCCGAACAGTCAAGCTTCCCGGCCGACCTCTACCTGGAAGGCTCGGACCAGCACCGCGGCTGGTTCCATTCTTCGCTGCTGACCTCGTCGATGCTCAACGGCCGCCCGCCCTACAAGGCGCTGCTGACCCACGGCTTCACGGTCGACGAACACGGCAAGAAGATGTCGAAGTCGCTCGGTAACACGCTGGCGCCGCAGAAGATCTCGGACACGCTCGGCGCCGACATCCTGCGCCTGTGGGTCGCCTCGACCGACTATACGGGCGAACTGTCGATCAGCGAAGAGATCCTCAAGCGGGTAACCGAGTCCTACCGCCGCATCCGCAACACGCTGCGCTTCCTGCTGGCCAACACCTCGGACTTCGAGCCAGGCCAGCACGCCGTACCGGTGGCCGAGATGCTCGAGATCGACCGCTACGCAATCGCCGCGATGGCGGCGCTGCAGGACGACATCGGCGCGCACTTCGAGCGCTACGAGTTCCATCCGGTCGTCTCTCGCCTGCAGAACTACTGCTCGGAAGACCTGGGCGGCTTCTACCTCGACATCCTGAAAGACCGCCTGTACACCAACGGCATCGACTCGCCGGCGCGGCGCTCGGCCCAGACCGCACTGTGGCACATCGCCCAGTCGCTGCTGCGGGTGATGGCGCCGATCCTGTCGTTCACCGCCGAGGAAGCCTGGGCCGTGTTCGCGGGCCCGCAAGCCTATGCGGCCAGCGACGAGACCATCTTCACCCAGACCCAGTGGACTTTCCCGGAGCTGGCCGACGCTCAGGCGCTGCTGGCCAAGTACGCGGCGCTGCGCGCAGTGCGCACCGACGTCACCAAGCAGCTGGAAGAACTGCGCGCTTCCGGCGCCATCGGCTCGTCGCTGCAGGCGGAGCTGGCGATCAAGGCGGCCGGCGACAAGTTCACGCTGCTGGCGAGCCTGGAAGACGACCTGAAGTTCGTCTTCATCACCTCGCAGGCAAGCGTCGAGCAGGTGGCGGACGCCGCCAACGAAGCGGTGGCCGTGACGCCGTCGGAAGCGGCCAAGTGCGAGCGCTGCTGGCACTACCGCCGCGACGTCGGCCACGACCACGAACACGCCGGCCTGTGCGGCCGCTGCACCAGCAACCTGTTCGGACGCGGCGAAACGCGCCGGTTCGCGTAACTCACTCCCTCACGGGGTCCACCGCCATGGCGTTCTTCCAGGACGGCATGGCGGGTCTCGATACAGTCATCATGGCCACCAAAAAGAAACCCGCTGTTCCAGGCATCAAGCCTGTTTATAAAAGTTCGCCCAGCCTGCTGCCGTGGTTTGGCATCGCCCTGGTCATCGTCTTGCTCGACCAGGTCACCAAGCTCACCGTCGAGCGCAGCTTCGCCTACGGCGAGACGCTGCCGATCACCAGCTTCTTCAATTTGATCAAGGTGTATAACCCGGGCGCGGCCTTCAGCTTCCTGGGCGACGCCGGCGGCTGGCAGCGCTACTTCTTCACTGCCATCGGCTTCTTCGCGGTCGGCTTCATGCTCTACCTGATGAAAAAGCATGCCAACCAGCGCCTGTTCTGCTTCGCCCTCAGCCTGCTCATGGGTGGGGCGATCGGCAACGTGATCGACCGCATGGCCTACGGCCACGTGATCGACTTCCTGGATTTCTACTGGCCCGGCGTTGGCCATTTCCCGGCGTTTAACGTGGCGGACATTTGCATTTCGATCGGCGCGGTACTGTTCATCATGGATGAACTGCGCCGCGTTAACAAGTCCTGAGCCGGGCCATCGTCAATAGGGAGGCAGCATGAACATGGACCTCAGGGGCAAGAAAATCGTTCTCGGCTTGAGCGGCGGCGTCGCCTGCTACAAGGCGGCGGAACTGTGCCGCGCCCTGGTCAAGCAGGGCGCCAGCGTGCAGGTGGTAATGAGCGAAGCGGCCACTCACTTCATTGGCGCGGTGACCATGCAGGCGCTATCTGGCCAGCCGGTCTTCACCGACCAATGGGACCCGAGGATCAGCAACAACATGGCCCATATCGACCTGAGCCGGCACGCCGATGCGATCCTGGTGGCGCCCTGCTCGGCCGACTTCATGCGCAAGCTGGCGCATGGTGCCTGCGACGACCTGCTGTCGACCCTGTGCGTAGCGCGCCCGCGCCACGTGCCGCTGCTGGTGGCGCCGGCCATGAATGTCGAGATGTGGGACAACCCGGCAACCCGGCGCAATGTCGCCCAACTGCTTGACGACGGCATTTGCCTGTTCGGCCCCGCGGCCGGATCGCAAGCCTGCGGCGAAACCGGCCTGGGCCGCATGCTCGAGCCCGAGGAGCTGCTTGAAGAACTGATCGCCTCGTTCCAGCACAAGGTGCTGGCCGGACGCCGCGTGCTGATCACGGCCGGGCCGACCTTCGAGCCCATCGACCCGGTGCGCGGCATCACCAACCTGTCGTCGGGCAAGATGGGCTATGCGGTGGCGCGCGCCGCGCGCGAAGCCGGCGCCGAAGTCACGCTGGTGTCCGGCCCGACCGCGCTGCCGACGCCGCATGGCGTGCGCCGCATCGATGTGCTGACCGCCCAGCAGATGCACGATGCCGTCATGGCCGGCGTCGAAGGGCAGCATGTGTTCATCGGCGTGGCGGCGGTGGCCGACTGGCGCGTGCGCAATGCCAGCGACCACAAGCTCAAGAAGGCCGAGGGCAGCGCCCCGCCGCAGCTGGAATTCGTGCAAAACGCCGACATCCTGGCCTCGGTTGCCGCCACCACCTCGCTCTCGGGCTGGCCTTACTGCGTCGGCTTTGCCGCCGAATCCGAGAACCTGGTGAAATTCGGCGCTGCCAAGCGCGAGAAAAAAGGCATTCCCCTGCTGGTGGGCAATATTGGCCCGCAAACCTTCGGGCAGGATGAAAACACCATCATCCTGTTCGACGACAGCGGCCATACCCTGCTCGAGCGCGCCGACAAGCTCACGCTGGCACGCCAGCTGGTCTCCGAAATCGCCAAGCGTCTCGAGCAGCACTCGTTACTCACTTAATTACACAGCAATCGCATGAAGCATATCGATCTCAAGATCCTCGACCCGCGCATGAAGGCGCTGCTGCCGGGCTACGGCACCCCCGGCAGCGCCGGCCTCGACCTGCGTGCCTGCATCGACGCGCCGCTCACGATAGAGCCAGGCCAGACGGTGCTGGTGCCGACCGGCCTGGCCATCCACATCGGCGATCCGGGCTATTGCGCCATGATCCTGCCGCGTAGTGGACTGGGCCATAAGAACGGCATCGTCCTGGGCAATCTGGTAGGCTTGATCGACTCCGATTACCAGGGACAGCTGATGGTCTCGACCTGGAACCGCAGCCACGCGAGCTTTACGCTGCAACCGATGGACCGTCTGGCCCAGCTTGTCATCGTGCCAGTGCTGCAGGTTGGCTTCAATGTGGTAGACGAGTTCGCATCTACCGAACGGGGCGCCTCAGGATTCGGCAGCACCGGCAAACAATAACAAACAAGAACGACACGAGGACAATCATGATCCGCATCCAAGGCTTGCGCCTGCGCCTGCGCCAGGCAGCACTGGGCATCACCGCCGCCGCATTGCTGTCGGCCTGCGCCACCCAGGGCCCGGCGGTCCCGGGCTCGCAGCCAGGCCCGTTCGGCCCGGCGACTCCCGCGGCCGCGCAAGTAACGCCAGAAATGGCGGCGGCAGCCGACACCCTGACCCGGATGGCGACGCTGCAAGACCGCCTGTACAAGGTCGCCGCCCCGCTGCTGATCGATAATGCCGAACTGTGTACGCGCCACGCGCGCAACCTGCTCGGTTTCACCGCCAAGAACCGCCATACCTATCCGGGCCAGTACAACGAGGCCGCGCACATGGTGCTCGGCATGGGCGAGCGCCTGCAGGTCACCAGCGTGCTGGCTGGCAGCGGCGCGGCCAAGGCCGGCCTGCGCCAGGGCGACGAACTGCTGGCCGCGGGCGGCGCGCCGCTGCCGTCCGGCCCGAATTCCCTGACCAAGGCTGGCGCGGTGTTTCGGCCCATCGTCGCCAAGCAGGCAACGCTGCCGCTGACGATCGAACGCAATGGCAAGCCGCGTGAGCTGAGCATTCCGGTCACCCGCGCCTGTGCCTTCGGAATCGAGCTGGGCAATGCCGACAATATCAATGCCTACGCCGATGGCCAGCGCGTGATGCTCACGCGCGGCATGATGGCCGTCGCCGAGAACGACCACGAACTGGCCTATGTCATCGCGCGCACGATGGCGCATAACATGCTGGGCCATGCGACCAGGCAGCGCAACGCCGCCACGATCGGCGGCATCATCGAGAACCTGACGAATATTTCGCCGGACACCTCGATGCTGATCGGCAGCGGCGGCATCAAGGCGATGCCGGCGGCGCTCGACGCCGCAGCCGACCGCCTGGCGATCTACCTGCTGGCACGCGCCGACTACCGCATCGAAGGCGCGGCCTCGTTCTGGAAGCGCTTCGCCGACACCTACCCGGCCACGGTCCTGAACGGCCACACGGCGAACCATCCTGCGCTGGCGCAGCGCATCGCGGCCATCAATAGTGCAGTGGCCGAGGTCAAGGCCAAGAGGTCGGGCAAGCAGCCGTTGACGCCTTAGATCAGGCGCGCGCCCGGCGTGGGCATGCCTCGCGCATATTTTGTATCATGGCCCATCTTCACCACTGGCGCCGTGCACACGGCCGGCACTCATGGACAGTATCGACCTCGATGTACTCAAGACCTGCGACGCCTGGCTGGCGGCAGGACGCCGATGCCAGCTGGTCACGGTCATCAAGACCTGGGGCTCGAGCCCGCGCCCGATTGGCGCCACCCTCGGTATCCGCGACGACGGCATGGTGGTCGGTTCGGTGTCCGGCGGCTGCATCGAGGACGACCTGATCGAGCGGGTGCGCGCCAACGGCATCGAGCTGTCACGTCCCGAGATCCTTAGCTACGGCATCAGCGCCGACGAGGCGCACCGCTTCGGCCTGCCCTGCGGCGGCACCATCGAACTGGCGATCGAGCCATTGTCCGGCGCTAGCTGCATACCTCAATTGCTGGAGCGCCTGCACCAGGGCGAACTGGTGGAACGGCGCGTGTGCCTGGCCACCGGCGCGGTAACACTCGAACGTGCCGCTGCCAGTGCCATCCAGCGCGTGCAAGACGGCGTACTGGCCACCGTCCACGGTCCGCGCTGGCGCCTGTTCATCATCGGTGCCGGGCCGCTGTCGCGTTTCCTGGCCCAGGTGGCCAGCGGCATGGACTACCGCGTCACCGTCTGCGACCCGCGCGAGCAATACCGCGGCGACTGGAATGTGCCAGGGGTAGAACTGCTGCATGTGATGCCCGACGACCTGGTGCTGGAGGCGCGGCTGGACGCGCGCAGCGCCGTGGTCGCGCTCACCCACGATCCCAAGCTGGACGACCTGACCCTGATGGAAGCGCTCAAGTCCGAGGCCTTCTATGTCGGCGCGATCGGCTCGCGCCTGAATAACGAGCGGCGGCGCGAACGCCTCAAGCTGTTCGACCTCGACGATACCCAACTGGCGCGCCTGCACGGGCCGGTCGGCATCTACATCGGCAGCAAGACCCCGGCCGAAATCGCGATCTCGATCCTGGCGCAGATGACCGCCATCAAGAATGGCGTACCGGACCGATTGCAGGTGTCGCATGCAGCAGCGCCGGCAGCGCCAGGCGGCGCCATCTGCGCGCGCTAGCGTCGAACGCAAGAAACGGATGGCGCGCTGCGCTGCACGCGGCCATAATCCCAGCTTCGTCCCGATTCTATCTTCCATGAACACCGTGAACATGCTGCGCCTGGTGGCGCTGGCCGCCATCTGGGGCAGCTCCTTTCTATTCATGCGCATCGCCGCGCCGGTACTGGGCCCCGCCGTGCTGATCGAATACCGGGTGCTGTTCGCCGCCCTGTTCCTGGCCGGTGTCGCCTGGCTCCTGCGCCTGCGCGGCAAGGGCGCGCCGCTCGCGCTGCGCCAGCACTGGAAGCATTACCTGATCCTGGGCTTGTTCAATTCGGCCCTGCCCTTCTTGCTGTTCGCATTTGCCGCGCGTACCCTGAGCGCTTCGGTGCTGTCGGTGCTGAACGCCACCGCGCCCATGTGGGGCGCACTGGTCGGCGCGCTGTGGGCACGCCAGGCAGTGCCCGGGCGCGCCGCACTGGGCCTGCTGCTGGGCACGGTCGGGGTCGCGCTGCTGGTCGGGCTCGACCATGTGTCGGAGCGGCCAGGCGCCTTTGTTGCCATCGGGGCCGCGCTGGTGGCGGCCTTGAGCTACAGCATCGCCAGCCAGTACGCCAGGTCGGCGCGGGCGGTGGCGCCCTTCGCCAACGCGCACGGCTCGATGTGGGCCGCGACGCTGTGCGTGATCCCGGTGCTGCCTTTCTTTCCGGCGCCGGCCGAACCGACCATGGGCATCATGGGCGCGGTACTGGCGCTGGGCGTGCTGTGCAGCGGAATCGCCTACATCCTCTACTTCAAGCTGATCGAAGAGGTCGGCCCCACTTCGGCCCTGACCGTTACTTTCCTGAACCCGATGTTCGGCATCTTGTGGGGGGCGCTGTTCCTGCATGAAGCCGTCGGCTGGCATACGCTGCTGGGCTCGGCCATCGTACTGACCGGCACCGCGCTGGTGACGGGCTTCGTGCCTTCGTTTCTGCGCGTACGCGCCGCGCTGCCGGGCAAGTAATGGAGACAGGCTACGAGATCGTGCTGCCGCCCGGCTATCGCCGTCAGGATGTGCTGGCCTTTCACGGCCGCGATACCGAAGCGCTCGCCGAACAGGTAGGACCCGAGCGCTTGCGCAAGGGCGTGCTGCTCGATGGGGTCGCGGTCGTGCTGGCGGTCGCCTTCGACGATCGCACCGTGCGCTGCACGGTCGATGCCGACGGCGCGCTCACGCCCGCGCTGCTCGGACGTGCGCACGAAGCGCTGCTCAATATCCTGGGCCTGCGCATCGACCCCGCCGCGTTTGGCAGCCTGGTGCGCGACGACCCGCTGCTGGGACCACTGGTGGCGCGCCAGCCCGGCCTGCGCATCGTGCAATCGGCAACCGTGTTCGAGGCGCTGAGCTGGGCCATCATTGGCCAGCAGATCAACCTGCCGTTTGCGATCGCGCTGCGCCGCAGTGTCATCGGGCTGGCCGGGCGCCGCCATGCGAGCGGTCTGTGGTGCTATCCGGAAGCGCCGGACCTGGCCCGCCTGCCCCTCGACGAACTGCTGAGCCGCAAGTTCTCGCGCGCGAAAGCCGAGACCCTGCTGCGGCTGGCGCAGCTCGTCGAGGCTGGCACCGTCGTGCTCGAGCGCGAGCGGCCGGTCGCCGAATTCGTGCAAGAGCTGCTGGCGATCAAGGGCATTGGCCCCTGGACCGTCAACTACGCCTTGCTGCGCGGTATTGGCTACCCCGATTGCTCACTGCACGGCGACGTGGCGATCCGTACTGCCTTGCACCGCCTGCTGGGCGGCGCCGAACGGCCGGACATCGCGGCCACCGAACTGCTGCTGGCCCGCTATGCGCCGCATCGCACGATGGCGGCCGCCTACCTGTGGGCCAGCCTCGGCAAGACCAGCGATTGAGCCCTGGCAACGCCGCGGCTCGCTAGTTCCAGCGAGGCAGCAAGTCGAATTGCTGCGCGCCCTCCCCTGAAAAGCGTATCAGCTGCGGCAGGGGAACGATGGCCAGGTTGTCGCGCCCGTAGTGGCCACCCAGGGCACTGGGAATCCTGAGGCAATAGCTGCGGTCGTCGGTAAGCGGCCCCAGCGTCGCTT
This sequence comes from Massilia sp. H6, assembly GCF_024802625.1. Lineage (NCBI taxonomy): Bacteria > Pseudomonadati > Pseudomonadota > Betaproteobacteria > Burkholderiales > Oxalobacteraceae > Massilia > Massilia sp. H6. The sequence goes on from NZ_CP103371.1 coordinate 3,487,012, forward strand.
CGGCCAGGTGCACGACTTCGGGCATGTACCAGTCGTTCAGAAAATCCTGGTTGTACGACAGCGCGTCGAGCGCGTCGCGGCTGTCGGCCAGCGGTTCGCAGCACAGGTCTTGCGGCCGCAGGCGCCAGTAGCACCCTTCGTCGTCACGGATGATGAGATTGCCGAATGCATTGGCCCCCAGCACCTCGACAGCGGTCAAGCCAACCCACCCCCAGGCCTCGTTGATGTCGTCCACGTTGATCATGCTTGTCTTCCCCTTCGTGTCAGCGGCCGCACCAGCGCCGGCCATCGTCTGGTTCGACCGGCCTCGACAGGCAAGATTGCGGACAGACGCCCGGAGCTTGACCTGCGTCGTGAATAAGGGAAAGAAACAAGCGAAAAACGGTGATTCAGGCGCGCATGCGAAAAAGCCGCCGGCTCTTGCGAACCGGCGGCTTTTGATATTGGTTGCGGGGACAGGATTTGAACCTGTGACCTTCGGGTTATGAGCCCGACGAGCTGCCAGACTGCTCCACCCCGCGGAATGAATTATACGCCGACCACCCTGATTACGCAAATGCAATTGCTAAAAAGGCGGCAAGGGCAGAACAAGTCGGCTTCAGAGCCCGGTAGCGGCGCGCTGGCTCTGTCTGCGTGGCATCGCTCGCCAGTGGCGATTCAGTGTAAAGTAAGCATACTTCCAAGCTTCAGAGCCCTTATGAAATTTTGTTCCGAGTGCGCCCATCCGGTTAGCCTGGCCATTCCTGACGGTGACAACCGGCCACGCTACGTCTGCCCGCAGTGCCACACCATTCATTACCAGAATCCAAAACTGGTCATCGGCACGCTTCCCGTCTGGGAATGCGACGGCAAGCTGCAAGTGCTGCTGTGCAAGCGTGCAATCGAACCGCGTTACGGCTACTGGACCCTGCCGGCCGGCTTCATGGAAAACGAAGAGACCACCGAACAGGCCGCCCTGCGCGAGACCGAAGAAGAAGCCGGTGCCGATGTCGAACTCGGCAAGCTGTTCACCTTATTGAACGTGGCCCATGTCCACCAGGTTCATCTGTTCTACCTGGCACGCCTGCGCAGCCTCGACTTCGCACCCGGCGAGGAAAGCCTCGAAGTTCAGTTGTTCACGCAAGACGACATTCCCTGGGACGACCTGGCCTTCCCGACGGTGCGCAATACGCTGGAACTGTTCTTTGCCGACCGCGTCAAAATGCGCGAGGGGGGCGGCTACGGATTTCATTGCCGGGACATCCATCGGCCCATGCTGGCTCCCCGCGAACCCGACTGACCCATTGAAGACAGCATGATTCCCTGGCTCGAGCCGACTTCGCCGTTTCCCGACGTGTCCGAGGCCTTGACCCTGGACGCGCCCGGCCTGCTGGCGGCCGGCGCCGACCTGTCGCCGCAGCGCCTGCTGCTGGCCTACCAGAACGGCATCTTCCCGTGGTTCTCGGAAGGCCAGCCTATTCTCTGGTGGAGTACCGACCCGCGCATGGTGCTGCAAACCGAGCACTTCAAGGTGAGCGACAGCCTGAAAAAAACCCTGCGCCGCGTCGAGCGCAGCCGTACCGGACACGGCGCCGCCGCACCTCGCTGGGAAGTCCGCTTCGACAGCGCGTTCGAAGACGTGATGCGCGCCTGTGCGGCGCCGCGCCGGGACGGGCCCGGCACCTGGATCTCCGAAGACATCATCGACGGCTACACCGGCCTGCACGCGATGGGCTATGCGCATTGTTCCGAAGTCTGGCTCGATGGCGAACTGGTAGGCGGCGCCTACGGCGTGTGCATCGGCCGCATGTTCTACGGCGAGTCGATGTTCGCGCGCGTGCCCGATGCATCCAAGGTGGCGCTCGCCTACCTGGTCGCTTTCCTGCGCGGGCAAGGCGTGCGCATGATCGACTGCCAGCAGGAGACCGGCCACCTGGCCTCGCTGGGCGCGGCGCCGATCGCGCGCAGCGCCTTTCTTGCGCACCTGCGCGAAGCCATTCGTGAGCCCGCCATCTCGCGCTGGGAGGTGGTGGCACCGTTGACGCCCTGACGGTAATCCGGGCGCGAATTGGCTAGAATAGCGTTACCACGCCGTCTCGAGAGCCTTGCATGACGCACCTAAATGACCTGCCCTTCGCCACGCTGCAGTTCTACACGACGGCGCCCTATCCGTGCAGCTATCTCGACGCACGCCAGGCACGTTCGCAGGTTGCGACGCCTTCGCACCTGATCAACGCCGACGTGTATTCCGAGCTGGTGCGCAATGGTTTCCGCCGTAGCGGCATCTTCACCTACCGCCCTTACTGCGACGGCTGCCAGGCCTGCATCCCGGTGCGCGTGAAATGCGCCGACTTCGCGCCCAACCGCACCCAGCGCCGCGCCTGGAAGCGCCATGCCGAGCTGGTCGCCATGGTGGCCAACCTGGCCTTCTCCGACGAGCACTACGCGCTGTACCTGCGCTACCAGACCACGCGCCACGTCGGCGGCGGCATGGACCAGGACAGCCGCGACCAGTACGCGCAGTTCCTGTTGCAAAGCCGGGTCAACACGCGCCTGGTCGAATTTCGCGAGCCGGACGGCACCCTGCGCATGGTCTCGATCATCGACGTACTGTCCGACGGCCTGTCGTCGGTCTATACCTTCTTCGACCCCGACCTGGCCGGCGCCTCGTTCGGCACCTACAACGTCATGTGGCAGGTGAACCAGGCGCGCGAACTCGGCCTGCAATATGTCTACCTGGGCTACTGGATCGAGCAGAGCCCGAAGATGGCGTACAAGATCAACTTCCGGCCGCTGGAGGCACGCATCAGGGGCGAATGGGGTGTGCTAGAGCGCTAACGGCGAGCATGCCCGCTGCACGCGGCTGCGCGCGCCGGGTAAAATGGCGGGAGTCACCATCATGAGCCTTCCATGTCCCTGTACACCCTCGCCCGCCCGTTCCTGTTCTCCCTCGATGCCGAGACCGCCCACCACCTGACCCTGCCGCTGCTGCGCCGCGCCGCCTCGCTCGGCTTGAGCCGGCTGGGGGCCAGGCCCGCCCCGGACCCGCGCACCGTCATGGGGATCACCTTCCCGAACCCGGTTGGCCTGGCCGCCGGCCTGGACAAGGACGGCGCCTATATCGACGGCCTCGCCTCGCTCGGCTTCGGTTCGATCGAGATCGGTACCGTGACCCCGCGGCCCCAGGCCGGCAACCCGAAGCCGCGCATCTTCCGCTTGCCGCAGGCACAGGGCATCATCAACCGCATGGGCTTTAACAATGGCGGCGTGGATGCCTTCGTCGCCAACGTGCAGGCTTCGCGCTTTTATCAAGACAAGGCCGGCGTACTCGGCCTGAACATCGGCAAGAACGCCGACACCCCGATCGAACGCGCCGCCGACGATTACCTGCACTGCCTGCGCAAGGTCTATCCCTACGCCAGCTATGTGACGGTGAACATCTCGTCGCCGAACACCAAGAACCTGCGCCAGTTGCAGGGCGAATCCGAGCTCGATTCGCTGCTGGCCCAATTGAAACAGGAACAGCTGCGCCTGGCCGACCAGCACAAGCGCTATGTGCCAGTGACGCTCAAGATTGCACCGGACATCGACGCCGACCAGGTGCGCAATATTGCCGGCGCCCTGCTGCGCCACAGGATCGACGGCGTCATCGCCACCAACACCACCCTCAGCCGCACGGCAGTGCAAGGCATGCAGCACGGCGAGGAAAGCGGCGGCCTGTCGGGCGCACCGGTGTTCGAGCTATCGAACACCGTGATCCGGTTACTCAAGGCCGAGCTGGGCGACGCGCTGCCGATCATTGGCGTGGGCGGCATCATGCGCGGCGAGCATGCGCGCGCCAAGATCGATGCGGGCGCGCAGCTGGTGCAGCTCTATAGCGGCTTGATCTACGCCGGCCCGGCGCTGGTGCGCGAGTGCGCCGCCGCGCTGCGCCGCTAAGGACTGCCCCATGGACCGCAGGCAGCTGGGACAAAGCGATTTGATGGTAACCAAGGCCTGCCTGGGCAGCATGACCTTCGGCGAGCAAAATACCGAAAGCGAAGCGCATAGCCAGCTCGACTACGCGCTCGGGCGCGGCATCAATTTCATCGATACCGCCGAGATGTACCCGGTGATGGCCAGCGCCGCAACGCAAGGCGCGACCGAGCGCTACATCGGTAGCTGGCTCAAGAAAAGTGGCCGCCGTGGCGACGTCGTGCTGGCCACCAAGATCGCCGGCCCGAATGCCAATATGCCGTGGATCCGCGGCGCCCGCCACAACCTGGACGCCGCGAATATCCGCGCTGCCGTCGAGGCCAGCCTGCGCCGCCTGCAGACCGATTACATCGACCTGTACCAGGTTCACTGGCCAAGCCGCAACCTGCCGATTTTCGGGGCCAACAGTTTCAACCCGCAAGCCGAGCGCGCGGCCGTGCCGATCGAGGACACGCTGGGCGCGCTGGGCGAATTGGTCAAGGCCGGCACCATCCGTCACATCGGCATCTCGAACGAAAGCACCTGGGGTGTGTGCGAATACCTCAAGCAGGCGCAGGCGCGCGGACTGCCGCGCATCGCCACGGTGCAGAACTTGTACAACCTGACCGCGCGCGCCTTTGAAACCAGCTTGATGGACGAAACCTGCTATCGCGAAGGCGTCAGCCTGCTGGCCTATAGCCCGCTGGCCTTCGGGCAGCTCACTGCCAAATACCTCGACGACCCACAGGCGCGCGGTCGGCTGACGGTGTTTCCGCCAAACTGGAGCCCGCGCTATGTGCGGCCCGCCGTGCTGGCCGCTGCCGCCGAGTATGCGGCCCTGGCGCGTGCGCATGGCTTGCTGCCTTCGCAAATGGCGCTGGCATGGTGTTACTCGCGCTGGTTCGTAGGATCGACCATCATCGGCGCCACCAGTCTCGCGCAGCTGCAGGAAAATATCGATGCGATGGACCTGGTGCTGCCGCCAGAGGTAGTTAAAGGGATCGACGCGATCCATGCCCGCTACACGAATCCGGGGCAGTGATGGCGCGTGCGCGGATCGGGCCTGGCTTGCCGCCTAGATCCCCTCTCCCGCATCCACGAACACGTCGATACGGCGCGCCTTGAGCACCACCGTGTCGCCTTCCTTGAAACCCTGGCGCGAGAACAGATCGTTCGACATCACCGCTTCGATCAGCTGCTGGTTGTCGAGGCGCTCGAGATCGAGCTGGGCCAGCGGGCCGATGGCATGCGCGCGGCGCAGCCTGGCCACCACACCGCCGGCATCGACCGCGCCCGGGGTATAGCGTTCGACGTCGAGGTCGTGCGGGCGCACGTAGCCGATGCCCTTGCCGTTGCGGGCGCCCTCATGCCGGGGCAGGTCGAATTGCACCTCGCCGCTGGCCAGGACGCCGTCCTGTACGCGTCCATGGAACAGGTTGACGTTGCCAAGAAAGCCGTAGACGAAGGGCGAGGCCGGATGGTTGTAGACCGCGTCGGGCGTGCCGAGCTGCTCGATGCTTCCCTTGTTCATCAAGACCACCTGATCGGCCACTTCCAGTGCTTCTTCCTGGTCGTGGGTGACGAAGATCGAGGTCACGTGCAGGTCGTCGTGCAGGCGGCGCAGCCAGCGCCGCAGTTCCTTGCGCACCTTGGCGTCGAGCGCGCCGAAGGGTTCGTCGAGCAGCAGCACGCGCGGCTCCACCGCCAGGGCGCGCGCCAGCGCGATACGCTGGCGCTGGCCGCCTGAAAGCTGTGGTGGATAGCGGTCGGCGATCCAGTCGAGCTGCACCAGCTCGAGCAGCTGGCGCACCTTGTCGCGGATCTGCGATTCAGACGGGCGCTCCTTGCGCGGCTTGACGCGCAGGCCGAAAGCGACGTTCTCGAACACGGTCATGTGCTTGAACAGTGCGTAGTGCTGGAACACGAAGCCGACCTGGCGCTCGCGCACGTGGCGGTGCGAAGCATCCTCGCCGTCGAGCAGCACGGCGCCTGCATCCGGATGCTCCAGGCCCGCGATGATGCGCAGCAGCGTCGTCTTGCCGCAGCCCGAAGGCCCGAGCAAGGCGGTCAGCTGGCCATCCGGGAACTGGAGCGAGACGTCGTCGAGCGCGGTGAACTGGCCGAACTGCTTGCGGATGTGTTGAACTTCGATCGTCATGCTAGCGCTTCCTTTTGTCGTTCGTCGGCGGCGTTCTTGCGTGCCTGATGCAGGCGCCATTCGATAAAGCTCTTCACCGCCAGGGTCACCAGCGCGAGCAGGGCCAGCAGCGAGGCGATCGCGAACGCGGCCGTGAAGTTGTATTCGTTATAGAGGATCTCGACCTGCAGCGGCATGGTATTGGTCTCGCCGCGGATATGGCCCGACACCACCGACACCGCGCCGAACTCGCCCATCGCGCGCGCATTGCACAGGATGACGCCGTACAGCAGGCCCCACTTGATGTTGGGGAGCGTCACCCGCATGAAGGTCAACCAGCCGGAGGCCCCCAACACCAGCGCGGCTTCTTCTTCTTCGGTGCCCTGCTGCTGCATCAGCGGAATCAGTTCGCGCGCCACGAAGGGAAAGGTAATGAACACGGTGGCCAGTACGATGCCCGGCACCGCGAACAGGATCTTGATGTCGTGTTCCATCAGCCACTCACCGAACCAGCCCTGGGCGCCGAACATCAGTACGTAGATCAGGCCCGCGATCACCGGCGACACCGAGAACGGCAGGTCGATCAGGGTCAGCAGGATGCTTTTTCCGCGGAATTCAAACTTGGCGATGCACCACGCGGCCGCGACCCCGAACACCAGGTTCAGCGGCACCGAGATACCGGCCGCGATCAGGGTCAGCTTGATGGCCGACAGCGCATCGGGATCGGTGATCGACTCGATATAAGTACCCCAACCCTTCTTGAGCGCTTCGACGAAGACGGCCGCCAGCGGCACGAACAGGAACAGGGTCAGAAAGCCCAGGGCCACCGCGATCAAGAGATAGCGCACCCAGCTTGGCTCGAGCACATTGTTCGAAGATCTGCGCGCAGGCGCCGCTGCCTTGGACGGCGGGGTGATGTTGTCGATGACTGCGCTCATGATCGGCCCATCCCCTTGCCTGCCCGCCTGCGGGTCCAGGCCTGCAGCAGGTTAATCGTCAGCAGCAGGATAAACGAGATCAACAGCATGACCACCGCGATGGCGGTAGCGCCCGCGTAATCGTACTGCTCGAGTTTGGTGATGATGAACAGCGGCGTGATCTCGGAGACCATGGGCAGGTTGCCGGCGATGAAAATTACCGAGCCGTATTCGCCGGTGGCGCGCGCGAACGCCAGCGCGAAGCCGGTCAGCAGCGCTGGCGTGATGGTGGGCAGCACCACGCGGATAAAGGTCTGCACCGGCGACGCGCCCAGGCTGGCGGCCGCTTCTTCGAGTTCGCGCTCGGCTTCTTCCAGCACCGGCTGCACCGTGCGCACGACGAAAGGCAGGCCGATAAAGGTCAGTGCAACCAGCACCCCGAGTGGCGTGAAGGCGACCTTGATGCCGATCTTGGCCAGTTGTTCGCCAATCAGGCCGTTATGCGAATACAGGGCAGTAAGGGTGATGCCGGCCACCGCGGTCGGCAAGGCGAACGGCAGGTCGACCAGCGCGTCGATGATGCGCTTGCCCGGGAAGCTGTAGCGCACCAGCACCCAGGCGACGATGCCGCCGAAAATCACGTTGATGAATGCGGCGATCAGCGAGGTGCCGAAACTGAGGCGATACGACGCCATCACGCGCTCCGAGGTGACTGCGCTCCAGAATGCTTCCCAGGTCATCGTGAAGGTCTTGAGAAAGACCGCCGACAAGGGGATCAGCACGATCAGCGCCAGGTAGAACAGCGTGAAGCCGAGCGAAATCCCGAAGCCGGGAATGACCCGGCCCGGTGACTTGCGTGGCGGGGCGAGCGATGTCATGGAGGCCTTCACATATTCTTGAGGGCGCCATACTCCCACAGCGCCCCCGGATTACAAACGAAGCAATCCTTATTTGCATAGACAGTTCAGCTATTAGCTTGCACGCCCGGCTTACAGCACCAGCTTGGCGGCGACGCCCGTCAGGGTAGTGGCCAGCAAGGCGCGCAGGAAGCGTTCCGGCACCTTGCGCGCCAACATGGCGCCCAGCGTGATGCCCGGCACCGAGCCGATTAGCAAGGTGGCCAGCAGCACCCAGTCGATGGTGCCGAGCCACCAGTGGCCGGCGGCGGCGATGGCAGTTAGCGGCACCGCGTAGGCGATGTCGGTGCCTGCCACTTCTGCCGAACTCAGGTGCGGATACAGCAGGACCAGCAGCGTCGCGCCAATCGCCCCGGCGCCAATCGACGACACGGTCACAAGCACGCCAAGTACGGCGCCCGACACGATGGTGGCAACGATCAACTTTTTTCCATGCAACTGGCGCTCGGGATGGGCGCTCATCCAGCGCAGCATGCGCGTGCGCAACAGCAACGCGACCACGGTCAGCATCACGGAACCGGCAATGGCATAGCGAATGATCTGGCCGATCTGCTGGTCGAGCGTGCCGAACCGGCTCAGCGCCAGCGTGGTGAGCAGCGCCGCAGGCAAGGCCCCCAGGCACAGGTGGCGCACGATCGGCCACTGGACGGTTCGGTTGAAGCGGTGGGTAACCGTGCCGACGCCCTTGGTGATCGAGGCGAAGGCCAGATCGGTGCCGACCGCCACCGAAGGAGACACGCCAAACAGCAGCGTGAGCAGCGGCGTCATGAGCGACCCTCCGCCGACCCCGGTCATGCCGACCAGGAGGCCCACCGCGAAACCCGCCACCACATATGTCATCGACATGCCATTGCCCCCATTGATGACACAGCCTAAAGGGACTGAGCGGTAATGGGAACGACAGGTTTCTTATTTGCTTATGGTGAGCAGACGGTGGAGGGGGCGCTGCAGCAGCCCCCTACGGGCTTACTTGTTTGGCTGCGGTGTCAGGCGAAGATAAGGACGCGGCGAGGTATAGCCTTTTGGATACTTCTGTTCGATGACGGCAGGATCTTGCACGGTGAGCGGAATGATGACATCGTCGCCATCGCGCCAGTTGCCGGGCGTTGCAACCGTATAGGCATCGGTCAGCTGCAGGGCATCGATCACGCGCAGCACTTCATCGAAATTGCGGCCGGTACTCATCGGGTAGGTAATGGTCAGGCGAATTTTCTTGGCCGGATCGATCACGAACAGCGAACGCACGGTCGCCGTGGCCGAGGCCTCGGGGTGGATCATGTCATACAAGGCCGAGACCGAGCGGTCGGCGTCGGCAATGATAGGAAAACCAACCACGGTCTGCTGGGTTTCCTCGATGTCCTTGATCCAGTCGTGGTGCGAGCTGGCCGGGTCGACCGACAGGGCAATGGCCTTGACGTTGCGCTTGTCGAATTCCGGCTTGAGCTTGGCAGTCAGGCCCAGTTCGGTCGTGCAGACCGGGGTAAAGTCGGCCGGGTGCGAGAACAGCACTACCCAGGAATCGCCCGCCCACTCGTGGAAGCGGATCTTGCCGACACTGGAATCCTGCTCGAAGTCAGGGGCGGTATCGCCGAGGCGTAAGGTCATGATTAACTCTCCATGTTGATGGGACTGCAGGGGCAAAGCCTGGCCGTCGCGTCCAAGGCGCCAGACTGCCTAGTCTAGGGGAAGCGGGGGATTAAACAAACGACAAGTTTGTTATTTGCTTGTGCGCTGGTGCTGCTGAAGGATAGACAGGTCTTGCCAGAACCGCCTTGATCTTGCCACGGTCGAGAGCAGCGCCGCGCTACAGATAGCGGCTGTACAGCACCACCGCCCAGGTCGACACCGCCAGCAGCAGGGTCAGGGCAACGGCGGCGCTGCCCATGTCCTTGGCAACCTTTGACAAGGGGTGGCGGTCGAGCGAAATACGGTCGACGATGGCCTCGATGGCCGAGTTGATGATCTCGACGATCAGCACCAGCACCAGCACCCCGATCAGGGCCAGTTTCTGGATGCCCGACACCGGCAGCAGCAGCGCAAGCAGCGAAGCCAGGGCGATGACCACGATTTCCTGGCGGAAGGCAGCTTCGCTGCGCCAGGCCCAGGCGAGGCCATCGCAGGTGTTGCGGCAAGCTGCAAGCAGGCGCGCAATGCCGCGCTTGGTCTTGAATGGGCTGATCGGTTGCTCCATGGGCGGTAGACTGACGTGGTTGAACTTGTTAGATGAAACAGATCGAACTGGCATTATGCCGTGCAAGTTAGATATTGCACACCAAAGCCCGAGGGTTTGCATCAGCGTTTCACATCATGGTATAAAGAGCCAATACTGCACTGCATCAAGCACATGATGAAAATGGAAACACCCGAACTAGCCGCCGCGCCCGCCAAGACGTCGATCCAGGTGATCGAGCGCATGGTGGCGCTGCTCGACGCCCTGGCAGGCTATTCCGATCCAGTGAGCCTGAAGGAATTAGCCAAGGTCTCGGGTCTGCATCCGTCCACCGCCCACCGCATCCTGAACGACATGGTGGTGACGCGCTTCGTCGACCGGGTCGAGCCCGGCACCTACCGCCTCGGCATGCGCCTACTGGAACTGGGCAACGTGGTCAAGAGCCGCCTGTCGGTACGCGAAGCGGCGCTCGACTTCATGCGCGCATTGCACAAGAAAACCCAACAGACCGTGAACCTGTCGGTGCGCCAGGGCGACGAAATCGTTTATATCGACCGTGCGTTTTCGGAGCGTTCCGGCATGCAGGTGGTGCGCGCGATCGGCGGGCGCGCCCCGCTGCACCTGACCTCGACCGGCAAACTGTTCTTGTCGATCGACGATCCGAAGGGCGTGCGCGCCTACGCCACCCGCACCGGCCTGGCCGGGCACAACAAGAATTCGATCACCGACCTGGCGCGCCTGGAGCGCGAATTGAGCCTGGTACGCGCGCGCGGCTATGCGCGCGACAACGAAGAGCTGGAACTGGGTGTGCGCTGCATGGCCGCCGGCATCTTCGACGACGGCGGCAAGCTGGTGGCCGGGCTGTCGATTTCGGCGCCGGCCGACCGCCTTCAAGAGCAATGGCTGGAAGACCTGGTACAGACGGCATCGAGTATTTCGGGAACCCTCGGTTACCGCCCTATTCCGGCCCTGTAATCAATGCACTGCGGGCGCTACGCTGGCCGCGCTTATCACCGGGGGAACGACCGGGCCGCCCAGGGTGCCTGGCGCCAGCACGTCGATCTTGTCCGGAGACAGAGATTCAAGAAAGCGCCTGACCCGGCCCGCATCCGCGGTACGCGACATCTTTCCCTTGGAATCGAGGAACACCATGATCACGCTGCGGCCGTGGATGGCTGCCTGCATCACGAGGCAGCGGCCGGCCTCGTTGATGAAGCCGGTCTTTTGCAGGCCAATGTTCCAGTCGGGCAGCGCGACCAGGTAGTTGGTGTTCGCATAGCGCATTGCGCGGCCGCTGGCGTTGACGATGGAATTGGGCGTGGTCGAGTATTCGCGCAGCAGCGGCTCTCCATAGGCCTTGGCCACGAGCCGTGCCAGGTCGCGGGCGCTGGAGACATTGCGGCTCGACAGGCCGCTGGCGTCGACATAGCGCGTATCGCGCATGCCCAGTTCGCGCGCCTTGCCATTCATTGCAGCGATAAATGCGTCGGTTCCGCCCGGATAATGACGGCCTAGCGCCGAGGCCGCGCGGTTTTCCGAGCTCATCAGGGCAATGTGCAGTAGTTCGCGGCGCGTCATGCGCGTGCCGACCGGCAGGCGCGAGCTGGAATACTTGTGGCGATCGACGTCGGCATCGGTAATGCGCAGCACTTCTTCCAGGTCCTGGTTGGCCTGGACCACGACCAGGCCGGTCATGAGTTTGGTGATGGAAGCGATCGGCAGTGGCACGCCGGCATTTTTCTCGAACAGCACTTCAAGGCTGTCCTGGTCAAGCACCAGGGCGACATTCGAGCGCAGCGACAGTGCGTCGGCCGTGCCACCGAGGCCGGCTGCGTCGCCGGCGGTGCGTGGCGCATAGGCGGCCACGCGTGAGGTTGCCGCGCCGGCACGGCGCACCATCTGGTAAGTCACTTTGCGCTTGCCGCGCACCATTTCCACCCGGCGCACCATGCGTGCGCGGTTGTCGTTGGCAATGGCGTGGGCCAGGTCCTGGCGTTTGGCGCGCGCGCCCTTGCGCGCGACTTTCTTGCGCACCGTTTTTTTACTGACAGCAGCGCGCTGGGGTTTCTTCTTGGCGACCTGGCTTTTTTCGGCGCCCGCGCCCGTACCTGCACCTGTACCTGCGCCAGCTGCCTGGACTGGCTGAAACGCAAACAGCAGCGACACGATGGTGGCCAATGCAACTTTGAACATCCGGGAACCCTTCGACGCAAACTGATGAGGTACAAATGCAGTTTAGCCGAACGAGGCGCCATCGCAAGTGAAATGTGCGTTCCGTGCAGCAACACAACGGCTTGTCGTCGCCCGCTATCTACCTGCCGCGCGCCCTTATTCCATGAAGCGGGCGAAGCTGCTCGCCGGCTCGCGCTCGGTTACCAGGGAATTTTCGATTTTTCCCTGGTCGGCCCAGCCCAGCGCCATGCCGCAGACGACCATTTCATTGTCCGGCAAACGCAGTTGTTGCGCAATCACGCGATGGTATTGCGTGAACGCCGCTTGCGGGCAGGTGTCGAGACCCCGCGCGCGCGCCGCTACCATGATGTTTTGCAAGAACATGCCGTAGTCAAGCCATGAGCCCTGTTCCAGGATGCGGTCGATGGTAAAGATCAAGCCGACGGGCGCATCGAAGAAACCATAATTGCGCGCGTGCTGCGCGGCCATGCCCGCCTTGTTATCACGCGTCAGGCCAAGCAATGCATACAAGTCCCAACCGAGTTTGCGGCGCCGATCCACGAAGGGCGCTACCCATTCCCTCGGATAATAGGCATATTCCTCGGTATGCTCCCTGGCCTGCTCGGGGTCGGCGTTCACGGCCAGGATTGCATCGCACAGTTGCTGGCGGGCCTGTCCCGTCACCACCACAACCTTCCACGGCTGGATGTTGGTGCCGGAAGGCGCGCGCGCGGCCACCTCGAGGATGCGCTCGACGTCGGCGCGCTCTACCGGCTTGTCCAGAAAAGCGCGGATCGAACGGCGCGAGGTAATCGCCGCATCGACGGCTTCTTGCTGGGGGGTGTGGATCATCGTATTACCTTGTATTGAATGATCGCGTCGACCGGCCGCGGCTGCGCGTCGACAGCTTGAGAAAATGACAAGCGACTAGTCTAGCATGGCCTTTGCAGACGACTGGCCCGGCCGGGGCACCTGGATTTATTGCCATAGATCAAACATAAACGCTTGAAAATTCTTGCAATCAATGCATTTCAGAATTTTATGCACATCGGATGGTGCAGCGCATCAAATTCGCTTGACTCATTTGTCCACATGGGTGAAAATTCGTTCTGTTGCGGTGCACAAAAAAGAGTTTCGTCGTCATCAATCGAATAAAACCTGTCTCACCGGCCTGAGCAACATTTCATCCACTTGCACTTTTTGAATTCTGGAGATCCACATGTTTGCAATCCCTGAGCAGTTCTCGAACGCCACCAAATCCAACCTGGAAGCGCAATTCGCGCTGTTTTCCTCGCTGACCGCCAAGACCTTCGAAGGCATGGAGAAACTGGTCGAGCTCAACATCAACGCCGCCCGTACTTCGCTGGAAGCGTCGCAAAACGTCACCCGTCAGCTGATGGGCGCCAAAGACCCACAAGAATTCTTCTCGGTCACCGCTTCGCAAGCCCAGCCAACGGCTGAAAAGGCGATGTCGTACAGCCGCCAGCTGGCATCGATCGCCAGCGGCACCGGTGCCGAGTTCTCGAAAGTCGCCGAGACCCAGATCGTCGAAACCAACCGCAAGGTCATCGCACTGGTCGACGAAGTGAGCAAGAGCGCACCTGCCGGTTCGGAAAGCATCGTCGCTGCCGTCAAGACCGCGATCAGCAACGCCAACGCAGGCTACGAGCAGTTCAGCAAGACCAGCAAGCAGGCTGCCGAAGCCATCGAAAACAACGTCAGCGCCGCTGTCAATCAGTTTTCGGCTACCGCACGCAAGGCAACTGCTACCGCCACTGGCGCTGGCACTGCCGCCGCCTAAGCTGGGTAGCTTCAGCTAGAAAAGCCGGAACGGTGACGTTCCGGCTTTTTGCTTTTTACTTCTTGCTGTTCGGTGTCGCCGCTGCCGTCAGGCGGCGCGCCTTACTCCCCCAGATATGCCGCCCGCACCCGTGGGTCGTCCAGCATCTGCGCCGCATTGCCGGTCATCGTCACCAGCCCCGATTCCATGACATAGCCCCGGTGCGCCGCCTGCAGCGCCAGCCGGGCGTTCTGCTCTACCAGCAAGACCGTGATCCCCTGCTGCGACACGTCGCGAATGACCTCGAAGATCTTCTCGACCATGATCGGCGCCAGCCCCATCGACGGCTCATCCAGCAGCAGCAGGGTCGGATGGCTCATCAATGCGCGTGCCATTGCCAGCATCTGCTGCTCGCCGCCGGACAAGGTGCCGGCCAGCTGGCCCGAGCGTTCTTTCAGGCGCGGGAACACGCCGTACCACTTCTCGACGTCGAGCGCGATGCCGGCCTTGTCGTCGCGCGTAAAGGCCCCCATCAGCAGATTCTCGTGGATCGTCATGCGGGTGAACACGCCGCGTCCCTCCGGCACCATGGCCAGCTTCTGCTGCACCAAGCGAAATGGCGCGGTCCCCTTCAGCGACTTGCCCAGGTAGGTAATCTCGCCCTCGACCTTGCAGGGCGGGAGCGTGCCGGTGATCGCCTTGAGGGTGGTGGTCTTGCCGGCGCCGTTGGCACCGATCAGGGTTACCAGCTCGCCCTTGTTCACTTCGAGGTCGATGCCCTTGACCGCCTTGATGCCGCCGTAGGCAACCTTCAGGCCCGCCACTTTCAGGATGTTTTCGCTCATAGTCAATGGGCCCCGCCCAGGTAAGCCTTGATCACTGCCTCGTTCTTCTGGATCTCGGCCGGCACGCCTTCCGCGATCTGTTTGCCGTATTCCAGCACCGTCATGCGGTCGCACAGGCCCATCATCAGCTTGACGTCGTGCTCGATCAGCAGCACGGTCTTGCCCTGCGCCTTGATTTTCACCAGCAGGTCGCGCAGCCCCATTTTTTCGGTGGCGTTCATGCCCGCTGCCGGCTCGTCCAGCGCCAGCAGCTGCGGGTCGGTGGCCAGTGCGCGCGCGATTTCCAGGCGCCGCTGGTCGCCGTACGACAGGTATTTGGCGGTGCGGTTGGCGTATTCACCGATGCCCACGAACTCGAGCAGCTCCTGCGCGCGCACGCGGATCGCGGCTTCTTCCAGGCGCGCGGCCTTGTGCCGGAAGATCGCGCCAAACACTCCCTGGCGGGTGCGGACGTGGCGCCCCACCATGACGTTTTCCAGCGCGCTCATCTCGCCAAACAGGCGAATGTTCTGGAAGGTGCGCGCAATGCCAGCCCTGGCCACTTGGTGCGGGGCCGACGGCGAATACGGCTTGCCGCCCAACTCGAAGCTGCCGCTGTCGGGCTGGTACAGACCGGTAATCACGTTGAAGAAGGTGGTCTTGCCGGCGCCGTTCGGGCCGATCAGTCCATAGATCTGGCCACGTTCGATGCGGATGCCGACATCGGTCAGCGCCTGCAGGCCGCCGAAGCGCTTGTTCACGCCGGCGATGTTCAAGATCAGGTCGCTCATGGCGCGGCTCCTGCCTGTTCTTCACGGGCCAGCGCCGCATTCGGGCGCTCTTCCTTGTTCGGCGACGGCCACAGGCCGGCCGGGTTGATCAGCATGATCAGCACAAGCGCCAGGCCGTACAGCAGCTGGCGCAGCACCTCGGCCTCGATCAGCACGGTGCCGAACAGCGCCTGCTGGGCCGGCTCCACCACGTGGCGCAGCACTTCCGGCAGGGCCGCCAGCAGGACCCCACCCAATACCACGCCGGGAATATGCCCGATCCCGCCCAGCACCACCATCGCCAGCACCGCGATCGATTCGGTCAGCGAAAACGATTCCGGCGACACGAAGCCCTGGAAGGCGCCGAACATGGCGCCGGCCACGCCACCGAAGCTGGCGCCCATCGCAAAGGCCAGCAGCTTGACGTTGCGGGTATTGATGCCCATTGCCTTGGCCGCGATCTCGTCTTCGCGGATTGCCACCCAGGCCCGGCCCAGGCGCGAATGCTGCAGGCGGCTGGTAACGAAGATCGTCGCGATACACAGGAACAAAAACAAGAAATAGTAAGCGTTAACCGAGGGCATCGCGTAGCCGCCGATGAACACCGTGGCCTGCGAACCCGGCTCGCCGGCCAGCGACACCCCGAACACGCGGATCGGGTCGATCATGTTGATCCCCTGCGGCCCGTTGGTGAAGTTGATCGGGTCGTTCAGGTTGTTCATGAAGATACGGATGATCTCGCCAAATCCGAGCGTGACGATCGCCAGGTAGTCGCCGCGCAGCTTCAGGGTCGGGGCGCCGAGCAAGGCACCGGCCAGCCCGGCGACGATGCCCGCCAGCGGTACGATTGCCCACACCGACAGGTGGATGCCGTCTTGCGCGATCTCGGGCCCGAACAGGGCCACCAGCGCCTCGCCCAGCGCCGGCGAATAATAGAGGATCGATTCGAGCAGCGCCGCGAACTGCGGCGACGAGAACAGCCCGACCAGGTAGGCGCCCACCGCGAAGAAAGCGATATAGCCCAGGTCGAGCAGGCCGGCAAAGCCGACCACGATGTTCAGGCCCAGCGCCAGCATGATGTAGAGCAGCGCGATGTCGATGATGCGCACCCACGAGTTGCCGAACTGGGAAGCGACAAACGGAAAGACCAGCATCAGCGCCAGCACGGCCGCCATGCTCAGGCGCGCCTGGCGCGGCTTGTGCTGGAGGTCGAAAGTCAGGAGTGCCATGGTTCGTATCTCCTTGATGTCAGGCGCGGTCGGCCACGCGCTCGCCCATGATGCCGGACGGGCGCAGGGTCAGTACCAGGATCAGCACGACGAAGGCGAAGATGTCCTGGTAGTGGCTGCCCAGGAAACCGCCGGTCAGGTCGCCGATATAACCGGCGCCGAGCGCCTCGATGATTCCGAGCAGGATGCCGCCAATCATGGCGCCGTAAATGTTGCCGATCCCGCCCAGCACCGCGGCGCAAAAGGCTTTCAAGCCCGGCAGCACGCCCATGGTGAAGGTGATCGACGCGTAGTTCGCGCCCCACATGACCCCCGCGACCGCGGCCAGCGCGGCGCCGATCGCAAACGTGGCGACAATCACCCGGTTCGAATCCACGCCCATCAGGCCGGCCACGCGCGGGTTCTCGGCCACCGCGCGCATTGCGCGGCCCATCCGGGTGCGCTCGACCAGCAGCACCAGCGCCACCATGGCGAGCGCCGCCAGCACCAGCAGCAGCAGCTGGGTTTGCGAGATCAGCGCGCCGCCGATCTCGATCGGCTCGGGCGAGAGCAATTGCGGAAACGGCAGCGGACTACGGCCCCAGATCATCATGGCAAAGGTCTGCAGCAGGATCGATACGCCGATCGCCGTGATCAGGGGCGCCAGGCGCGGAGCGTTGCGCAGGCGCCGATAGGCCACCCGCTCGATCACGATATTGACCAGCATGGTCATGGGAATGGCGCCGAGGATGGCGATGGCCAGCTGCAGGTAGCCCGGCAGCCCGGGCAGGTAGGCATCCAACAGCTTCAGGATACTCAGGCCGACCATGGCGCCGATCATGAGCACATCGCCGTGGGCGAAATTGATCAGGTTGAGCACCCCGTACACCATGGTGTAGCCCAGGGCCACCAGGGCGTACATACTACCCAGTACCAGGCCGTTGAGTAACTGTTGGATGAAGGTTTCCATCTTGCGCTTTGCCTCTTTAGAACTAACAAAAAACGGCACTCCGGATTAACCCGCAGTGCCGCTCATGGCGGTGCTACCGCCTGCTTGTTGCCTGCCTACGAGATCCGCGCCCCGTCCAGCCCCTTCGGCAAGGGAAACACCACGTTCTCTTCCACGCCTTCGAGCGCGCGCACGCTGGCCGCGCCGAGCTGCTTGAGGCGGTCGATCACGGCCTGCACCAGCACTTCGGGTGCCGAGGCCCCGGCGGTGACGCCAATGCGCCGCTTGCCAGCGATCCATTGCGGATCGATCGCCGCGGCGTTGTCGACCATGTACGCCGGCGTACCCATCTTGTCGGCCACTTCGCGCAGCCGGTTCGAGTTCGAGCTGTTCGGGCTGCCGACGACGATTACCACTTCGACCTGCGGCGCCAGGAATTTGACCGCCTCCTGGCGGTTGGTGGTGGCGTAGCAGATGTCGCCCTTTTTTGGCTCGATGATGCTCGGGAAGCGCTGCTTCAGGGCCGCGATGATCTCGGCGGTGTCGTCCACCGACAGCGTGGTTTGCGAGACATAGGCCAGGTGCTCGGGATTATTGACCCGCAGCGTGGCGACGTCTTCCACGGTTTCGACCAGGTGCATGCCCTCTTCGGCCTGCCCCATCGTGCCTTCGACTTCCGGATGGCCGTCGTGGCCGATCATGACGATCTCGCAGCCCTGCCTGCGCATCTTGGCCACTTCGACGTGGACCTTGGTCACCAGCGGACAGGTCGCATCGAAGATCGTCAGGCCGCGAGATTCGGCCTCGGCCCGCACCGCCTTCGAGACGCCGTGCGCCGAGAACACCAGGGTGTTACCGGCGGGGACGTCGTCGAGATTCTCGATGAAGATCGCGCCCTTGTTGCGCAGGTCTTCCACCACATAGGCGTTGTGGACGATCTCGTGGCGCACGTAGATCGGGGCGCCGAACTGGGTCAAGGCGCGCTCGACGATCTCGATGGCGCGGTCCACGCCGGCGCAGAAGCCGCGCGGCTGGGCAAGCAGAATTTCATTTTCCATGGCGGGTCCTGTTTACAAAACCGAAATCAGTTTCACTTCGAACTGCAAGGCCTGGCCGGCCAGCGGGTGGTTGAAATCGAATAGCGCCGAGGTTTCGCGCATTTCCAGCAGCATGCCGGCAAAGCGCCCGCCCTTGGGCGCATTGAACTCGACCAGTTCGCCGACCTTGTAGTCGGCGTCCGGCACCGAGTTCTCGGCCAGCGTGGCCTTCGACACCGACTGCACCAGCTCGGGATTACGTTCTCCAAAAGCATCGAGCGCGCTCAACTCGAAAGTCTGGTGCGCGCCTTCCGCCAGGCCGATCAAACGTTGCTCTAGAAACGGTGCCAGCTGGCCCTGGCCCAGCATTAAAGTAGCCGGGTTGCCGGCAAAGGTAGTGATCAGATCAGTACCATCGGCGGTGGCCAGCCGATAATGCAAGGTCAGGTAGGACGCCTCGTTGACGACGCTAGCAGATGGTATGGACGACGGGACGTTGGACATGTTCGTTTGTGATAACACGCAGGCCTGTGACAGGCAATCCGCTATTTTACCGCTACTCCGCCATGGCCGGGCTCCGGCGCCGCAGGTGGCTCACTTTTATGGCAAGGATCCGACATGGCAATATGTGACTGGCCAGAACAGCAACGCCCGCGCGAACGCCTGGTGAGCGCCGGCGCGGGTGCGCTGTCGGACACCGAACTGCTGGCCATCTTCCTGCGCGTGGGCGTGGCAGGTAAAAGCGCCGTGGCGCTGGCACGCGACGCGCTCGACCATTTCGGCTCGCTGCACCGGCTGCTGCACGCCAGCGCGGGAGAGTTCGGCGCACTGCACGGCCTGGGCCCCGCCAAATACGCCCAGCTCCAGGCGGCGGTCGAGCTGACGCGGCGCGCGGTGGCCGAGAATTTCGAACGAACCGGCATGTGTTCTCCGGACGCCGTGCGCGACTATCTGCGCAACCAGTTCGCGCTGCAGGCACACGAGTCCTTCGTCGTACTTTTCCTTGATGTAAAGAATCGCCTGATCAATTACGAAGAAATGTTTCGTGGCACGCTGACCCATACCAGCGTCTATCCACGCGAGGTGGTCAAGGCCGCCTTGCGCCGCAACGCCGCCGCCGTGATCCTGGCGCACAACCATCCGTCGGGCGTGCCTGAGCCAAGCGAGGCCGACCTGCGCCTGACATCGAGCCTGATCCAGGCCCTGGGCCTGGTCGAGATCCGGGTACTCGACCATTTTGTGGTGGCGGGAACACAGGTGCATTCGTTCGCCGAACATGGCCAGCTGTAACTGTTTACAGCATGAAAACAGGGTGTTATCACACTCAACAGAAATTGTTAAATCATATTTACATCAAACGACACACTTGTTTTCTGCAAGTGATTGATTTGGCGTCTGTTTTCGCGCTATACTCTCGTTTTTCCAGTCCTGGAACATTATTTAAGGAGTGCACTATGGCACGTGTCTGCCAAGTTACTGGCAAGGGACCGATGGTTGGTAACAACGTCTCCCACGCTAACAATAAAACCAAGCGTCGCTTCCTGCCTAACCTGCAGAACCGTCGCATCTACGTGGAATCGGAAAACCGCTGGGTCTCCCTGCGTCTGTCCAACGCCGGTCTGCGCGTGATCGACAAGCTCGGCATCGATGCCGTGCTGACCGACATGCGCGCCCGTGGCGTAAAAGTTTAATTAGGGAGCTATCATGGCAAAAACTGGCCGCGACAAAATCAAGCTGGAATCGACCGCAGGTACTGGTCACTTCTACACCACCACCAAGAACAAGCGCACGATGCCGGCGAAGATGGAAATCACCAAATTCGACCCAAAAGCACGTAAGCATGTGATCTACAAGGAAACCAAGATCAAGTAATCGATCTTGTTTCCCCGAAAAGCCGCCCGTTTCGACTGGCGGCTTTTTTATTGGCATCGTCTTTGGCGCTGTACCCGTTAGCTATGGATGAGCACTGAACTGTTGAGCTATTTTGCGATCCAACCCCGGTCGATCTCGATAGGGAGTGGTGGATGGAAGCGCCCCGATTTGCCAAGCTGTTTTCCCAGCTTCCCATGCTCAACCAGGCCCAGCGGTTGCAGGTGCGCGATGCCCTGCACCCAGCAGCCGGCCTCGACCGTGTGATCGCCCTGATCGGGCAGATCCGTTCGGCAGGGCGGCGCTGTCCGCAGTGCGGCTGCCAGCGCTACCACCGGCACGGCCAGGCCAACGACCTGCAACGCTTTCGCTGCTGCCAGTGCCGGCGCACATTCAACGACCTGTCCGGCACGCCGCTGGCGCGGCTCAGGCTGCGCGGCAAGTGGCTCGACTACCTCGGCACCGTGCTCGATTCTCGTCCGGTGCGCGACGCCACCATGCGAGTCGGCGTCCATCGCAACACGGCGTTTCGCTGGCGCCAGCGTTTCCTGGACCGGGTCAAGTATGACCGGCCAGCGCAGCTCGGCCATAAAAAAAGGCTCCGAGGAGCCGTTTTTCACCTGCCGCAGGCCTCTGGTGAGACCTTGAAGATCATGCGTAGCTGCGCAAACGCAGCGAGAATTCCTGCAGCGACTTGATGCCCGAAGCCTCGGCGCGTGTGCACCAGTCTTGCAGCTGATGCAGCAGCTGGTCGCGGGTCGCATGCGAACGTTCCCAGATCGCGCCGAGTTCGACGCGCATATGGTGCATGGTTTCCAGCGCCTTGCTGTGCTGGAACAGTTCGATCAGCTGTTGCTGCTGCGACGATTCGAGCTTGCCCGGCTCGCGCTGCATCAGCTTGCGCGAACTCTTCAGGAAACGCGCTTCCAGTTCGGCCTTGTGTTTCAGGTGCTCGAATTCTTCACGGAAGGCATGACGCACCGACTTGGCATATTTGGCCATGACGTCGTAGCGGTTCGCGATCACCGACTGCAGCGTATCGAGGTCAGCGACCAGCTTGTCCTTGGCGAACTCCGGCTTCGGCGCAACCCGCTTGACCTTGGCCAGGCGCAGCGTCTCCAGGATGCGGATATAGCCCCAGCCCAGGTCGAACTCATACCACTTGCTCGACAGCTTGGCCGACGTAGCAAAGGTGTGGTGATTATTGTGCAGCTCTTCGCCGCCGATCAAGATGCCGAACGGGATGATGTTGGTCGCGGCGTCGCTGCAATCGTAGTTGCGGTAGCCCCAGTAGTGACCAATGCCGTTGATGATGCCGGCGGCGGTGATCGGGATCCACATCATTTGTACTGCCCACACCGAAATGCCGACGATGCCGAACAGCGCAACGTTGATGAACAGCATCAGGACTACGCCCAGGGCGCTATGCCCGGTGTACAGCTTGCGCTCGATCCAGTCGTCCGGCGTGCCATGGCCATATTTCTCCATGGTCTCCTTGACCTTGCTCTCGGCGCGATACAGTTCGGCACCTTCGAACAGCACCTTGCGGATGCCGCGCGTCTGCGGGCTGTGCGGATCTTCTTCGGTGTCGCACTTGGCGTGGTGCTTGCGGTGGATCGAGGCCCATTCCTTGGTCACCTGCCCGGTGGTCAGCCACAGCCAGAAGCGGAAGAAATGACTCGGAATCGGATGCAGCTCCAGCGAGCGGTGCGCCTGGTGGCGGTGCAGGTAGATCGTCACGCTGGCGATCGTGATGTGCGTCAGCCCCAGCGTAGCAAAGAACACTTGCCATCCGGTGAAATCGAGCAGGCCGGTAGACAGGAACTGCAGCACTGCTTGCACGGGTTCGCTACTAAAGAAATCCATTGAGTCTCCAAGATTATTACCGCGGCTACCTTGACGCGGCAGCCTGCTACCGTGCATTTTACGCGGTTCTAGTGACGCACGGCACGCGTACGTGCCTTAATTCACGCCTGACTGGGGGTTCGCGCCACAACCGATGCGATATGCGCATCGAGTAAGCGTGTATCCATGGACGGATAGCCAAGTTTGATGGTGCCGGCTTGCACTAGAGCATAAATCTTCTGGTTAACGTCAGAAATCGGACCGCCCTGCCCGTTTTCCGGGTCGGCCAGCCAGAATCCAACTTCGAGCTCGTAGCCGTCGGCGCCAAAGGCGTTGAGCAGGACATTCGGGGCCGGCGCTTCCAGCACCCGGGCTACGCCGCGTGGCTGGGCTTCGAGCAGTGGCATGACGATCGCCAGGTCGCTGTCATAGGACACGATCAGCCTGGTCGTGGCGCGCACATTGCGGTTGAATGTGGACTGGTTCTGCACAACACCGGTGATCAGCATTTCATTCGGCAGCAAGGTCTGGGTGCCATCCGCACCGCGCAGCACGGTATAGCGCGTATTGATGCGCACGACCCGGCCTGAATACTTATCGATCGTGACTGGATCGCCAATGGTCAAGCTACGCTCGAGCAAAATAATAAAACCCGACACGTAATTACTGGCAATACGCTGCATGCCCAAGCCCAGGCCAACGCCAAGGGCACCGCCAAACACCGACAGCACGGTCAGGTCGAGCCCCGCCAAAGACAGGCTGAACAGCACGGCCACCAGGATCAGCACTGCCCGGCTCATGCGCGCGAGCACGACTTTCAAGGAGCTGTGCATGCGGTCGACGCGCATCAGGCGCTCTTCCAGCGCGGCGCCCGCCCACAGCGCCAGCATCAACAGCACCACGATCGAGACGATGCCTTCGACCATGTCGGACAACTTGAGCTTATATTTGCCAATTGGCAAATATTTGCTTTCGAAGAAGCTAAGTACGTCCGGCAGCACACCCGTGATGTGCAGGGCCACGCCCAGCCAGACGATCAGTGCGAAGATTTTTTCAAAGGTTTGCAGCGCTTCGCCGAGCTGACCGCGCCGTGCGAACACGCGCCGCAGCAGGTAGAAGAAGGTGCGAATGACCGCCAGCGACGAGGCCAGCGGCACGGCGACGTCCAGCAGGTGCACGCTCCGGTGGTCCGCCATCGCAGCCCGTGTCACCAACAGGAAAGCGACCATCAGCAAGGGCGACAGTACCCGGCCGAAGCTCCCCATCCCCAGGCCGATCAGCCCGGTGTGCTGGTGATTCTCCAGCCACGAACGGTGGATCAGCCGCCCCAGGCCCCAGCCGGCGGCGACGCACACGACAATGGCAAGCGCCTGCCACAGGATGGCAGGCTTGGGGATGTCGCCGAGCAGGTCGGCCAGCAATTGCTGGAGCGGCATGTCCCGATTTTAGGACTGAGCGTTGCCAGCGGCAGCCGCATCTGGCGCATCGTCCTCGGCGGCGGTCTCTGCCGGCACCTTGGCCGGCGCGGCCTTGGCCTTGCGATCCATGACGGCAGCAAAGAAGCCGTCGGTCTGGTGCTTGTGCGGCAGCATCTTGAGGTAATCGCCCATCTCGAGCGGGATCTTCTGCTCGGCCAGCACCTTGCTCATCGGAACCAGTTCGAAGTCCGGATGGGTGGCCAGGAATTGTTCGACGATGAAGTCGTTCTCTTCAGTCAAGAGGCTGCAGGTGGCATACACCAGGCGGCCGCCGCCCTTGAGCAGGCGCGCCGCGCCGTCCAGGATCGCGGCCTGTTTCTCTTGCATCTCGCCAATGGCTTCCGGGCGCTGGCGCCACTTGACGTCGGGATTGCGGCGTAGGGTGCCCAAGCCACTGCATGGGGCGTCGACCAGCACGCGGTCGATCTTGCCTGCCAGGCGTTTGATCTTGGCATCGCGCTCGTGTGCGATCAGCACCGGATGCACGTTCGACAGGCCGCTGCGCGCCATGCGCGGCTTGAGCTTGGCCAGGCGTTTTTCCGACACATCGAATGCATACAGGCGGCCGGTGTTGCGCATCAATGCGCCCAGCGCCAGTGTCTTGCCGCCGGCGCCGGCGCAAAAATCCACCACCATTTCGCCGCGCCGTGCGCCAACGATTTGCGACAGCACCTGGCTGCCCTCGTCCTGCACCTCGATCGCGCCGTCCTTGAACAACGGCAGGTTCTGCAGCGCAGGCTTTTTAAGTACGCGCAGGCCCAGCGGCGCAAATCGCATCGGCTCGGCGGCGATCGGTGCCTTGGCCAGTTCGGCCATGACCTCGTCGCGGGTAGCCTTGATCGAATTCACGCGCAGGTCGAGCGGTGCCGGCGTATTGAGCACGGCCGCCAGTTCGAGTGCTTCCTGTTCGCCAAACTGGGCTACGAACTTGTCGTACAGCCAGGTCGGGAGATTGGCCTGCATTTGTGGCGGCAGCAGGCTGCGGTCGACTTCTGCGATACGGGTGAGGAAGCTCGTTTCGTCATCGCTCACGCCGCCGAGGGCATCGATGCCGGCAGTTTCAGCCAGGCCCAGCAAGGCAAGCTTGCGCATCGACGGCATGTTGCCGGCGCCGGCGAAATCGGTGAAGAACGACTTGTTACGCAGCACTGCATACACGGCTTCGGCAATGACGCCACGCTCGCGGCCACCGAAACGGGGGTGGTCCTTGAAATAACGCGACAGGGTGACGTCGGCCGGCGATGTAAAGCGCAATACCTCGCGCAATACTTCTTCGGTATTGCCGATGATTGCTGGTGGCAATCTCATGGTGTTCCTTTGTTAAATACTGGAGGTTTCGGCGGGCGCATCTCGCATGATGCGCACTTCGCCGTCATGAATACTGAGCCTGTCTTCTACGAACAGGCGCACTGCATGGGGATACAACGTGTGTTCTTCTGCCAGCACGCGCGCGGACAGCGTGTCTTCGGTGTCGTCCGCCAGCACCGGCACGCGGGCCTGCGCCACCACCGGGCCATGATCGAGCTCGGCGGTTACGAAATGGACCGTCGCGCCATGTTCGGCTGCGCCTGACTCGAGCGCCTGCCGGTGGGTGCCCAGTCCCGGGAACAGGGGCAGCAGCGACGGGTGGATATTGAGCATGCGCCCCGCGTAATGCTCGACGAACGACGCGGTAAGAATACGCATGAAGCCGGCAAGCACCACCAGGTCGGGAGCGAAGCGATCGATCACTTCTTGCAGCGCAGCGTCAAACTCGACACGGCTGGAAAATTCTTTGCTGGCCACAACCGCGGTCGGAATGCCGCGGGCACGCGCGAACTCCAGGCCCTGCGCTTGCGGTTTGTTGCTGATCACCGCCGCAATCCGGGCTGGCCACCCTTCGTTTTCCGCTGCGCGCACCACCGCTTCCATGTTGCTGCCGCGGCCGGAAATAAGGATGACAATATTTTTCATACCCCGCATTGTACCGTAAGGCCCGGGGGCAACGGCAGTATGCCGAGGGAAGGCGCAGGCTCAGGCAGGCTCAGGCGGGAATAGCGAAAGAGTAGAATACCCGGAACGGAATCTTCTTTTCGGCCCAGAACTCGGCCGCATCGCGAAAGACATCCAGCAGGTTTTCACGGGCTTCCTTGTCAAATTTCTGGGCACTCGGGAGTTGCTCGAGCACGACCAAAAAGCCTTGTTGTGGACCGGCGCCAGCAATGGTGTCGGTCAGGCAGGTACGCAGCGCATCGAAATTCTTGCTGCAGGCTTTGGGGAAGCCAAAGTTTTCGCCGATGCGCGCGCAGACCTGTTGCTTGGTCAAGGTGTTGGCGCAATGCGCATACAGAAAATGCTGACCCAGGCGCGCAGCCTCCTGTTGCAGTTCGACAACGCGAAACGCGCGGATCGACTGTACAAGATTGGGCGGCACTCTCATCAGCAAACTCATTTTTTCCTCAAGTTGACCAGTTAGGTAAGCTGCGTTCGCCACAATGCCGCGCCGGTTGGCATCCGCCGCGCTTGCCTCCCTGCTGTCGTTTCCACGCGCCAATAAATCATTAATGTGTGTAAGGGTAACGTTTTGTGGTATTGGAAGCAACCCAAATGTGATTCACGGAATCGACTTTGTAAGATTTCGTAGCAGCGTATGCGCCGCTGTTGTCCCTGGCGGCAGCGCTGCCATTCTGGCGCGGTAGAGGGATCACCCGCGCTGCTGTTACATTTTGTTGCCACGAGGATCAAGCAGCGGCGGACGATCGGATTACCATATAAGGCATGAACCCTGGCGGCCAGCTTGCGCCAGGCGCGATGACTCCCCCACTACGAGGACCACCATGAACATCCAAGCCAAACTGATGATTGCCGCAATCGGGCTCGCCGCGTTGCCGCTGGCCCAGGCCCAGTCCCAGTACTCCGATTTCGAAGACGTCGGCCGGGTGTTGCGCGTACAGCCGCGCGTGGAACAGATCCGCGTGCCGCGCCAGGAGTGCCGCACCGAATACGTGCAAGTGCCGGTGCAGCAGCAACGCGGCGCCGGCGGCGGGATCGTCGGCGGTATCGTCGGCGGCCTGCTGGGCAACCAGATCGGCAGTGGCAGCGGACGTGCGGCAGCCACGGCGGCAGGGGCGATCGCCGGCGCCATGGTCGGCGATCGGGCGGAAAACAACTATCGGCCGCAAGGCGTGCAGGAGCAGGCCGTGCGCCAGTGCCGCGACGTCGACGCCTACGAATCACGCACCGCCGGCTACGACGTGACGTACGAATACCGCGGCCAGACCTACACCACGCTGATGAACCGCGACCCGGGCAACCGCGTGCGCCTGCGCGTTTCGGTCCAGCCGATCGACGCCGCTTATTGATGTCTGCCGGCGCGCTCGTGCCGGCACTGATTGTCCAGCCCGGGGTTTCCGCGCTTGCGCTGCGGGAACCCCTCCCCCGATAATAGAGCGATTCAACCAGGTCGCCCTATGCTCATCAAACGCAAATCCATCGAACAGGCCGAATCCTCGCGCCGCCCCGCGCGCAAGCCGAAGTTCGCCCCCGTCACCTTGTCCGAACAGGACGGCGTGCGCTACCTGCATTTCGGCACCGAATGGGTGCAAGGCGCGATGCGGCTGCGCAAGCCCGACTGGCCGGAGCTCGAGTATGCGCAGCAGATGATGGCCTGGATGCTGTTCATCGACGCGCCGCGCGCCATCGCCCAGTTAGGGCTCGGTGCCGGAACCCTGACCAAATTCTGCTACCGCCAGTTCCCCGAAGCGACCGTGACCGCGGTCGAGCTCAACGAATCGGTGATCGGCATTTGTGCCTCGATGTTTAAATTGCCTGACAGCGACGACCGGCTGTCCGTGCTGCCAGCCGATGCGATGGACTTCGTGCACGACCCCGCCAACCATGGCGCTTTCGACGTACTGCAGTGCGACCTGTATGACGCCACCGCGCGCGGCCCGGTGCTCGACACGCCGGAGTTCTACCAGGCCTGTCACGATTGCCTCCACGAAGGCGGCATCATGACGGTCAACCTGTTTGGCGACCACCCGAGTTTTTCCAAGAACATCAAGGCCATGAAGTTCGCGTTCGGCCATGTGATCTGCCTGCCGGAAGTGCATGACGGGAATGTCGTCGCGCTCTGCTTCCGGGACCGTCCACAACTGGACAAAGCAGCATTGGAGGCAATGGCCGTGCAAATCGTGGCCGCCACCAAGCTTCCCGCCAAGTCCTGGGTCAAGGGCATCTTCTCCACCGATTGAATAGTGCGTACCGGGAGCCGAACGTGATACCGCATGCCGTCCCACCCAGCACCAAGCCGCCGCGCCTGCGCACGCTCGACCTGCAATCCATTTTCTCGTGGCTGCTTGCCGACGGCATCGTCACCAAGGACGACGTCAAGGCCAAATTTGCCCAGGCCCAGGGCATCCTGAAGAACGCGGTTGGCTCCATGCACCCGCTAACGGCCGCGGCCCAGTGCAAGCTCGTGTCCGCGCAAGCCCCGCACCGGCTGCTGACACTGGACCTATTGACCGAATGGTGCGCGGCCAAGGTCGGCCTGCCGTTCATCCGCATCGACCCCTTGCGGATCGACTTTACCAAGGTGGCCGACGTCATGTCGGCCGGCTATGCGGCGCGGTTCAATATCCTGCCGGTGGAAATGACCGCATCGACGCTGGTTGTTGCAACCGCCGACCCGGCCAATACCGAATGGGAAGCCGAGATCGCCAAGGTCTCGCGCCGCAAGATCGAACTGGTGCTGGCCAATCCGCTCGATATCTCGCAATACATTTCACAGTTCTTCAGCCTGGCCAAGACCATCCGCGACGCCAACCGCCATACCGGGCAAGACCTGGCGATGCGCAACAACTTCGAGCAGCTGGTCGAACTGGGAAAATCGAACAAGCAGTTCGACGCCAATGACCAGCACATCGTCAACATCGTTGACTGGCTATGGAGTTATGCCTTCGAGCAGCGCGCCTCGGATATTCACCTCGAGCCCAAGCGCGAGTTCGCCGTCATCCGCTTTCGTATCGATGGCGTGCTGCACCAGGTCTACCAGGTGCCTGCGGTCGTGATGATTGCGATGACGGCCCGGATCAAGCTGCTGGGCCGGATGGACGTTATTGAAAAGCGCCGGCCACAGGATGGACGGATCAAGACCCGCACCGCGGGCGGCCAGGAAGTCGAATTGCGTTTGTCGACGCTGCCGACCGCATTCGGCGAAAAGCTGGTGATGCGCATCTTCGATCCCGACGTGGTCGTAAAAACCCTGCCGGAACTGGGATTCCCGCCCGAGGATGCGGCGCGCTGGGACGCACTGACCAGCCGGCCGCACGGGATCATCCTGGTGACCGGGCCGACCGGGTCGGGCAAGACCACCACCCTGTACACCACGCTCAAGGCGCTGGCCACGAGCGAAGTCAATGTGTGCACGGTCGAAGACCCGATCGAGATGGTCGAAGCGGCCTTCAACCAGATGCAGGTACAACCGGGAATCGACCTGTCGTTCGCAGACGGCGTGCGCGCGCTGATGCGGCAGGATCCGGACATCATCATGGTGGGCGAGATCCGCGATCTCCAAACGGCGGAGATGGCGATCCAGGCGGCGCTGACCGGGCACCTGGTGTTCTCCACGCTGCATACGAACGATGCGCCGGCGGCGGTGGTGCGTTTGCTGGAACTGGGCGTGCCGGATTACCTGCTCGAGGCAACCCTGATCGGCGTCATGGCGCAGCGCCTGGTGCGCACCCTCTGCCCCGAGTGCAAGGCGCCTGGCGGGGAGATCAGCGACGAACTCTGGCAGGGCATCGGCGGCGCCTGGAATATTCCCAAGCCTTCGGTCATCTACCGCCCGATCGGCTGCCCGGAATGCCGCCAGACCGGATATCGCGGCAGGGTCGGCATCTATGAACTGCTGACAGTCAGCGAAGGATTCGCGCGCATCGTGCGCGAATCGGGCGATATCCAGAAGCTGCGCCAGCAAAGCGTCACCGACGGAATGAAGCCGCTGCGCATCGCCGGCGCAATGAAGATCGTCGACGGCGTGACCACGGCGGACGAGGTGCTGAAGGTGACCGCGGCACTGGCGTAAGCTGCGCGCCGCGCGCTTGGTACTAGCGCAAACCCGAACAGCAGGCTATAATTCTGCCTCTTTCGGGTCGTTAGCTCAGCTGGTAGAGCAGCGGACTTTTAATCCGTTGGTCGCAGGTTCGAATCCCGCACGGCCTACCACGAATTTAGTAGTATCAGATCAAGGCGTTACGAGCAATCGTGACGCCTTTTTTTGTGTTCGCAGCAGTCCGCTCTTTTACCTACTGTGCCGTACTTGTGACGCGCAGCAGCCCATCTACTGCCGCCGCGTGGCGCGCCATGTGTGCCGGCGCCAGGTGCGCGTACCGCCGCACCATCGCGGCCGACTTCCAGCCGCCCATTTCCTGCAGGTCGTACAACGGTGTGCCGTTCTGGATCAGCCAGCTGGCCCAGGTAAGCCGCAGATCGTGCCAACGGAAGTCGGCAATTTCTGCATGCTTGAGGGCATTGCGCCAAGCCTTCGTGTTCACGTAACTGACCGGTTTGCCTTCATACGTGAATACGCGCTCTGGATGCTTCCCACGCTGGCGCTCCAACACTTCCAGTGCCAAATCGCACAACGAGATGTGGATGTCCTCGCCACTTTTTGCGTCGTCAGCCGCGATCCAGGCCGTTCGCCGCTTGAGGTGAACCTGCGCCCAACATAGACCTGTTACGCTGCTCTGCCTTAGACCGGTCGCGCGCGCGGAAACCGTCATCTCACGCTGATGCTCCGGCAACGCCTCCAGTAGCGCCCTCGCCTGCTCGGGCATTATCCAGCGGACGCGGCGCTTCGGCTCTGCGTACATCTTCACTTTCGGCACCTGTGGTGGTCAAGTAATTTCGGACACAACGATAGGTTCTTTCACTGCCATTTTCCGTTCATTGCGTATCAAACTGCGCACCTTTGTAACGCCCGATGTTGAAGCCTTGGCTGGCCATGGCAGCGACCAGCCGACGGCTGCCGTAGCTCTGATGGCTTGCCATGAACGCGGCCTTCAGGTGCACGGTCGCCTTGCAGACAACCGGCTTGGCGGTACGACGCTGCGCCTCGTAAAAACCGGACCGGCTGACGTCCAGGACGCGGCAACTGTGCTGGACGGGGATGGCTTCCTTTTGCAGCTGACGAACGACTTGATACGTCATTTCATTTCGCGGGCAAAGAAGGCCGAGGCCTTTCTCAAGATGGTCACAGCCTGTCTGAGTTGCAGATTTTCCGCCTCCAGTTGCCGGATCCTTTGCTGCTCTGCGGTGAGCGGTTTGCAAATGCCTGGCTGGCCGCTCTGCTCAGCGCCGTATTGAGCCAGCCAGCGCCGGATTGCCGTCTGGCCGATGTTCATGCTCTCGCTGACGTTCTAGATGCTCTGACCTTGCTCTTTGATCATCCGAACCACTTCTAGCTTCAGGCTGGGATCAAAGGTCTTTCGTTTTCTTGCTGTCATTTATTACTCCTCAGAAGATGGATTTCCACCTATTGAGGTGTCCGGGAAAATTAGACCACAGCACTATTTGCTGGGCGGTTTGAGCCCACACAGGCGCTTGCGAAGGGGTGCGTCGTGATGGTCCTCGACCTGGCCAACGCGTTCCGGGAAGCGCGAACATGATGACGACCACCAGAGCGTCTTCGCGCCGCCGGACTGCCGGATAGCCTGAATAGCGTCAGTGGAAACGTGGGCGTTAAGCAATTGCAATTACCTCCATCTTCAACCCCGGTATCCCATCGGGGGTGTAGATTGCCAGCGCGCCGGCTGCGAGCGCCTTTTCATACAAGGTACTTTTCGTGGACAGCGAGAAGTAATAGGTATTCGGCCGCACGGGAATTGCTGGAGGCACCTGCGGCATGTGCGCCAGCGGCACGCCCGGCAAAGCCGATCCGACAATGCTCTCGAGGTCGTCAGGGGCGGCGACCTTGAGCCGAATCGGCACCGTCGCCACCAGCTCAAGCCCTGGCATGTCGGCGGTGACCGCAAGACACAACTGCGTTTGTGGCGTCACCTTCGCCGGGTCGAGCACTGCTTGCGCGTATGCGCGCCGTCCCCGGTCGCCGACAACCGGAATGATGAAATATTTTGTTCCGATGACAGTATCGACCAGGTCGCGCAGCAGCGTATCCAACTCCGCGAACACTTCTCCCAGCATCTCATGTCGGTAAGCTGGCAGGTCGGCTGTCTTGTAGCGCTCGGAGAACGTCATCAGCCCGCCAACGGCGGCCAGCATCTGTCGGAACATCGCTTCCGGATGCAGACCCGGGGACCGGGCACAGTGCATCAGCTGGGCGCTGGCGGTGCTTAGGATGTTGAGCATCCACCAGGAGGAGATGTCGCCCGCACCAACCTCGTACACTTCGCTGCTCGCCTTGCGATGCGTGCGCTGGAGGGTTTCGATTTTCGCGGTCATGACGCTGACCACCCCATCGAGCATGTGCTTGAGCATGGGAGCGCCGCCAATCGTGATGCTGGGTGGAACAAATGACGGGTCGAGCTCGAACCCGCCTTGCGGCGCGCGCCGGATCCGAACCACGGGAACGCTGATGTGCTGGCCGCTCGCCTCGGCCCGTGCGATCAAGCTCGCCTGCTTTTTCAGGAAAGGTACCTCGATGGCCAGTGCCTCGCTGTACAGATCGGCTGTTTCGATGTCGCGGCACACGTAGCGCCCGTTCTCATCGGCGTTGCCGCCATGCGTCTTGACAAGGGCCAGCGCGACGCAAAACGTAAACGTGTCGAGGTTCGCCGGCAGGCGTGAGAGGTCGACCGGCTCAGGCAACAGGTCGGCCGTCGGCGCCTCGTAAATCTCGCCATCCGGGAAGATGACCGACAACGTGTCCGCACCGAGCCAGTTGTTTGCCAGGCCATCCAGGTTCCATTGCACCGCGTGTACGCCCCAGAAATACGGGTTGAGGGCCGAGGCCATCCGCTGGAGCCGCGTCTCATGATAACGATCCTGACACTGGAAGTGCTGCGGCCCCAGCGTCAGGCCCTCCGACCACATGATCTTGGATGCCACGCTCATGAGTTCCTCCAATAAAGTCTTTCTACAGACAGGCTCTTGAAAGCATGGCTTCATGGTGCTGTTCAGTGGTTGATCTTGCTCATTCTCTTCGGCAATTATTTCAACCAAGCTACTCCATTGTGAAGGCGCAACATTCTCATCCTGCAAGGCTTAATAATGTGTGCGGTGATCACGTCCGGTCTCGTCGAGGAGAACACCATGCAAGGATTTACCCGCGGCTTGTTTGAGCGCCTCGACAC
Organism: Massilia sp. H6; assembly: GCF_024802625.1. Classification (NCBI taxonomy): domain Bacteria; kingdom Pseudomonadati; phylum Pseudomonadota; class Betaproteobacteria; order Burkholderiales; family Oxalobacteraceae; genus Massilia; species Massilia sp. H6. Next base: position 3,520,308 of record NZ_CP103371.1, read on the forward strand.
TGATGGCAAACCTGCGGAGGGCAACAAGCGTGCCGCGCGTACACGGGCGGTGGAAGAAGCCATGCGCAGCATCACGAGCGACCTGCAGGCGCTGCTCAATACGCGTTCGGCCCTGTCTGCGGCCTCTCTCAAGCCCTACAAGGAAGTATCGCGGTCCATCGTGAACTACGGCCTGATCGACTTCGCCGGCATGTGCATGAGTAGCGACACCGACCAACAGGAAATCTGCAAGGCCGTCCGCCTGGCGATCGAACGCCACGAACCGCGCCTGTACAAGGTCGAAGTGACGCTGCAGCCACGGAAAGGGGCGATCAACCGCGTCGACTTCATCATCACGGCCCGCCTCAAGAGCGCGCCGCAGGCCGAACCGATGTTCTTCAACGCCGTGTTCCGGCCTTCCCTCCAGCAGTACTCGATCGAAGGCACAGACTAGCAAGCGAAAGACGGCGATCCCATGGATGAACTGTTCACGAAGTACGAGCGCGAGCTCGTGACCCTCAGGTCTTTGTGCCGGGAATACGCGCAGCGTTATCCGAAGGTCGCGGCACAACTGCAGCTTGGCGGCGAAACGTGCGACGATCCGCACGTGGCACGGCTGATCCAGGGCGTGGCCTTGCTCAGTGCGCGCGTCGCGAAGCGCCTGGACGATTCGTACCCGCAGTTCACCGAGGCGCTGCTCAACCTCCTGTTTCCCCACTACCTGCGGCCGTTCCCGTCGTGCGCGATCGCGAGCGTGCTCGGTGCGCCGGATGGAGGTGAAAAACCCGAGGCGATGCCCGAGATGCCCCGCGGCACCCTCCTCGAATCCGCGCAGCTGGCCGGCGTTTCGTGCACGTTCAGGACTGTGTACGACGTCAAGCCGTCGCCTGTCGTGCTGCTTGACGCGAGCTTCGACACCGCCCTCTGCGCACCGGTCGCGACGCGCCTGCCAGAAGGCGTCACCGCCACCCTGAGTCTGAAGTTCGCGTCGGCGCGGGACGGGGAGCCGCTCTGCGCGGCGAGCGCTAGCGCCATGCGCCTGTACGCCGACGGCGATGCCTCGTTCTGCGCCGCGCTGCGCGACGCGCTGTTCATGCACACCCGCGCCGCTTACGTGCAACTGGACGAGAAGGGGCCGTGGGAGCGATTGCCGATTGTCCCGGTCACGCCGGCCGGTTTCGCCGATGACGATGCGCTCATTCCCTTCGAAGCACGCGCCCACACGGCCTACCGCCTGCTCGCCGAGTATTTCGCCTTCCCCGAGAAATTCAACTTCTTCGACATCGACGTCCCCGCGCTGCTGGGCCACATCCCTGCCGGGCGCACGCACTTCACGCTGCGCCTGGCGATCGCCGACATCCGTCCCGAAGGCGACAAGGCGCGGATGCTGGCAAGCCTGTCGAAACAACATCTCCTGTCCGGCTGCACGCCGGTGGTCAACCTGTTCAGTCAACCGGGTGTTCCGGTCGCCTATGACCAGCTATCGGCCGACTACCCCGTGCTCGCGCATGGCAGCCATCCGCACGCCTACGAGGTGTACTCGGTCGACCGCGTACGCATGCTGCGCCAGAACGGGGCCGGCAGGGCCGTCACGGAGTTCCGTCCCTTCTATTCGCTGCGGCATGGCGAGGAAAGCTCCATGAGCAAGGGACACTACTGGATGATGCGCCATGACGAGACACTTGCCATCTGCAGTCCGGGCCATGAGAAATCGATCACCCTGGTCAACGCCGACTGCGAGCCGCTGGCGATCGAACGACACTTCCTTTCCATCGACCTGACCTGCACCAACCGCGACCTGCCATGCTCGCTCAAGATCGGCGTGGCTGGCGGCGACCTGTTCGTTCCCGGAACGGAGCAAAGCAGCGTGATCCGCCTGCTGCGCAGGCCGACCCGCCCGGTCCGGCTTACAAACGCATCCGGCATGCAGTGGCGCCTGATCTCGCACCTGGCGCTCAACCACCATTTGCTGCTGCTGGAAGGCGCGGAAGGCTTGCGGGAAATGCTGGCACTGTACGACTTCGCGCCGTCGCCCGTCTCGCGCCGGCAGATCGCCGGCATCGTCACCCTCGAGCAGAGCGAGACCACCGCCTGGATGCGGCACAAGCGCGGTTCCTCCCTGATACACGGCACCGAGATCCGCCTCACGTTCGACGAAGAAGCCTACGCCGGCGCCGGCCTGCAGCTGTTCGTGCAGGTGCTCGACCAGTTCTTCGCGCTGTATGTCCAACTGAACAGCTTTGTCGAACTCGTCATCCTGTCCCGGCAAAGCGGAAAGGAACTGTTCCGATGCAAACCCCGAAGCGGACGCATGGCGCTAGTGTGATCGGCCAGCTGCTTGACGAGCCGTACCGGTTCGAATTCACACAGTTGCTCAACCTGCTGCTGCGCGAACTGCGGCGCCAGGGCATTCCCTATGAGCGTGCCATGCGCGAGGTGCTGAGGTTCCAGAACAACCTGTCCCTCTCGTTCCCGGCCAGCGAAGTGCACTCGCTCGAGATCGAGCCGGACGTGCCGGACCCACTTGCCTCCCTGCGCAAGGGAGAACTGAAACGCATCCGGATCACGCCGGCATTCATCGGGCTGCTGGGGGCCGGTGGCACCCTGCCCCTGCACGACACCGAGCGCATCGCCGCCCGCAAGGGGCATGACGGCGATGCCAGCCAGCGCGAGCTTCTGGACGTGCTGTCGAACCGCCTGGTCGGGCTGTTCTATGAAGCCTCGGTCAAGTACCGGGTCGAGCATGGCCTCGACGTCCAGGGCCAGGACCGCCTGCTTCCGATGCTGACCGCCATGGCGGGCACGAGATCGGCATCCGCGAGCCAGGTAAAGCAGGAGACGGTGGCCTATTTTGCAGGTCTGCTCAGAACCCGGCCGGTAGCGGCCAGCACGGTCGAACAGGTGTTGAGCGCATACTTTGGAATACCCATCCAGCTGGAGCAGTTGGTCGGCTGCTGGGCGCCGATCCCCGCGAACCGGCGCAGCACGCTCGGCGTCACGGCGCCGACGCTGGGCAGCAGTGCGGCGCTCGGCGTGCGCCAGTGGCGCCACGACCTGCGCGCCAGGCTGCACATCGGCCCGCTCGTTGAAGCGCAGGCAGCAGGCTTTCTTCCCGGCGGGGCGGCGCTGCGCGCCCTGGCGGAGATGGTCAGCCTGTTTGCGACGCCAGCGGTGCGTTACGAACTACGGCTGCTGCTGGCGCCTCCCTCTATCCACCGCCTCACCTTGAGTACGAGGGCGACGCCACGCCGGCTTGGCTGGAGCACCTTCCTGACCGGAACCGAGGGCGTCGCCCGCCGTCCCGAAATCCGGTCGATGCTGCGCCTGCCGGCACGCTCGCCCACCCCCGCGCAGGGGGCGCGAACGCATCAAGCGGCAGTGAGGGCACCCGCGCCGGCCCGGTAGGATCTTGGCGTGGGCATCTCGCCCTGCAACTGCTCCGCATGCACCAGCACCGGCGCGACAAAGATGAGCTTGCGCTGCTGCTTGCCGGCGCCGAAGGGCTGCATCCGGAAGTGCCCGCGGCGCCAGAGCGGCGGCACGCTGCCCCCCAAGCGCACAAGCCGGAGCGCTGGACGGCAGGAACTCGGGACCGACGGTGATTCCATCGTACAGGGACGCAGCCCTCTGCAAGAGTTTGGCGCGCTTGCGCTCACCCAGGCCGGCGGCCCAGCGCAGCGCCGCGTCGTGGTCCCGGCTCCGTCACGCGCGCCTGTTTCAAAGCCATGTAGAGGAACACCCTCACCACGTAGCTGACGGCGGCGTGCATCGGACGATGGAATTCCTCCTCCGGCTGTCCTTTGACAGCGCCAAGCACCCTGGTCAGCCATTCGCCTATCGTGCCGCTCCCCCTGTCGGTATCGCCGAGCAGCGATACATGGCCCATGTTGAGATCCTGGCGCTTGGTGGCGAAGATGAGTTCCAGCGTCCAGCGCGGCTCCCCGGGGGCGCACGGCTCTGGAGGTGGAGTCAGGAAGCAGAATACCCCGTCGAATGCATGGTCGGCAGCCTGCGCGGCCGGCACCTTCAGGTAGCGCATCGCCGTTTCTCCAAAGCGCAGATACTGCGCTCGGTAGGGCGGCGCCACCATGCTCATCGGCAGGCTGAGATCCACATCCGAGTTCGTCAGCAGCGTTTCCAGTGCCGGCGTGGCCTCGATCACCATCCCCTTTTGAAAATGGTATTTCAGGTTCACGCTGATCGCGACCGCGAGCCTTTGCAGCTCCTCGGCGAACATCCCGGCCATCGCGCCGGATAGCGGGCGTTCGGGACGCGCGTGTTCGAACTGCCGGAGAATGTCCGTCCTGATCTGCCTGCACAGCGTGCCCGGATCTTGCCAGCGGCGCCAGACCTCAAGGGTTTCGAGTGCCCGCGTCCAGGCCTCGATTGCGCCTTGATGTCGAAACTGAACCGGGTAAGGCCGTCCGAACAGATATGTCACCTGACTGCAGTTGATCGCCGGACCGAGGTCGATCGGTTCGTCATCCGGCCGCACCTGCTTTCCACGCGCGGCGGTGGCATCGCTTCGGGCCAATCCTCGTCCCTGTCGTCTCAGTTTTTTCAGCATGTCGGGTCCGCCTGGGAATTCGAAGTAGACACCCAGGAAACTGTAGACATGGCTCAGGGAAAGACATTGATGCCGATCAATTTCAGCACAGCGAGCTCAAGCTAATTTAAGCGTTGGATTTTTTCATTTCGAGCAAGCATCGGAGGCAATCAGTGGGCGACATCCAGGCAATCGCGGCCGGCGCCGCGCGGTCGGCGTTCAGCGGACAGTCGCAGCACAAGCGGCTCATGCGCCTGGATTTTCCGTTCGATGATGGCCCGCCGGCGATCCTGCTTCCCAACAAGCTGGTCGCCCATGAGGAAGTCTCGCGCGGCTACCGTTACGTGATCGAGCTGCTGTCGGACGATGCGCAAGTCCCGTTGAAGATCATCATGGGAAAAATGGTGACGATTTCCCTGGTGCGCCAGGACGGCTCGCTGCGCTACTTCAACGGCTATGTCACCGAGTTTCGTTTTCTCCGCAGCGACGGCGGCTTCGCCTTCTTCGAGATGGTGCTGGAACCCTGGCTCGCCTTCGCGCGGCTGCGCAAGAACAGCGTGTCCTTCCACCACAAAAGCGTGCGCGAGATCACAGAGGACACCCTGAAGCACTACCCCCAGGCCAACTGGACCATGCTCATGGTCGAGGAAGACGCGCGCCTGACGGTGGCCAACCAGTACAACGAAACCGACTACAACCACCTGTACCGCCGCTGGGAAGCGCTCGGCCTGTTCTACTATTACGAGCACCGTTTCGACGGCCACAAGCTCGTACTGTCCGATATGAGCTTGCTGGCCGAGCCGATCGACGCCACCCGCCATGACGACGAGGACGTCATCCCCTTTCGCGACAAGGGCGGCTCGCTCGAGGACGATGGCATCCGCGAATGGGTGGCCATCCGGCGTCTCGGTTCGGGCCAGACCACCCTGGTCAGCACCAACTACAAGAACCCTGGCGCGCAGCACGCCGGCTTCGATTCGGCTAACCGCCAAGGCGACATATTCCCCTACGAGGTCTACGAGGACACTGGCGCATATGGCTTTCGCATGCGCAGCGACGGAGAACAACTGGCGGCGCGGCGCATGGTCGAGCGGGACAAGGATACGCAGACCTTCGAGGCCGTGGGCAACGACAGGAGTGTGCTGCCCGGCCGCGTCTTCAAGCTCGGCGGCCATGTCAGCGGCGAGCCGCGCTCGCTCGAGTACGATCCCGAACCGCGCGCCTGTATCGACGACCGCGACTACCTGATCCTGTCCGTCGACCACGAGGCCAGCAACAACTACCAGGCCGGCCCGGGCGCGCCTTCGCACTACGAAAACCGTTTTACCTGCGTGCGCAAGGACATCCGCTGGCGCCCTGGCCTTGGGTTCAACAGCGAACCCGGCATCTACACGGGCCTGCACACGGCCACCGTGGTCGGCCCGGCTGGCGCCGAGATCCACACGGACGGCTACGGGCGCGTCAAGCTGCAGTTCCACTGGGACCGGCTCGGCAAGTACGACGAGAACAGCTCGCCGTGGATTCGCGTGATGACGCCGGCCGCCGGCCACGAGTTCGGGCAGATCCGCCTGCCGCGCGTTGGCGAGGAAGTGGCCGTGGTCTACCCCAACGGGAACATCGACCACCCGCTTATCCTCGGCGCTGTCTACAACGGCAACCACATGCCGCCTTGGTCGCTGCCGAAACAGCAGTCGCTCGCCGGCCTGCGCAGCCGCGAGCTCGGCGGCGGCAAGCGCGGCAACCACCTGATCCTGGACGACACCAAGGAACAGATCCAGGCACAGCTGAAAAGCGATCATCTTGCGAGCCAGCTCAGCCTCGGGCACATCACGCGCATCGAGGACACGAGCGGGCGCAAGGACGCGCGCGGCGAAGGCTGGGAACTGCGCACCGACGGGCACGGCGTGGCGCGCGCCGCCAGGGGGCTCCTGATCACGACCGAGGCGCGCCAGGCGGCGCGCGGGCCGATCAAGGACATGGGCGAGACGACGCATCGGCTCACCCTCGCCGCCGAACAGCATCAACTGCTGGCGGAGATCGCGCACAAGAACGGCGCGCAGGAGCCGGCCGACAACCAGGATGCCGTCGCCTCGCTCCTGCAGGCGCAGAACGACGCGGTCCAGGGGACGGCGTCCACGGCGGGAGGGTTTCCCGAGCTGGTCAAACCGCACCTGGTGCTGGCCAGCCCCGCCGGCATCGCGACGACGACCGCTGGCGACACCCATATCGCCAGCGACCGCCACACGGCTCTCACGACCGGCAAAAGCCTGTCCCTGGTCGCCGGCAAGCACTTCTTTGCCAGCATCCGCCAGTCGTTCCGGCTATTCGTCCAGAAGGCCGGCATGAAGATGGTGGCTGCCGCCGGTGACATCGACATCCAGGCGCTGACCGACAACATCAAGCTGCTAGCGAAGCTGGACATCACGCAAACGGCCAACCGGATCACGATCAGCGCCAAGGAAGAAGTCGTCATCAACGGTGGCGGCAGCTACGCGAAGTTTGCCGCCGGTGGCATCGAACAAGGCACCAATGGCAACTTCGTCGCCCATGCCGCCTCGCATAGCTTTCTTGGTGCAAAGAGCATGAACGTTGCTGCTGCAATGGCCGCAGCGAGATTCGGGTCGTCGACCGCTAGCGAACAGACGCTCAGTGACCTCACCGACAGCTTGACTTGGGTCGAGTTCAAGCTTGTCAACGAGAGTGGCCCAATCCCAAACGAGTCCTACGTCCTTACTGACCCCGGCGGTACTCAGCACACTGGAAATGTCGATGATCAAGGACGTGCCCGTATCGATCAGATTCCCGCCGGGCAATGCAAAATCGAATTCCCCAATCTTGGGTATTCGTACGAAGCTTCAACGAACTGAAACACGCCCTTTTACTTTCGAGGACGCTGATCGTGCCCATAATAAACGCAACCACGAAGAGCACTAAAGATGGTCTGGGCATCGCAACCAAACAAACTACGACGATACAGGTGCAGTCGCCCACAATCGAGATTCTGATCGGCGGCCCTTACCAATCGAATGGCAAAGAACACCCATACGGGCATGTCGCACTCAGGGTAGTCACTCCTACCGATGAGCATGTGTATGATTTTGGAAGATATAACGGCGAGACCGGTCCTTATGGCCAAGGCAGACTTCGGGTCTGGACGACCTTAAAAAAATATATTGCGGGTGAAAATGCGACTGGCCGCATGACCACTAGCTTCGCTTATCATGTTCCCGCCGCTTCAGCAGCCAATGTGAACGCGCATTTCAAATCTCTCATCGGCAATCGTCCGGTCTTGAAAGCGTATGGGGACTACATGAAGGAATATCGTCTAGCCGAGGATTACCATGCGCTGAACAATAATTGTGCAACTACCGCGATGGCAGGCGCGCGTGTAGCGATCCGCGATCTTGATTTTGACGTGCCAAAATTTAACAAAGGCGAAGGCATGAGCGGCGCGGAGCAGTTCGCTGCGAAGGTAGCCGGATGGCCATCCCGTATCTTCATGCCGGCGGATCTGAAAAAAATGCTAGAGAGCAACCCTCACCGCCGACCCAATAAGGTGGAAAAATTCGGTGGCGCAAAATGAACAAGAAAATTCTTCTAACTAGTGGAATAACCCTGCTCGTCATCGCGGGAATTTCAACGCTTTTTCTTTGGAACAAAACCATGAATAACAAACCTATGTACCGCCTCGCAGAACCAATGCTCATCGCCACTAGCAAAGGGGAACCGTATTACATGATTCCGGCGAATACAGTTCTTCATTTCAAAGAAGGGTTCGCAGAGGGGCATCAACTCTACACGATTGAAGTGTTTTACAAGGGGCAGCTCCCCGCCGAGCAAATGTCTTCATCTGCTTCAACCGAGTCGACTTGGCTCTATCAGCTTGATGCGGACGATGTAACGAAGGTTTTAAACCAATACCCTTTATCGAAGGACGATCTTGTACAAATACTAAAAGCCAGGAAAATGACGCGCGACGATCTCGCACAAATCGTCCGCGAGTGGAAAGACTAACGAACGCGAATCGGGTAAATGTCAAGACCCGCTTGGTTATAGACGCGTTTAACGAATAATTCCGGCTTTTTATCGTGCCATTTTTTCAGAGCCTGGATCGGCGTTTGGTGTTCGATGGCGCGCTGTGGGATGCTGTTGTTGTAGATTTTGAGGTAGTTGCGCAGCGTCGATTCAAGCTCGGCAGCAGAGCAAGAACGCGTCTGTCCAACGATCTCGCTGATGCGGCCATTGAAGCGCTCCACAATGCCGTTGGTTTGTGGATGGCGCGGTGGAATCAGCCGGTGTTCGATCGCCAGGGTTTTGCAGAGAACGTCGAAGGCGTGCTTGCCGGACGGGATGCGGTCGCCAGTGATGGGGTCTTTTTTCTTGCTGGTAAAGCGGTCGGTAAACTGACTGCCGTTGTCGGTCAATAGTTTGACGATCTTGATCGGGCAGGCGTTTTTCACCTTGAGCAAGAAGTCGGTGCTGCTGCTGTCAGACTGGTCGGCATAGATGTCCATGAAGACCCACCGGGTTGCGCGATCGATCGCGACGAACAAGTAGCGCCGAGATGTCTCGTCCGGCATCTGCGGCAAGTATTTGATATCGATGTGGAGATAGCCGGTTCGTAATCCTTGAATGTTTTCTTGATCGCTGGCTGCTCGACCTCCAAGGCTGGAACCAGATCGCGCAAGTCCGAGACGCCGTGACGGCGCAGGCAACGGCCCAGACCGGCACGAGAGACGGCCGGGTTGATGAATTCGCGAGTTACCGTGAGCAGATCGTCGGTGGCCAGCAGAAGCGTTTTACGCAGCTCAACAACGATGAGTTCCTGCTCCGGTGTCAGCGTGGTGTTCATCGTCTTGGGGCAGTGCGAACCATCAAGCGGCGTTGCGCGATCTTGCCACTTCCGGATCGTCTGCCGCGTGACGTTGTAGATCCTTGCTAGCTCTGCCTGGGGCAGCTTGGAGTTCTTGATTTCTTCACGAATCAGGTGAGTCGTTCGCGCTTGGCTGTGCAGGGCTTGGGTCATGAGTTCAGCAATGGCTTGTCGGTGGTTAGCAGTGTACGCAAAACGCGTCTGGCCTTGAAGAGTGGCCAGCTACGGATGGGTACATGATCCCACGAGTCGAAACACTTACGCTGCAGCCCCCAGCGGCGCCGGGCGACGAAACGGTTCCTGCCGCCCGCTCCGCCAGACTGATTGCCGGGAAATTATTCGTGCATGGCGAGACCAGGGGTAAGAGCTACGAACACCAGAACAGTTATGCCGACCGCGACGTATTGGCGTCCCTGTTGTACTCGATTGTTCAAATCGCCAAGACAGCGAAATGGGAGTGATCGTGAAAACAATGACTTACATAATAAACGGCTCTATCCTGGCTGTCTCGCTCACCGTTTTGGTTTCGTTATCTGGAAATTCCCGCAGTTATACTTACAAGGAGACTGCCGTGCCCGAACCAATCAAGCTCGGCCCACGCCTACGGGCATTGTTCGAGAAAACTAAGATCCTCTGTTTTGGCCGCTATGCGATCGAAGTGCCTCAGGAAGCGCAGCTTATTTCCGGCAATGCCGTTCTCGCTTCTAACGTCGAGATCGTTGCTGGCGGGCTGGAAAAAGCAAAGGGCCGCGCCAACGAGGAATTCAGGAAAGCGAAGTGGGAAAATGACAGTGCCGAGATTACCTACAACGGACCGGGACCAATAGAGGATAGCTGGCAAGTGCGCTACTTTAGCAGCAAGTTTGGAAAGGAAGATAATTTACTTCTTTTCGGCACGTATGTCAGTAAAGGAGAAATCACGTTTGTCTTGGGTGATGCTATCAATACAGGTGAAACCGAAAACATGGTGATCGCTCGACAGTTGGCGCAAGCCAAGAGCTTGCGGCTGCGCGCCTCTGATGAGATGCCGGCCGAGCCGGGTTTCTGCATCGAACACGGCTTCATCGCCAACGATCGATATGTGGCTCAGGAAACGATCAGTGCAGGGATTTACTTGCCCAGCCTCCCGGATGTTACCTTTTCCATCAGCTCGAACAAGGACGCCTACGCCGATTACAACAAGGCCAGATTCGAGGAAATGAAGCGTGACGAGCTGCCCCTGCTTGCCCGCATCAAAGCCGCGCAAATAACCCAGGGGGTGTTGTATCCCAAACGAGACGTTCTGCGCGAAGGCAAACGGGACGTACAACATTGGCAGGGCGAAGAATCGCTCATTCGCAGGCCCGACGGCACTCACGATTTCGAATGGGCCTTTGTCGGTACGCCGACAGACGTGGCCAATCCATCCGAGTTTCACGCTGCAATGTTCACCAAGGTCAAAAACAATTTGGTCGGGGCCGCTGAAAAGGCATCGGTCAGCGACGACGAGGCCGTTGCACTTTGGGACGAACTCCTCTCTAGCCTGAAGTTTAGGGTCAAAGTGCCTGGCGCACCCGAGGGTTCCTACCTTTACCCAAAAAGCAAACCGGATACGTCTGCCGCCAAGTGACAATGCGGCGAAACTGTAATTAGGAGCGATGATGAAACATCAGGGCCGAGGCGTGATTCGCCTGGACGACAAGACCGATCATGGCGGCCAGGTCATCAGCGCCTCGTCAGAGACGATTGCTATAGGCAAAGCAGCAGCAATCCAGAACGACATGACCTTTTGTCCGAAGTGTAAAGGAAAATTTGCGATCAAGCCTGATGGCGCGGGCGCGAAGCACAAAGGCAAACCGTACGCCTACGATGGCGACGTCACCGAATGTGGCGCCCGCTTGATCAGCTCTCTTTGACTGATTTCGGGAAGCTCTGACTGAAAATCCTTATTGCCGGCCATCTTTGACAGCGGATTAGAAGCTCATCGTTGTCGAACTGCGTAAAACGCTCTTGCTGCCGACTGACGGTCTGCTGGCAGTCACACGTGAGTTCATCAACCCGGCCGTCTCGCGTGCCGGCCTGGGGCGTTGTCTGCGTCGTCATGGCGTCTCGGACCTGCGCGATCTGGTTCCGGTATTGGAGGGCGATAAGCCGGCGACCAAGAAGACGTTCAAGGATTACGAACCGGGCTATCTCCATATAGACATTAAGTATTTGCCGCAGATGCCAGACGAGAAGGCACGCCGCTATTTGTTCGTCGCCATCGATCGCGCCACCCGTTTGGGTCTTCATGGAAATCTATGCAGACCAGTCCGACAGCAGCAGCACCGACTTCCTGGTCAAGGTAAGAAACGCCTGTCCGGTCCGCATTATGAAGCTGCTCACCGACAACGGTAGCCAATTCACTGACCGCTTTACCGGCAGAAAGAAAGACCCCATCAGCGCCGACCGTATCGCCTCAGGCAAGCATGCGTTTGACGTTCTGTGCAAAGATCTGGCAATCGAACATCGGCTCATTCCGCCACGTCATCCCCAAATGAACGGGATGGTCGAGCGCTTCGATAGCCGCATCAGTGAGATCGTTGGCCAGACCCGTTTCGGCTCTGCTGGCGAGCTCGAATCGACGCTGCGCAACTACCTCAAGATCTACAACAACAGCATCCCGCAACGCGCGCTCGATCATCAAACGCCAATCCAGACACTCAAAAAGTGGCACGATGAAAAGCCTGAAATATTCGTTAAACGCGTCTATGACCAAGCGGGTCTTGACAAATAGGCGCACATGTGTCTCGGCAAGTCCATGATTACTTCCCCCCACAGAAAATATCAATCTCGACTAAAAAAGTATCTCGGTTGCGTCTGACCATGAAGAAATTAGTGTCCTCGTTGACGAAGGGGTAATTGAGGAAGGAGAAGTTGCTGGAAGCACTTACCTGCCCGCCTCCCCGATCATCGGCACGGCGCGCTCGCTCTGTAAAAACCGGATTGTGCCAGCAGCGCCCCGCAGCGCCTGCTGTAGTCAACTCCGGCGAACGCCTCAATCTTGCCAGACCCGGATATTGCAGACACCCGCCATGGGCCACAACGAGATGCCCAAGCCGTGACAGGCCAGGCCGCCATCGCGGCCAAGCAGCTTTGCATCGCGGATCTGCCGGCAAAGCGTACGTGCCCGCTCCGCGGCGCGCGGAACGCGTAGCGAACGCGTTCGGCTGGCATATGTCATTACAATTATGACAATTACACCCACCGGACACACCGTGAAATACATTCAGAACGTATTCCTTGTCGGCTATATGCTGATCGTAGGTCTCTTCTTCATTTGCGGTATTGGCCTGATTGGCCTGGCCGGCATCGAGACCTGGTCCGCACTGAATCCGGGTACCGAATTCGCAGTCCGCGACCGGTTCGAGCTCATCCTTGAATGTATCGGCCTGCTGACCATCGCGGTGGCCTCGCTGGAGCTGGGCCAGACGGTACTGGAAGAAGAAGTCCAGCGCTCGGTGAACATCAGCTCGCCGACCCGGGTGCGCCGCTTCCTGTCGCGCTTCCTGATCGTGGTGGTGGTGTCGCTCTCGATCGAATGCCTGATCGGCGTATTCCAGTTCATGCATAGCAAGCCGGAATATTTGCCACATTCGGCAGCGGTCGGCCTGGCTGCGGCCGCGATCCTGGCAACCTGGGGCCTGTTCATCCGCAATAACGTCGAAGCAGAAAAGCTCGAGCCGCACTCGATGCACGAAGTCCAGGCCGAAGACGAGGAACTCGAAGCTTGACCCGAACCGCCGACGCAAATCACGCGTATTTTCACAAGAATGATACGAAGCGCTTGGATATTCGTGCAAACGCCGCTATAATCTTGGCTTCCTTGGGTCGTTAGCTCAGCTGGTAGAGCAGCGGACTTTTAATCCGTTGGTCGCAGGTTCGAATCCCGCACGGCCTACCAAGATTCAGCATCAAAGGCGTCATGAGCAATCGTGACGCCTTTTTTGTTTTTCGTCCTGCCACGCGTGTGCTGGCCTGCCCTGTAGCGGCGAACGCCCTCCCCGCGCCCCACCGATCACCGTCCATGCCCTCCGTCATCGCCGCCGCTGTCCACGTCGAACTCGTGATCAAGAAAAGTCGCTTCATCGCCTGCGTCGAGCCGATGCCCGACCGGGCCGGCGCGCAGCAGGTCGTTGCCGGCCTGCGCGCCGCTCATCCGGGCGCCGCACACGTGTGCTGGGCGCTGCTGGCAGGTGGGCAGTCGGCCGCGGTCGACGATGGCGAACCGAGCGGTACGGCGGGCCGCCCGATGCTCGATGTCCTGCGCCACCAGGACCTGGACGGCGTGCTGGCCACGGTAGTGCGCTATTTTGGCGGGGTCAAGCTGGGCGCTGGTGGACTGGTTCGCGCTTACACGGACAGCGTGGCGCAAGCCTTGTTGCAGGCGCAAAAGGTGCCGATCATTAAGCTGCTGCAGCTGCGCTGCACGGCGCCGTATGCGCTCGAAGGCATGGTCAGGCGTGAGCTCGATGCAGCCGGCGCCCGTCTCGACGCGGTCGCGCATGGCGACGACGTATTGTTCGAGTTCAGCCTGAAGGCAGAAGAAGCCGTTTCACTGCGCATCCGCCTGGGCAACGCCGGCCACGGCCGTATTGCCTGGCCAGGGATGGACCAGTAGCGCGTTTCAGCGCGCATGGCGGCACGCTTTGGATCAGACCAGGGTGGCGTCGCCCAAAGCCTCGGCAGTTTCCCCGGCCTCTTCAAGCAGCGTCCGCACCATGGCGGCGTCGAGCGGGCCTGCATCCGGCCCACTCTCGCCCGCGGCCAACGACGAGGCCACTTGTGCATAGCGGTTGGCCAGCAGCAGCGTGTCGAGCAGGGTATGCGGCTCGGGATTGAGGGCGCCGTCGCGTAGCGCGGCAATGGCCTGGGCCACGTCGGACGGGATCGACAGCTTGCGAATGACTTCGGCACTGACGACGTCTTCGCACAGCGCGCTCCAGTTCTCGGGATCGTCGTCGAGCAATCCAGGAAACTCGTCGGCGCGCGAGAGCAGGTAGAAGCCGCCGACTTCATGCACGATGCCGGCAAACAGCGCGGTATCGGGATCGACACGGGTTACGCGGCGCGCCAGCACCTGGGCCAGGGCAGCAACCTGGACGCTGTGCGCCCACAATTGCTCGGCCTTGGCACGCAGCACCGGATCGGCGATGCGGTGGCCGAACTGGCGCACCATCAGGGCTGCGACCAGCCCGCGCAGGCGGCGGTAGCCGATGCGCAGGACAGCCGCGCGCACATTGGTCACTTGCACGCCACCGGCGCTGAAGGCGGCGGTGTTGGCCAGGGCCACGGTGCGGGCCGCCAACTGCGGCTCGGACAGCACCAGCCTGATCGCTTCTTCGACATGGCAGTCGGGATCTTCCAGCGCGAGCTGCAGGCGCAGCACGGCATTCACGCTGGTGGGAAAGGTAATGTCTCCACGCGCGGCCTGGGCGGCGATGTATCCGAAAGCTTCAAGTTTGTTCACGTCGGCATTATAACCCCGGTGCAAGACCATCCCGCCAGTCAGTCATTACCTTCTATTCAAGAAAAAAGCCCGTACGCAAGCGTACGGGCTTCAGTACCAGCTGCAACTACGCGCCGGTTTATTTCACCTTGATCGCGTTCTGGACACGGGTCACGCCGTCGACGCCCTTGGCGACTTGCTCGGCACGCTCGGCTTCCGCTTTCGACTCGGCAAAGCCGCTCAGCATGACCACGCCTTTTTCGGTCTCGACCTTGATTGCCAGTGCGCTGGTGTTCGGCGCCTTGACCAGGCCAGCCTTGATCTTGGTGGTGATCAGGGCATCGGACAGGTTCGAGGCGCCGCGCTCGCCGGCGCGCTCGGTCTTGGCGGCGGCAGTGGCTGCTGCCGCTTCGGTACGGTCGCCGGCATCGACGGCGGCCATGCGGGTCTTGTCGCCGGCACGCTCGGCCGCAGCAACAGCCTTGCTGCTGTCGTTTTCAATGATGCAGGCAGTCTTGTTGCCCTGCTGTTCGCATTTCTCGACAGCGGCGGCCTTGACCGGATCCTTGGTGTCGGTGGTAGCGATCAGGCCGCCATCGGTATCGGCCTTGGCGGTAACGGCCGCGCCTGCAGCGGTGGCGCCGGCGGCGCTATGGGCCATGGCGGTGTCTCGGGTGGCTTTGCTATCGGCCAGCGCGGCGGTACGGGCTGCCTTGGCGTTGGCCTTGCAGCTGTCTTCCTGGTCGCCCTTCATGGTCTCGCATTTTTCTTCGGCCAGCTCGTACTCGGCTTCGGCCAGCTTGCGGCGGGCCGCGTCACGCTTGGCCGGCGTATTGTCGTATTTGGCAACCGCATCGAGTTCGGCACGGGCGCGCATCACGTCGGCCTGGTCTTCGCAGACGTCTTCATCCTTGAGCGCATCGCATTTCTGCTTGGCTGTCTTGTGGTCGGCCGCGATCTTGTCCATCGCAGTGCGATAGCCCGCGGTATCGGCTTTCTGGGCAAAAGCAGGGGCGGCGGCGATCGTGGCGCCGGCGACGGTAGCCAGCAAAGTGGCGAGGAGCTTGTTCATGATGGTGTCCTTTTATAATCGGTTGTTGTGACAGAACCCATTAAACGCTCCCCGGCTCGAGACCATCTGTGCGACAACGTACACTTGTCGATAAAACATCATATTGACTGGCTGTTCCGACATTACTCGGCATCGAGCAAGCCTTCACGCCACAGCTCGGCGGCGGCCTCGAAGGGCGCGGCGGCATTGCCGAAACGGGCGCCGTCACCCGCCAGCCGGACCCAGGCACGCGTATCGTGGCCGCTGCGCGGCACCGTGACCCGGTCGCGTACGCTAGATAGCCAGCGGTACACGCGCGCATAGTCGTCCGGGTTGCTGCGGCGCGTCCATGCCAGTGCGACCAGGTCGGCAAACCCTTCTTCGCGTCGTGTCTCGCGCATTGCCTTGGCGGCCTTGAGCAAGGACAGGTCGGCCGCGAATTCTTCGCCGATTTCCTCGAAGCCGGCCGGCAACGCATTCCACGCCCCTTGCGCGTAGCGCCAGCAATGGGCGATCTCGTGCGCGGCCATCGCTTCGATCAGCGGTCCCTGCTCGGCTTCGGGAACCCCTGCCAGCACGCTTTGCGCATCCGGATTGTTGCGCAGCGAAAGCACCAGCTTGCAACGGCCCTTGTCGAAACCCATCGCCAGCGGCACATCGCCAGTGCGCGGCCAAGGCTGGACGGTGATATCGAGCGGAAGCCGCATTTGCTGCGAATAGGCCAGCACCGGACCGGCAGCATCGAGCCAGCGCTGCTCAAGCACGGTCAGCTCGGCAGCGTTCAGCGGGGGCGTCATGCAGGTTGCGGCCAGCGTAGCAGCGAGCAAAATGGACTTGAGCATGGCAATTCTCCGGGGGACTATGAAATGCCTAACGGCAATTCCAATCCGGGCTAAAGCCCTGCTTGCAGCAATAATTTACGCTGTGTCCAAAAGCACAAGAGCTGCCACGGCAGCGCTTGTCGTCTGCCCCTTATCGCTTGCTTACGCCGACACCGCCTGGCATGCCTGTTCAAGCTTCTGCTCTGCCAGAACACCGGGCCGCGAGCTGCCGGCCACCTGCGCCAGGCATCGGGCTTGCGTTTCCAGCGCGGCGGCGGCGGCGGCTGCCTGCCGCACCAGTACCGCGTTCAGGCCAGCCGCTTCGCTCATCTGCCCGATCGCATCTTGGCGGCAGGGCTCCACGGTGTGCCCCGGCACGCCAGGGGTGATTCCGTCGATGACGTCGGTGACGCGGCGCACGGCAGCGACTAACTCGTCCATCCGCTCACCGGCTTCGTCTACAAGACGTGCGCCGGCCTCGACGCGGTCGACCGACAAAGCGACAAGTTCTCTGATGTCTTGCGCGGCCACCGCCGAGCGCTGGGCGAGCACGCTCACTTCGATAGCCACATCGGCGAATGCGTGCCGTCGTTCGCCCGCGCGCGCCGCTTCGACCGCCGCACTCAGGGCCAGCAGGGTAGTCCGAAACGCCAGGTCGTCGGCTACGCCCATGATGTCGACAATCTTGCTGGACGAGGCATCGATCGTTGCCATCGCCTGGGCCAGCCGCGGCGCCGCCGCGCTTGCAGGGGACGCAGGTTGCGGCGCCGGCACGGCACGTTGCGCGAACTGGCGCCGCAGTCCCTGCGCCAGGGCCCAGGCGCCGAGCCCGCCAGCGACAATGGCGCTGATGCACAGCAGCACCATCCAGCTAAAGAAACCGGATGCCGTGCGGCGCGCGGCGGCGGCATGTTCGTTCGCGATCTGCTCTTGCAGCCCGATGAAACCATTGATGCTGGCGAGCCAGTCGACGAAGGCTGGCGCAGCCTGTTGCGTGAGCAGCGCCGATGCTTGCGCCACCTGGCCGGCGGCGTGCAGGGCGGCCACGCGCTCGATCAGCGGCCGGGTGCGGCGCTCCTGCTCCTTGATCGCGGCCAGCGCGTCTTTTTCGGCCGCCAGCGTATCCGGAAGCTCATGGAACAAGGCATCCATTGGCGAGGCAAAGCGGGCATACAGGTCGTCCTGGGTCTTGATCAGGCCGATCGGTGCGACGGCATGGGCCGCGTCCGGCGCCAGCACCACGTCGCGCAGCGCAATGGACCGGTCACGCACGCTGGCGCGCAAATTGATCGCATAGCGCTGCTTGACGCTGGTGATGTTGTTAATGTGGTCGAGCGCGCGCTCGATCTCTCCCACCCGGCCGATTGCCAGGGCGGACAGGACGATTATCAAAAGTATAAAGCTGCCGCAGCCAAACGCCAGGCGGGCGCCGATGCTCAAGGGCGTTGTGATCATATTTAATCAGGCTCGAAGTCAACTGCCGAGTCGGCAAACGCAGCACAAGCGGCGCATTTATTGCCTTGCGGCAATTCTTCGACTATAGCATGGCGCCTGTGGCAATTGTCGCGACGACCACATCAAGCGGACGAAATCCGGCAGCACTGTTGCGTGGTTTCCAACAACACTGCCGGAAACACCACGATGCATTTACACGCCAGCTTCTTGCTGGGCGGCTAACATCGTTTAAGCGCAGCACGTCTAGAGGGGATTGCGTGCGCCATCGCACCGACCCCCTGCTGTGTTTCGTGTCACTCTGACATCCATCACAGGAGAATGTCATGAACAATAAAACGACAGCGGCGCTTGGCCGCGAGGAGGCAGCATGAGCAAGGCTTCACGCTACGAATGGCGCGACCAGCAAGCATCGCTGCAAGAGCGCATGAAAGGCTTCATGGAAAATCCGGGCACCGAACAACTCCAGGCCGTTCTCACCGAGATGCATGCCTACGCTGCCGCGGCGCAGGATGGGTCGATCGACATCCCAGAACGGTTCATCGCATTTAGCTGAAAGATCCGACCCGAACAATGCCGCCCCGCGCAAGCCGGGCGGCATGTTTCATTTTCAGGGCCGTGTTTCAGCCGGTGCAGGCGGTGCGTGGTGCGATTCGAAATCGAACAGGCGGCTGAGGCAATACACCTTGCGCGGAGCGCGGTGGCGTTCGTGGATCTCGCGGGTAATGACTTCGACCCGGCGCGGCTGCAGCGCCACCTGGCGTGGATCGATGGCGTTCGGCCCCTCGCCGAAACGCGCCGCCAGCTGTTGGGAAATGCTGCCATGCACGAGCAAGGGCTCGCCGTGGACCACAGTTCGGAGCTCGAAGGCGCGGGATTCGGGCAGCACGAACACCGTGCCGACGTATTCATTGCCGTGTTCATACATAGCAGTTTCTCCTGGCATTGCACGACCGGCGGCAAGTGGGCTTGCCGCCACACTGCCCCATCATAGCCGGTCGGTTCGAACACGGGCGCTGCTCACGATTGCAGGTGTTGCAGGCCCCTTGCCGCACCCGGCACAGAGCTTGCGTACTAAAACTACGACGACACAGTTGACTTACTTATGCGTCAGGAGTAGCTTCGCCTCGGTGTACTGATGAGCTACTCATGAGAGGTAGGCGAAGTACACGAAAGCTGATCAGCCGCGCATGCATGGGCTCTTACCGGGGGCAAGTACTGCACAGACTGGTTGCATATAAAACAGATCGATTTCGGAGACAAACAATGAAACTGCATCAACGCTTGCTGGCCGCCTGCATCGCCGGCGCCCTGCTCGGTGCGCCGGCCTGGGCCGCCATCAATCCAACCAAGCTCGGCGCTGCCTACGACGCCACCAAGGCCAATGTGACGTTCAAGGTGTACTCGAGCAAGGCCACCCGCATCGAACTCTACCTGTACAGCACCGCCACCGGCACTGCCGAGAAGGCACGCTATACACTGACCAATTCCGGCGGCACCTGGAGCGTGACGATTCCTACTGCAACCCTCGGCTCCCAAGGGCTGGGCGGCACGCTCTACTACGGCTACCGTGCCTGGGGCCCGAACTGGCCCTACAGCGCCAGCTGGACCAAGGGGTCGGGCACCGGTTTCGTCAGCGACGTCGATGCCGCCGGCAACCGCTTCAACCCCAACAAGCTGCTGTCCGATCCGTATGCGCTCGAACTGAGCCACGATCCGACCACGGCCACGATGACCAACGGCACCATCTATGCCAGCGGCGCCACCTACCGCAACATCGACAGCGGCACCTCGGCGCCGAAAGGCATCGTCCTGGCTGGCGACACCCAGTCGTTCGGCACCAAGCCGACGCGCGCGCTCAAGGACGATGTCGTCTACGAGGCGCATGTGCGTGGCCTGACCATGAACGACACGGGCATCGCCGCCGCCTACCGTGGCACCTACAAGGGCGCGGGCCTGAAGGCGGCCTGGCTGGCCAGCCTGGGCGTGACCGCCATCGAATTCCTGCCGGTGCAGGAAACCCAGAACGATACCAACGACAACGACCCCAACAGCAACACCGGCGACAACTACTGGGGCTACATGACCCTGAATTATTTTGCGCCGGATCGCCGCTATGCCTACGACAAGACGCCGGGCGGCCCCACCCGCGAATTCAAGGAAATGGTCAAGGCCTTCCACGACAATGGCATCAAGGTGCTGGTCGACGTGGTCTACAACCATACCGGCGAAGGCGGCGCCTGGAGTCCGACCGACAAGACCACGTATAACATCACCAGCTTCCGCGGCCTGGACAACGCGACCTATTACAGCCTGACCTCGGACATGCAGAATTCCTGGGACAACACCGGCGTCGGCGGCAACTACAATACCCGTAACACGGTGGCGCAGAACCTGATCATCGACTCGCTCGCCTACTGGCGCGACAAGCTCGGCGTTGACGGCTACCGTTTCGACCTGGCCTCGGTACTGGGCAACACCTGCCAGCACGGCTGCTTCAATTTCGACAAAATGGACGCAGGAAACGCGCTCAACCGCATCGTGGCAGAACTGCCGCCCCGCCCCGCCCTGGGCGGCAGCGGCGTCGACCTGATCGCCGAACCCTGGGCCATTGGCGGCAATTCCTACCAGGTCGGCAACTTCCCGAGCGGCTGGGCCGAATGGAATGGCAGCTACCGCGACGTCGTGCGCCAGGCGCAGAACAAGCTGGGCAGCGCGACTATCACGACCGGGCAAATGGCCAGCCGCTTTGCCGGCTCGAGCGACCTGTATGGCGACGATGGCCGCAAACCCTGGCACTCAGTCAACTTCATCACCGCCCACGACGGTTTCACACTCAAGGATTTGTACAGCTGTAACAGCAAGAACAATAACCAGGCCTGGCCATGGGGTCCGAGCGACGGTGGCGAGGACAACAACAACAGCTGGGACCAGGGCGGCATTGCGGCAGACCAGCGCAAGGCGGCGCGCAACGGCATGGCGCTGATGATGCTGTCGGCCGGCGTGCCCATGATCGTCGGTGGCGACGAGGCCTTGCGCACCATGAACTGCAATAACAATCCCTATAACCTGGATTCTTCGGCCAACTGGCAGGGCTGGACCCGCACGGCAGACCAGACAAATTTCGAGAACTTCTCGAAAGCGATGATGGCCTTCCGCAAGGCGCATCCGGCCCTGCGTCCAGCCAATTTCTACTCTAGCGTGGACAACAACGGCAACGTGATGGAGCAGCTGCGCTGGTTCAAGCCCGATGGGGGCGTCGCGGATACGGCCTATTTCAACAATACCGCCAACCACGCGATCGCCTGGCGCATCGACGGCTCCGAGCTTGGCGATCCCGCTTCGGCAATCTATGTGGCCCACAACGCATGGAGTGCGCAGGTCAACTTCACGCTGCCGTGGCCAGGTGCGGGCAAGACCTGGTACCGCGTCACCGATACCTGCCCATGGGCCGAAGGCGCGTCGCAGGTCAGGGCGCCGGGCGCAGAAGACCTGGTCGGTGGAGAGAACACCAGCTACGGCCTGTGCGGGCGCGGCACGCTGGTGCTGATCGCGAAGTAACTCTCTGCACAAAATGAAACGGGACCCGCGAGGGTCCCGTTTTTCATTACACCGCCATCGGGGCGATCACTTCTTCTTCACTGGCGGCATATCCGTACAAACCCCCTTGTACACTTCAGCTGCCATGCCGATCGATTCGCCCAGCGTCGGGTGCGGGTGAATGGTCTTGCCGATGTCCACGCCGTCCGCGCCCATTTCGATGGCCAGCGCCACTTCGCCGATCATGTCGCCGGCATTGGTGCCGACAATCGTGCCGCCGACGATGCGCTTGGTCTCGGCATCGAACAGCAGCTTGGTAAAGCCCTCGTCGCGGCCGTTGGCAACCGCGCGGCCGCTGGCATTCCACGGGAAGTGGCCCTTCTCGACCTTGATTCCCTTCTGGCTGGCTTCGTCCTCGGTCAGGCCGACCCATGCCACTTCCGGATCGGTGTAGGCCACCGACGGAATCACCTTGGCGTCGAAGTACGCCTTCTCGCCGTGCGCCGCTTCGGCCGCCACATGGGCCTCGTGCACCGCCTTGTGCGCCAGCATCGGCTGGCCCACCAGGTCGCCAATGGCGAAGATGTGCGGCACATTGGTGCGCATCTGCCTGTCCACGTCGATGAAGCCGCGCTCGCTCACCGTCACGCCGGCCGCATCGAGCGAGAGCTTCTTGCCGTTCGGGCTGCGCCCGACAGCCACCAGCACCAGGTCGTAGACCTGCGCTTGCGGTGCGGCCGCGCCGGCTTCGGCGGCCTCGAAGGAAACCTTGATGCCTTCTGGCAGCGCTTCCACGCCAACCGTCTTGGTCTTGAGCATGATGTTGTCGAAGCGGTGGGCGTTGTACTTCTGCCAGACCTTGACGGCCTCGCGGTCGGCGCCCTGCATCAGGCCATCCATCATCTCGACCACGTCGATGCGCGCGCCCAGGGTCGAGTACACGGTAGCCATTTCAAGGCCAATGATGCCACCGCCGATGACCAGCATGCGCTTCGGTACCTGGCGCAGCTCCAGCGCGCCGGTCGAATCGACGATACGCGGATCTTCCGGCACGAACGGCAGCTTCACCACGCTCGAGCCGGCGGCGATGATCGCTTTTGCGAACTTGACTACCTTCTTGCTGCCGTCGGCGCCCGTCACCTCGAGGTGGTTCGGGCTGAGGAACTGGCCCACGCCCTGCACCACATTGACCTTGCGCGCCTTGGCCATGAAATTCAGGCCGCCAGTCATCTTCTTGATGACGCCATCTTTATAGGCGCGCAGCTTGTCGATGTCGACGTCGGGCTTGGCAAAGCTCACGCCAAGGTCCGCCATGTGCGCGGTTTCGTCCATGATGTGCGCCACATGCAGCAGCGCCTTGGACGGGATGCAGCCGACATTCAGGCACACGCCGCCAAGGGTTGCGTACTTCTCGACCAGCACCACGTTCATGCCGAGGTCGGCCGCGCGGAAGGCGGCCGAATAGCCGCCGGGACCGGCGCCGAGCACCATCAGCTCGCATTCGATGTCGACCTGGCCGCCATAGCTGGCCGCGCCCGGTGCCGGGGTCGCCGCCGGGGTAGCCGCCGGGGAAGCCGCAGGGGCAGCCACTGCGGCAGGAGCAGGAGCGGCAGGAGCAGGAGCGGCAGGCGCCGGCGCCGGGGCGGCCGCACCCGCGGCGGATTCCTCGAGCGTCAGCAGCAGCGAGCCTTCGTTCATCTTGTCGCCCACCTTGACTGCGATGTCCTTGACCACGCCCGCATGGGTCGATGGAATCTCCATGCTGGCCTTGTCCGATTCGACCGTGATCAGCGACTGGTCGACCTTGATGGTGTCGCCAGGCTTGACCAGCAGCTCGATCACTTCGACGTCCTTGAAGTCGCCGATGTTCGGGACCTTTACTTCAACAGTGCTCATACTCGGCGCTCCTTACAGAAGGGTCTTGCGCAGGTCGGCCAGCACCTCCGCCAGGTAGGCGGCAAAGCGCGCAGCGCCCGCGCCATCGATCACGCGGTGGTCGTAGGACAGCGACAGCGGCAGCATCAGGCGCGGCTGGAATGCCGCACCGTCCCATACCGGCTTCATCGCCGACTTCGACAGGCCCAGGATCGCCAGTTCGGGCGCATTGATGATCGGCGTAAAGGCCGTACCGCCAATGCCGCCCAGCGACGAGATGGTAAAGGTCGCGCCCTGCATCGCCGTCGGCGGCAATTTGCCGTCGCGCGCCTGCGCCGAGAGCTCGCCCATTTCGGTCGCGATCTGCGACACCGTCTTCTTGTCGGCCTCTTTCACCACCGGAACCACCAGGCCATTCGGGGTGTCGGCGGCGAAGCCGATGTTGTAGTACTGCTTCAGGATCAGCGCCGCGCCGTCTTCGCTGAGCGAAGCGTTAAATTGCGGGAACTTCTTGAGCGCGGCGACACTGGCCTTGATGACGAAGGCCAGCATGGTCAGCTTGACGTTCGATTTCTGCTTGGCCAGCGCGGCGTTCGACTCGACGCGGAACTGCTCCAGGTCGGTGACGTCGGCTTCGTCGAACTGCGTCACGTGCGGGATCATGACCCAGTTGCGGTGCAGGTTGGGGCCAGAGATCTTCTTGATGCGCGACAGCGGCAGCAGTTCGGTCGGGCCAAACTTCGAGAAGTCGAGCGACGGCCATGGCAGCAGGTCCAGCCCGACGCCGGAACCGCCCGCCTTGCCCGGCGCGGCCGCTGGCGCAGCCATCACGCCCTTGACGAAGTTCTGCACGTCGAGCTGGGTGATGCGGCTCTTCGGGCCGGTGCCCGGCACGCGCGCCAGGTCCACGCCCAGTTCGCGGGCGAACTTGCGGATCGACGGCGATGCATGGGCCTTGGAGCCGGTGACGCCCGCTGCGGCAGCGGCGGCAGGCGCCGGCGCCGGCGCGGCGGCCGCAGCCGGGGCTGGGGCGGCGGCAGGCGCCGGCGCAGCAGCAGGAGCAGCAGGAGCAGCAGCAGCAGCAGCAGGGGCAGCAGCAGGCGCATCGCCACTGGCTTCGATCATCAGCACCAGCGTGCCCTTGGCCACCTTGTCGCCCACCTTGACCTTGACCTCCTTGACCACGCCGGCATGGCTGGACGGGATCTCCATGCTCGCCTTGTCCGATTCGACCGTCATCAGCGACTGGTCGACCTTGATCGTGTCGCCCGGCTTGACCATCATCTCGATGACTTCGACTTCCTTGAAGTCGCCGATGTCCGGCACGGTGACTTCGACGATGCCGCCCGAGGCAGCAGCAGGTGCGGCGGCAGCTGGTGCGGCTGCGGCTGGTGCGGCTGCGGCTTCGGCGGCTGGAGCAGCCGCAGGAGCGGCCGCGTCGCCGGCTTCTTCCAGCAGCAGCATCAGCGATCCTTCGGCAACCTTGTCGCCGACCTTGATCTTGATTTCCTTGACCACGCCGGCATGGCTCGACGGGATTTCCATGCTCGCCTTGTCCGACTCGACCGTGACCAGCGACTGGTCGACCTTGATCGTGTCGCCTGGCTTGACCATCAGTTCGATCACTTCCACTTCCTTGAAGTCGCCGATATCCGGGACTTTGACTTCCACAATGCTCATAGTGTTAGCTCCGTTCTTATTTGAGTTAGCGCCTGCGCCGCCATCCCCGCAAGAAGATGGCGGCATCGAGCATTTACTGGGTCACAGGGTTTGGCTTGTTCTGGTCGATCCCGTACTTGGCAATCGCCTGCGACACGATCGCGCGTTCGATCTTGCCTTCGTCGGCCAGCGCGCGCAGGGCGGCGACGGTGACGTAGTAGCGGTTCACCTCGAAGAACTCGCGCAGCTTGACGCGCGAATCCGAGCGGCCGAATCCATCGGTGCCCAGCACCTTGTAGCTGCGGTCTTTCGGCATGAAGGCGCGGATCTGCTCGGCGAACAGGCGCATGTAGTCGGTGGTCGCGATGATCGGGCCCTGCGTGTCCTGCAGCAGCGAGGTGACATACGGCACGCGCTGCTCGGCTTCCGGGTTGACCATGTTCCAGCGCTCGCAGTCCTGGCCATCACGGGCCAGCAGCGTCAGCGACGGCGCCGACCAGACGTCGGCATCGACGCCCCAGTCGTTCTTGAGCAGCTCGGCGGCGAAGATCGACTCGCGCAGGATGGTGCCGCAGCCAACCAGCTGGACACGCGGTGCAGCCTGTTCGGCAGCCGGTGCGCCTTCCTGCAGCAGGTACATGCCCTTCAGGATGCCCTCTTCCTGGCCGGGCTTCAGGCCAGGATGCGCGTAGTTCTCGTTCATGATGGTGATGTAATAGAACACGTCTTCCTGTTCCGTCACCATGCGGCGCAGGCCGTCGTGGATGATCACCGCCACTTCGTGCCCGAAGGTCGGGTCGTAGGGCAGGCAGTTCGGGACCGTGGCGGCGATGATGTGGCTGTGGCCATCTTCGTGCTGCAGGCCTTCGCCGTTGAGCGTGGTACGGCCGGCGGTGCCGCCCATCAGGAAGCCGCGCGCGCGGATGTCGCCCGCCAGCCATACCAGGTCGCCGACGCGCTGCATGCCGAACATCGAGTAGAAGGTGTAGAACGGGATCATCTGGCGGTTGTTCGACGAGTACGAGGTCGCCGCTGCAATCCACGAGCTCATGCCGCCCGCTTCGTTGATACCTTCCTGCAGGATCTGGCCGGCCTTGTCTTCACGGTAGTACATCACCTGGTCGCGGTCGACCGGCTCGTAGAGCTGGCCCTGCTGGTTGAAGATGCCGATCTGGCGGAACAGGCCTTCCATGCCGAAGGTGCGCGACTCGTCGACCAGGATCGGTACGATGCGCTGGCCCAGGCTCGGGTCTTTCAGCAGGCTGGTAATCACGCGCACATAAGACTGGGTGGACGAGATCTCGCGGCCTTCCGGGGTTGGGTCGAGCACGGCCTTGAACGATTCGAGCGGCGGCACCACCAGGGTTTCGTCGGCCTTGGAGCGGCGCTGCGGCAGGTAGCCGCCCAGCGCCTTGCGGCGCTCGTGCAGGTACTGCATTTCGGGCGCGTCGTCAGCCGGCTTGAAGAACGGGATTTCGGCCAGCTTATCGTCTGGAATCGGAATATTGAAGCGGTCGCGCATCTCGCGGATCGCCGCGTCGTCGAGCTTCTTGGTCTGGTGCGCGGTGTTGCGCGCCTCGCCCGATTTGCCCATGCCGAAGCCCTTGACCGTCTTCACCAGCAGCACGGTTGGCGAACCCTTGTTCTCCTGCGCGTTCTTGAACGCGGCATAGATCTTGTGCGGGTCGTGGCCGCCGCGGGTCAGGCGCCAGATATCGTCGTCGCTCATGTTGGCGACCATCTTGAGCAGCTCGGGGTGCTTGCCGAAGAAATGCTTGCGCACGTAGGCGCCGTCCTTGGCCTTGTAGTTCTGGTATTCGCCGTCCACGGTTTCCATCATGACGCGCTGCAAGATGCCGTCCTTGTCTTTCGAGAGCAGCGCGTCCCACTGCGAACCCCAGATGACCTTGACCACGTTCCAGCCGGCGCCGCGGAAGTCGGCCTCGAGCTCCTGGATGATCTTGCCGTTGCCGCGCACCGGGCCGTCCAGGCGCTGCAGGTTGCAGTTCACGACCATTACCAGGTTGTCGAGACGCTCGCGCGCGGCCATGCCGATCGCGCCCATCGATTCCGGCTCGTCCATCTCGCCGTCGCCGCAGAACACCCAGACCTTGCGCGCCTCGGTGTCGGCGATGCTGCGGGCGTGCAGGTACTTCAGGAAGCGCGCCTGGTAGATCGCCATCAAGGGCCCCAGGCCCATCGACACGGTCGGGAACTGCCAGAAGTCCGGCATCAGCTTCGGGTGCGGGTAGGAAGACAGGCCCTTGCCGTCGACCTCGCGGCGGAAATTGAGCATCTGCTCTTCGGTGATGCGGCCTTCAAGGTAGGCGCGCGCATAGATGCCGGGCGAGCTGTGGCCCTGGATGTAGAGCAGGTCGCCGCCATGCTCTTCGGTCGGGGCATGCCAGAAGTGATTGAAGCCGATCCCCAGCATGTTCGCCAGCGAGGCGAACGAGGAGATGTGGCCGCCCAGGTCGCCGTCGGCGCGGTTGGCCTTGACCACCATCGCCATCGCGTTCCAGCGCATCCACGAGCGCAGGCGCTCTTCGTATTCCAGGTTGCCCGGGCAGTTCTGGTTCAGGTGGGCCGGGATCGTATTAACGTAGGCGGTGTTGCTCGAAAACGGGATGTGGGCGCCGCGGCGACGTGCCAGGTCGACCATGCGCTCCATCAGGTAGTGCGCGCGGTCGGTGCCCTCGTGTTCGATCACCGCTTCGAGCGCGTCCAGCCATTCCTGGGTTTCGAGCGTGTCCGGATCATTGGCGGCTTGCGCCGTCAACTGGTCGAGTTGAGCTGACATTAATGCGTCTCCTTAGAATTGCGCCCCACCCGATCAGTCGATATGGCTGGCGGCGATTTTGGTGAAATTTCACATGTCTGAAAATAAACCGTTCGATTCTACCAGCGGGTCTGGACTTTTTCAAATTGCGATATGTCATTCCACATAATGAAATTCTATGCTGCAACTGCACATCCGCAGAGCGGACAATATGACAATGCCTGGCTGGGCGCGGCGCGCGGTATGCCGGGCAAGATGGGAGAGTAATCCCGCGTGGGCCTTATAATTTCGGTTTTGCCCCTAACGAGCCGACCATGCCTGCCCAACCGATCGACGGAATCCTTCTTTCCCAACAACTGCGCGGCGAGATCGCCGAGCGCGCCGCCCGGCTTAGCGCCGCCGGCAGGCAGCCCGGCCTGGCCGTGATCCTGGTCGGCGAAGACCCTGCCAGCCACGTCTATGTGCGCAACAAGGTCAAGGCCTGCGGCGACGTCGGCTTTCATTCGGTGCTCGAGAAGTACGAGGCCGATTTGTCCGAAGCCGCCCTGCTCGACCGTATCGCCGCCCTCAACGCCGACCCGTCGATCCACGGCATCCTGGTGCAGATGCCGCTGCCGCGGCATATCGACCCGAGCAAGGTGATCGAAGCGATCGCCACCAGCAAGGACGTGGATGGCTATTCGGTGCTGTCGGCCGGCGAGCTGGTCGCCAACCTGCCGGGCTTTCGTCCCTGCACGCCCTACGGTTGCATGAAACTCATCGACAGCACCGGCGTCGATTTGCGTGGCAAGCATGCAGTCGTGATCGGCCGCTCCAACACTGTTGGCAAGCCGATGGCCCTGCTGCTCTTGCAAGCCAATGCTACCGTCACCATCTGCCATAGCGCGACGCCGGACCTGGGTCTGTATACCCGCCAGGCCGACGTGGTGGTTGCCGCCGTGGGCCGGCGCAATACCCTTACGGCCGATATGGTCAAACCCGGCGCGATCGTGATCGACGTCGGCATGAACCGCGACGACGCCGGCAAGCTGTGCGGCGACGTCGACTTTGCCGGGGTGCGCGAAGTGGCCTCCTACATTACCCCGGTGCCGGGCGGCGTCGGACCGATGACGATCACGATGCTGTTGATGAACACCGTGGAGTCGGCCGAGCGCGTGCATCGCAGCAGCCAGGACTGCCCGACGCAAGCGACCGGAATGGAACCGACACCCGGCCTTGCATAAATCCGGAACCTATTCAGGAAGAGACGACCATGAACTTTGACACCAGCAATCCCCTACTCGAATTCTCCGGCCTGACCCGTTTCGACGCGGTCAAGCCCGAGCATGTCACGCCGGCCATCGACCAGCTGATCAAGGAAGCAGCCGAGGTCGTGGCCCGGCTGGAAGCACCGGTAGCGACGGTGAGCTGGGACAGCTTCGTGGTGCCGCTCGAAGAAGCCACCGAACGCCTGGGCCGCGCCTGGGGCGTGGTGAACCACCTGAACAACGTCATGGACACGCCCGAACTGCGCGCGGTCTACAACGAAAACCAGCCCAAGGTCACCGAGTTCTGGACCGCACTCGGCCAGAACGAGGCGCTGTTCGCCAAGTACAAGCAGCTGCGCACGGGCGACGACTACGACAGCTTGAGCCCGGCGCGCAAGAAGATCGTCGACAACGCGCTGCGCGATTTCCGCCTGGGCGGCGCCGAGTTGCCAGAAGCCAGCAAGCAGCGCTTCGCCGAGATCCAGGAACTGCAGGCCGCCACCTCGACCCGCTTCTCGGAAAACGTGCTCGACGCCACCAACGACTACAAGCTGCTGGTCGAGAGCGAAGCCGAGCTGGCCGGCGTGCCGGACGACGTCAAGGCGGCCGCCCGCGCCAGCGCCGAGAAAGACGGCAAGGCCGGCTGGCAGTTCACGCTGCATTTCCCGTCGTACTATCCGCTGCTGCAGTTCTGCGACAACCGCGCCTTGCGCGAGACCATCTACCGCGCCAGCGCCACCAAGGCGTCGGATGTCGGCCTGGTGTTCAGCGAGCTGGAAAAATGGGACAACTCGGCCAACATCGTCAACCTGCTGCGCCTGCGCAACGAAGAAGCCAAGCTGCTCGACTACGGTAATTTTGCCGAAGTCTCGCTGGTGTCGAAGATGGCGCAAAGCCCGCAGCACGTGATCGAGTTCCTGGAAGACCTGGCCAGGCGCGCGCGTCCGTTTGCAGAAAAAGACCTGGAAGAGCTGCGCGCCTTTGCCCGCGACGAGCTGGGCATCCCGGACATGCAGTCGTGGGACGTGGCCTATGCCTCGGAAAAGCTGCGCGAAAAACGCTATGCTTTCTCTGAAAAAGAGGTCAAGCAGTACTTCCCCGAACCGAAGGTGGTGGCCGGCCTGTTCGCCATCATCGAGGAGCTGTTCGGGGTCGCCATCGGGCCCGACCAAGCACCGGTATGGCACCCGGACGTGCGCTTCTTCCGCATCGAGCGCGATGGCGAACTCATTGGCCAGTTCTACCTCGACCTGTACGCGCGCGCCGGCAAGGGCCAGGGCGCCTGGATGGACGACGCGCGCGGCCGGCGCCTGGCCACGGGCGGCATCGTGCAGACGCCGATCGCCTACCTCACCTGCAACTTCACCCCGCCGGCAACGGTCGATGGCAAGCTGCAGCCTTCGCTGTTCACGCACGACGAAGTCATTACCCTGTTCCACGAATTCGGCCACGGCCTGCACCACATGCTGACCGAAGTCGAAGAGCTGTCGGTGTCGGGTATCTCGGGCGTGGAGTGGGATGCGGTGGAACTGCCTTCCCAGTTCATGGAGAATTTCTGCTGGGAGTGGGACAAGCTGCAGCAGATGACTGCGCATGTCACGACCGGCGAGCCGCTGCCGCGCGCGCTGTACGACAAGATGCTGGCCGCAAAGAACTTCCAGTCAGGGATGGTGACCTTGCGCCAGGTCGAGTTCTCGCTGATCGACATGCACCTGCACTACGACTTCGATCCGGAAAGCCAGCACACCGTGCAGGACCTGATCAACGAGGTGCGCGAGAAGTTCTCGGTCCTGATTCCGCCAAGTTTCAACCGCTTCCAGCATGCGTTCGGCCACATCTTCTCGGGCGGCTATGCGGCCGGCTACTACAGCTACAAGTGGGCCGAAGTGCTGTCGGCCGACGCCTATGCGGCCTTCGAGGAAGCGCTCGAAGGCGGCAACCTGGCCGAAACCGGCAAGCGCTTCCAGCGCGAGATCCTGGCCATGGGCGGTTCACGCCCGGCACTGGAATCGTTCAGGGCCTTCCGCGGCCGCGAGCCATCGATCGATGCGCTGTTGCGCCACAGCGGCATGAGCCGCTGAGCGACATTTGAATCGACCCCAGGGCGGCCAGGTGCCGCCCTGTATATTGCTACACCATGACGCGCATCGACTTCCATACCAATATCCCCGACAAGCTGGCCTATGCCTGCCGCCTGGTGCGCAAGGCCCATGCCGCCAAGGCCAAGGTCGTCGTGCTGCTTGAAAATGCCGAGCAGGCCGCAGCGTTCGATGCGGCGCTGTGGACGCTATCCGATACCGACTTCATTGCCCACGTGATGGCGCACGACCCGCTGGCAGCGCTCACGCCGGTAATCGTCACCTTCGACGAAGCGGTGGCGCTGCCGCACCACGACATGCTGGTCAACCTGACGCGCCGCACGCCCGCCGGGCTGGCGCAGTTCGCGCGCGTATTCGAGATCATCTCCCTTGACGAAGACGATGCGGCGGCCGGCCGCCAGCGCTATGCTGCATACAAGAAGCAGTCCTATCCCCTGACCCACTTCGTCGCAGGAAAGTCATGAACCAACATTCCGCTTTTGATGCGAGCATCCCGGTGCTGACCGAAGTCGTGAGCGAGCCGGCCGCCGTCGCTCCGGTTCAAGACGCTGCCATCGCCCCCGAGGCCGAACAGCTCGAACGCCGCGCGCTCGAACGCTGGACCGGCGAGCAATGGAGCGTGCTGGAACGCCGCGTGACCGAACGCGTGCTGCAGCAGTTGCAGGGCCGCGTCGATTTCGTGCTCGAGGGGCGGGTACGCGATGCGATGGCCGACGCGATGCAGCGTTCGCTGGAGCGCTTCAGTGCAGAGCTGGGCGAGGGCCTGCAGGCGGCGCTGGGAGAGATCGTCAGCCAGGCGGTGGCGCAGGAAATCACCTACCTCAAGACGCTCGACGGATAAACGGCGCAGCTACTTTCCGTGCATCGGCTAAGATGACAGCCTCTGTCATCGTTGGGCGGCTCCTGTGAACCGAAAGATCCTGATCGCGGCGCTTGCGGGCGCGGGCATTGTCCTGGCGGGCAGCGCCATCGTTTTCACCGACCGGGTCGAACCGCAGCCGGGCGCCCCCATCGTGCTCACGCCAAAGGCGGCGGCAACGACGCCGTTCTGGTCCGCGCGTGTCACCGCGCTGGCCGGCGACGGCATTCCGGGCACACTGGACGGCCCGGCTGCAGGCAGCCGCTTCAGCGACCCCTTCGGCGTCGCCTTCGACAGCCGCGGCACGCTCCATGTCGCCGACGCCGGCGACAGCAACCGCATCCGCACCCTTGCCCCGGATGGCACCGTGGCCACCTTGGCCGGTGGCCGCGAAGGCTTCCGGGATGGCGCCGGCACGGCGGCCAGCTTCCATACCCCGTCCGCACTCGCCTTCGACCACGCCGGCAACCTGTACGTGGCCGACACCGGCAACCACGCCATTCGCAAAATCGCCCCCGGCGGGGGCGTCACCACGCTGGCCGGCAACGGCATGCCCGGCGGGCTCGATGGCGTCGGGCGCGCGGCCAGCTTCCATGGCCCGGTCGGGATCGCGGTGGACGCCGCCGGCACCGTGTACGTGGCCGATACCTATAACGACCGCATTCGCCGCATCGCCCGCGACGGCAGCGTCAGCACGGTGGCCGGCTCCGGCCAGCCGGGCATGGCGGACGGCCTGGGCACGGCGGCCAGCTTCGACACCCCGAGCGCCATCGCGGTGGCCCTCGACGGCACGCTGTACGTGGCCGATACCGGCAACCACGCGATCCGCAAGATTGCACCGGACGGCGTGGTGAGCACGATCGCCACCCCGCCCGAAGGCGAGCGGCGCCCGGTATTGCGCCGTCCGGTCGGCCTGGCGCTCACGCGCGACGGCTACCTGTACATTGCGGCCAGCTCGGGCGGGCGCATCGTGCAGCTTGCGCCAACCGGCCAGTACCACGCCCTGCTCGACGCCGACGTACCGGCCGCGCAAGACGGCTTCGGTCCCGACGGCACCGTGCAGCTCTACGGTCCGCGCGGCATTGCCGTCGACCGCGACGGCAGCCTGGTGGTGGCCGATGCGCAGGCGCACCGGCTTGAGCGGCTGGCGCCGCCACGCGCTGGCGCCGCGCCCCTGGCGCGCCCGCAGCCGGTGGCGCTGCCGCGCACCGGACCGATACCCTGGCCGGTCGGGCCGCAGGACATGGCGCACGAGGTGGTCGGCGTGATGGGCGAAGTGCGCGGCAGCTATAACGGCGACAGCCGCGACCATTTCCACGCCGGCCTGGATGTACGCGCCGACGTCGGCGCGCGGGTGCTGGCCGTGCTGCCGTCGAAGGTGTCGGACCCGTTTGCCAACTGGGGCTTCGGTTCGCTCAGCGAAGGCATCAGCCTGGGGCCGCTGTCGTACATCCACATGCGGGTCGGGCGTGACGCCCGCGGCAAGGCGCTCGATGCGCGTTTTCTGATGCAGCTCGACCAGCGTGGCAAGGCCGAGCGCGTGCGGGTGCCGCGCGGGACCCGCTTCGCCGTGGGCGACCCGCTCGGCACCATCAATGCGATGGCCCACGTACACCTCGATTATTACCAGGGCGGCGCGGTGGTCAATCCGCTGACCCTGCCCTTCGCCGGATTTATCGACACGGTGGCGCCGCGGATCGACAGCATCGCGCTGTTCGACAGCAGCGGCAAGCGCCTGCGGGCAAACAAGGGCGAGCCGCTGCGGGTAGCGCGGGCGCTGGGCGAGGTCACGATCGTGGCCGATGCCTGGGACCAGGTCAACGGCAACCTGGCGCGCCGCCGCCTGGGCCTGTACCAGCTCGGCTACCAGCTGCTGCGCGCCGATGGCACGCCGGTGGCCGGCTACGAGCGGCCGCGCATCACCCAGGTATTCGACCGTCTGCCGCGCAATCCGGATGCGGTCAAGCTGGTGTACGCGCCATCCAGCGGCATCACCGTGTACGGCAGCAAGGCTACGCAGTTCGCCTACACTGTGAGCAACCGCCTGCGCGATGGCCGGGTGTCAGCCGGGAGCTGGCAGGTCGGTGCGCTGGCACCGGGCGACTATATCCTGCGCATCCACGCGGCCGATTTTGCCGGCCAGGTGGCGCTCGAAGGACGCGACCTGCTATTGCGCATCGAGTAAGCCGGGCTGGTCGACTCCACCGACCGCCTGTTCGGCTTCATCACCGCAGACAGGCTGTTCTATGAGCCATGGATAATGCAGTTCGTCGAGAGGAGAATTTTGTAGACATGAATGTCTAGATGATTTATTGTCGAGCTGCCCCTTCACTCATCGACAAAGGTTCGACACCGATGCTCACACGACTGCTCACCCACCTTGGCGCGGCCCTGCTGCTGGCTGCCACCGCCCTTCCCTGCCTGGGCGCGGACCTGCCCAGTTATCCTTTCATCCATGTCAGCGCCGCCGCCAGCATCGGCATGCGGCCCGATACCGGCGAGATCGACTTCGAGATCGTCTCGGCCGACGCCGACGCCGACAGCGCGTGGCAGCAGGTCACGCAGCAGCTCGAGGCGAGCCGGGCGCTGTTCGCCAGCCACGGCATCGCACCGGACGATGTCAACGTGCAGGACATCCTGCGCCGCTCGCGCAAGACCGAAGTGGCGGGCGACGCCGCGCCGCAGATGGACACCCGGGTCGCGCTCAAGGTCACGGTCCGCAACATGGAGGCCTGGTCCGCCATGATGCGCAGCTTGATGGCGATGCCGAAAGTGGAATCGCTGGCCGTCGCCTTCAGCCGCAGCGACCGCGACAAGATCGAAGCCGAACTGGTGACCAAGGCCCTGGCCAATGCCAGGGGCAAGGCGCAGAACATGGCGCGCGGCATTGGCGCCAGGCTTGGCGCGGCCAGCGGCGTCTCGCTGGGCGCACTGAAGAACCTGTCGAACTCGATGGGAATGGCGCTTGAACCCAACGGCCGCTACACCGACGGCGGCCCCGATGCGGCAACCGACCTGACCCTGGTGGCGGCCATCACCCTGGTGCAGGGCGTGGATGTGATCTACCGGATCGGACGCTAAGCCTGCGGTTTGTCGGGTGGCGCTGCGCCAGTGTGCGCTACCGTTCGAGGTGCGATCTTGTTTCCTCTGCGGAGAACCCCATGCACCTCGCTTGCAAGCTGTCGATCCTCGTTTGCGCGGCAACCGCCGCCAGCACCCATGCGCAGCAGCTCGTCAGGATCGGCCATGCCGGGCCGGTCTCCGGTCCCCATGCCCATCTCGGCAAGGACAACGAAAACGCCGCGCGCATGGCGATTGACGAACTCAACGCCCGTGGCTTCACCATCGCCGGCCAGAAGGTCAAGCTGCAACTGCTGGCCGAAGACGACGGCAGCGACCCCGGGCAAGGCAAGGCAGTGGCGCAGAAACTGGTCGATGCCAGGGTGAACGGCATCATCGGCCACCTCAATGCAGGCACCACGGTGCCAGCGTCGAAAATCTATCACGATGCCGGGCTGGTGCAGATCTCGCCGGCCACCACCGCAACCCAGTACACGCGGCAGAAATTTCCGGGTGCCTTCCGCGTGGTGGCGAACGACGCCAAGCTTGGCAGCGCCCTGGCCAGCTACGCGGTCGAGACCCTCAAGGCGAAGAAGATCGCCATCATCGACGACCGCACCACCCACGGCCAGGGCGTCGCGGCGCACTTCGCGCGCAGCTTGAAGGGGCCCGGCGTGCGCATCGTCGCCAAGGAATTCACCAGCGCCAGCGCCACCGACCACACCGCCATCCTCATGGCGATCCGGGCCAGCAAGCCCGACCTGGTGTTCTTTGGCGGCACCGATTCGGTGGCCGGCCCGATGCTACGCCAGATCAAGGCGCTCGGCATCGAGGCCACCTTCATGGGCGGCGACGGCATCTGCACCGCGGCCCTCGGACACCTGGCCGGCCAGGCCCTCGGCGAGGGCAAGGTGGTGTGCGCCGAAGCGGGCGGCGTGGAGGGCCTGCAAGAACAAAGCATGGCCGACTTCCGCGCGCGCTTCAAGCGCAAGACTGGCGCCGAAGTCCAGCTCTATGCGCCCTACGCTTATGATTCGGTGATGGTAATGGCCACCGCGATGCGCAACGCCAAGTCGGCTGAGCCGGCGAAATACCTGCCCGAGCTCAAGAAAATCCGCTACGCGGGTGTCACCGGCATCATCGAGTTCGACCCGTCGGGTGACATCCTCAAGGGCGCGCTCACGCTGTTTACCTATCAGGGTGGCAAGCGCACCCGCATCGGCGTGATGTAAGCAGCGCCAATAAAAAAGCGCACCATGCTCGACGCAGGTGCGCTTGTTACACGAACAGAGCCAACTTACTTTTGCGCCAGCACCCATTTCACCAGGCTGCGGGCTTCGGCCTCGCTCACCTGTGGATTGGCCGGCATCGGGACCGGGCCCCACACGCCAGCGCCGCCCTTGATGACTTTCTGCACCAACTTGTCTTCGGCGTTTTTCTGGCCGGCGTACTTGGAGGCGACATCCTGGTAAGAAGGTCCGACCAGCTTGTTGGCGACCGCGTGGCAAGCCATGCAATTCTTGGCCTTGGCCAGGTCGGCTTGGGCAAACGCGCTGGTGGACGCGAAGGCCGACATCACCATACACAACAACAAAGACCTTTTCATTTGTTTCTCCAGGTTCATGACCATCTTATTTTACCGTGATTCCTGACAAGGTCACGCAGGGATACACTCTGTAACGAGTGCACAACGGCCGGGCTTGACGAACTCACAATGCTCGTGCGAATTTTTCCACTCGGCATCATTTTGTTTGTACTATGGGGGTCGAAGGAGTCTTCCATGCCGCTGATTTTGCTGATTATTGCCCTGTGCGGGCTGCGTTTTTTTGAAGTTTGGCGCTTCGCCGACCTGTCCTGGTGGTATATCGTCGGCTTGATGGTATTCGCCTTTGTCTGGTTCGAGTTCATCGAGAAAATGCTTGGGCTCGACAAGAAGAAAGACCATCGCTTGCAGTCGAAGCAGCGCGCCGCGCGCGTCAAACAAGCGTTCGACAAGCGCCGCTGAGCTGGCGCGCGATCGCGCAGGATGTTGTGTGATATGTTCAGCATATCACTCGGCCCAATCCATACATCCTGCATATCAATGACTCCTGAACTGCGCCAGCTGCGCCATTTCGTCGCCGTCGCCGAAGAACTGCATTTTGGCCGTGCCGCCGAACGGCTGCACATGACCCAACCGCCCCTGTCGCAAAGCATCGCCGGCCTCGAAGAGCTGCTCGGCGCCCCGCTATTCTTGCGCAACCGCCGCCAGGTGGCGCTCACGGCCCCCGGCCACGCACTGCTGCCGGAAGCGCGCCGCATCCTCGACGACGCCGCCCGGCTGCCGGATCTGGTGCGCCGGGTCGCCGGCGGCGAAGCCGGACGCCTGACGCTGGCTTTTGTCTCCACCGCCGACTACAGCGTGCTGCCTGCCATCTTGCAGCGCTACCGCGCCGCCTTCCCGGCGGTAGCGCTGGTGCTGCGCGAAGCGACCTCGGACGTGCAGGCCGACGAACTGCTGCACGACCGCATCGACGCCGGCTTCGTGATCCCGCCGCTGCCCGGCAAGATGGACAGCGCCATCGACTACATCAAGCTGCTCGAAGAGCCGCTGATCCTGTGCGCGCCTGCAGGCCTCGATGCGCTCAGGCGCGCCGGCCCGGTAAGCCTGCGCGAGCTGCCGCCGCTGCCGCTGGTGATCTTTCCGCGCGCGGTGGCGCCGAGCCTGCACGACGCCATTCTGGGGTGCTTTCGCGCCGCCGGCATCACGCCGGTCATCGGCCAGGAAGCGATCCAGATGCAGACCATCGTCAGCCTGGTTTCCGGAGGCATGGGATTGGCACTTGTGCCACAATCGGTGTCGAACCTGATGCGTGCGGGCGTAGAATACCGGGCCCTGGTCGAGCCCACGCCGCTGGCCGAAACCGGCCTGGCCTGGCGCCGCGACAACCCGTCGCCCGTGCTCGGGGGCTTTTTGGATTTAATAAGGAAGAACTGATTATGCTAGTACACCCGAATCCGGACCCGGTTGCCTTTTCGATCGGGCCGGTGGCCATCCACTGGTATGGCCTGATGTATGTGGTGGCCTTCGGCCTGTTCCTGGCACTGGGCCGCCTGCGCATTCGCCAGCCGCATATCGCCGCGCAGGGCTGGAAAGCCGAAGATCTCGACGACATGCTGTTCTACGGCATGCTCGGCGTGGTGGTGGGCGGGCGCCTGGGCGAAGTGCTGTTCTACCAGCCGGCTTATTTCTTCGCCAATCCGCTCGACATCTTCAAGGTCTGGCAAGGCGGCATGTCCTTCCATGGCGGCTTCCTGGGCGTGCTGGTGGCCATGTCGCTATGGGCGCGCAAGTCCCGGCGCAACGTGCTCGACGTGTACGACTTCATTGCGCCGATGGTGCCGCTCGGTTACGCCGCTGGCCGCCTGGGCAATTTTATCAACCACGAGCTGCCCGGGCGCCTGGCCGACCCGAGCCTGCCATGGGCCATGCTGTGGCCGGGCGTCGACGGCCCGCGCCATCCGTCGCCGCTGTACCAGATGCTGCTCGACGGGATCGTTGTCTTCATCCTCCTGTGGCCGTATGCGCGCAAGCAGCGCCCGCGCCTGGCGGTGGGCTCCATGTTCACGCTGCTGTACGGGTGCGCGCGCTTCACTACCGAATACTTCCGCGTGCCGGACTGGGAAATCGTGGTGGCCGGCATCCCGGTCACCTCGGGCCAGGTGCTGTCGCTGCCGATGATCATTGGCGCCCTGCTGATGCTGGCCTGGGCTTACCGCCAGGCGCCCGGCCGGCCGGTGCACGCCTGATCCTGGCTCGCTTCAAGCGGGCGTGAGCGCCCGCTGCAAGTCTTCCAGCGTAGCCGGCTTGGTCAGGTGCAGGTCGAAGCCCACGCCAAGCGCCTGCGCCACATCGGCCTTCTGGCCGTAGCCGGTCAGCGCCACCAGCCGCAGCGCCGGATCAATCCGGCGCAGCTGCGTTGCCAGTGCATATCCATCCATGTCGGGCAGGCCGATGTCCAGCACGGCCACGTCCGGCGCCTGGCGTCGGGCTTCGGCCATCGCCGCCGCCGCGGTGCCGGCCACGCTGACCGCGTGTCCCATGTGCTCGAGCAAGGCGCCGGTCGCCGCCGCGGCGTCAGCGTTGTCGTCCACCAGCAGCACCCGCAGGCGCCCCGGCGCAACCACGCTCGCCCCTTGCGCGCGGGGCTCGGCGGCCGCCCCGAGCGGCAGCACCACTTCGAAGCGGCTGCCCCTGTTCTCGCCCTCGCTGAATGCCGCCACCGCGCCGCCATGCAGTTCGACGATCCTGCGCACGATCGCCAGGCCCAGTCCCAGCCCGCCGGTATGGCGCGCCAGCGGCTGCGGCGCCTGGAAAAAGGGATCGAATATGCGCTCGAGCATGGCCCGGCTCATGCCCACGCCATTGTCGCTGACCACCAGGCGGGCACTGGCACCGTCGGCCGTAAGCACCACCCGCGTAGCGTCCTTGCCGAAGCGCGCCGCGTTCGACAGCAGGTTGTTGAGTACTTGCGTCAGGCGGCTTTCGTCGCCGCTCACCCATACCTCGCCAGGCGCGGCCGCGTCGACCGGGGTGCCGGGAAACGAGGCCACCACATGGCGCACCACCTCGGCCAGGTTGACCGGCCGCAGCTCGATCTGCAGCTTGCCACTGGTGATGCGCGAGACGTCGAGCAGGTCGTCCACCAGCCGCTTGAGGTGGTTGGCCTGGCGCCGCAAGATGGTACGCTCGCGCACGTTCGATGCTTCGCCGCGCAAGTCCATCAGGTCGAGCGAGGTGACGATGGGACTGAGCGGGTTGCGCAGTTCATGCCCGAGCATGGCGAGGAATTCATCCTTGACCCGGCTGGCGGCGCGGCTGTCTTCCAGCGCGCCCTCGAGCGAGGTCAACAACTGCGAGCGCTCGGCCTCGTGCGCGTCGCGCTGGCTTGCCGCGGCCTGCAGCGCCGTTTCCATCTGCTCGATCTCGGTAATGCGCGACGGCGCCACCGTCACCGGCAAGCCGGCGCCCAGCGCGGTGGTGCCCTGCTGCAGGCTGCGAAACGAGCGCGCGATGCGCCCTGAAAGCAGGGTGGCGATCAGCGCGCAGACCAGTAGCGAAGCCGCCAGGCCAGACGCGTACAGCACAATGCCGGGCAAGGCGGCCTGCGCCAGTGCCGAAATTGGAATGCCGACCGCAACAGACCATCCATAACGCGAACGAACATATGCGGAAGCCACCTGCTCGCCCGTGGGCGAGGTAGTCTGGCCGACCGCTTCGGGGCCGCCGTCTTGCATCAGCCGCTGCAGCGTCGGGTGGGGCGCCTTGCCGACTGCGCTTGCCTGCCTGATCGAACGCGCCACGATTTTTCCATCGCCATCAAGGATGGCGATCACGGACTCGGGCGGGATTTTCTGGCGTTCGATCACGCGCAACATCCGGCCCGGCTCGATGATGGCGGTAAGAATGTAGCGCTGGCCTTTGGTGCCGGTAATGGGAATGCGCACCGGGAAGGCGGCGCGGCCGCCCCAGCTCACCATGATATGTCCGGCTACTGGCTGGCGGCTGTCCTGCGCCAGGCGCAGGCTGGCCGGATCGGCAGCCGGCGCGCCCGGGCTGCCATAGGGCGTAGCGGTACGGAACACGATGGCGCCATTGGCGTCGGTCAGGACGACAGCCAGCCATTCGGGCTCGGCGGCGACCTGGGCGCGGGCGACATCGTAGAAGCCACGCAGGTCGCCCACTTCGAGTGCCGGCGTACGTGCGATGCTGGTCAGGGTCGAGACCGCACCATCGAGCTCGGCGTCGACGGCGCTCGACAACGCACGCGCCAGATCGATCAGCGAGCGTTGCTGCTCGCGCTGCTGGTACTGGCTGACCAGGTGCAGGCCCCAGACGCCCATCAGCGCCAGCGGCAGCAGGCCGACGGCGGCCAGCAGCACCAGCAGGCGCCTGAGCGAAACGGTAGAGCGCTGGCGCTGCAGCATGGGTACCTTATGTCAGAACAGACATGCCAGGCATGAGTCGGAAAACCTGAGCTCGACGACGGGCTCGGCCCGGCAAGCAGGTGCTTATTCGTCGAATTCTTCGGCCAGATTCTTCCAGCCACGGCTCTTGGCGAAGGCGGCGAATTCTTCGGGCGCCTCGAGCACGATGGTCTTGCTCTCTTGCAGGCC
Organism: Massilia sp. H6; assembly: GCF_024802625.1. NCBI lineage: Bacteria > Pseudomonadati > Pseudomonadota > Betaproteobacteria > Burkholderiales > Oxalobacteraceae > Massilia > Massilia sp. H6. Next base: position 3,561,771 of record NZ_CP103371.1, read on the forward strand.
CGGGTCGCTCGGGCCGAAATCCGGCCCATGGTAGCCTAGCGTACGCAGTCGTTCGACGATCTGCCCCGTGAGCACGGTGTCCTTGTAGGCGCCAGGGTCGAGCTGGGTCTTGAAGTCCACGTAGACGTCGATGATTCCGTAGCCCTCGTCGAAGATGCGGATCGCCTTGACGTCAAGGGTGCGGCCGTTGCCATCCCTGGCCTGGAAGGCGCCGGACAGCTCAATGTCGGTATCGGTAGTCATGACGCAAGCATACCACTGCGGCGCGATCGGGGCATCCCTAATGCGGGCGCTCCGGCAGCGCTGCATTGGCATTGCGGGCTGCCAGGCACGACCCGCGCAGGGTCACGGCTCGCTACGGTCGAGATCAACGATCAGCGCTTCCATCTCGCCGATCTCCTTGCGCTGGGTAGCAATGATGGCGTCTGCCATCTCGCGCACGCGGGGATCGCGAATGTGCGCCCGCTCGCTGGTCATGATGGCAATCGAATGGTGTGGGATCATGGCACGCATGTAGGAGACATCGTCGACCGTTTCCTGGCTGCGTACCAGCCAGAGCGATGCAGCAATCACGATGGCTGCGCCGATAAAGATGGCCGCATTCGCTTTTTTGTTCTTGTACATGTGCCTCATGAATCCGAGCATGATGATGGCCATAGCAGCCCCCATCAAGAGCGCCATCCAGGCACGTGTCTGGCTGAAGTAGATGTGCGCCGCCTCGTAGGTCGTCAGGTAAGTGAGCGCATACATGACCAGCGTCGAACTCAGGATCATCAAGCCGAAACGTGCGTAAGCATTCATTTTTTTCTCCCACTATCCATGAAATGTTTTTCGGACCCTGCATGATGTCCGTTTTAAACAAAGCGTGGCGCAGGCAAGGGGCCGAAAGCAGATGACGCCGGACCTCGCACGCTGGCCGATTGTCGCGTTCGCCCATGCTATCCTGCGCCGAACGAGGCAGGCCTGCCTGCCTTCCATGAACCAGGAGAGAAGTGGGGATGAAGCGGCAAAACCGATGGTGGCTCGCGCTGGCAGGATTGGCCGTGCTGGCGCTCACCGCACTCTGGCTTGCGTGGCATCCCGCCTTGCCACCACTGGATGCGCCCGCCCGCATCGACACCGCCCTCGTCGAGCGCGGCGCCAACCTGGCGCGCCTGGGCATGTGCGCGTCGTGCCACACCGCCGACCCGGCACGGCCTTTCGCTGGCGCCCTAGCGCTGGCCACCCCGTTCGGCACCGTCTACAGCACCAATATCACGCCCGACGCGCGCACCGGCATCGGCGCCTGGAGCGAGCAGGCGTTTACCCGCGCCATGCGCCAGGGCGTCGCGCGCGACGGCCACCTGCTCTACCCCGCCTTCCCCTACAACCACTACGCACAGCTGGCGCAGGACGATATCCGCGCGCTGTATGCGTTTATCATGACGCGGCCGGCGCTCACTGCCCCCGCCCGCGACAACGACCTGCACTTCCCGTTCGGCTTCCGTCCACTCGTGGCTTTCTGGAACCTGCTCTACCTCGACGACGCGCCCTGGCAGGCCGACTCGCGCCAGTCTGCCGAATGGAATCGCGGCGCCTACCTGTCCAACGCGCTGGCCCATTGCAGCGCGTGCCACACGCCGCGCACGCTGCTCGGAGGCCTCGACCTGGAGCGCCAGCTAGGCGGCGGAGAATCCGGCGGCTGGTACGCGCCGGCGCTGAATGCTGACGCGCCTTCTCCCATGCCCTGGACGCATGAACACCTGCTGCGCTACCTGCGTACCGGCATCGCACCCGGCCATGCAATCGCCGCCGGACCGATGCAGGACGTGGCGGCCCAGCTCGGACAATCCGATCCGCAAGACGTGGCCGCCATCGCCACCTACATCCACGGTTTCCTGCGCCAGGCGCCCGCGCGCGCCACGCCGGCGCCCAAGCCCGGCGCCCTGCCGGTCCCCGCTGCCGGCGGCCCGGATGCGGCGCAGATGCGCCTCGGCTACCAGGTGTATGCGATGGCGTGCGCGCGTTGCCATGGCGCTGGCCGCGGCGCCAGTTCCGGCAGCGCCCTGCCGCTGCAGCAAGCCAGCGCGCTGTACCACCCCGACCCGCGCAACCTGCTGCACATCGTCCGCCAAGGCATCGCGCCACCTGGCGGCGAGCCGGGACGCGCGATGCCGGGCTTTGGCGCGCTGCTCGACCACGCGCAGCTGACCGCGCTGGCGGCTTACCTGCGGCGCTACGGCGCCGGGGCCGAGCCATGGCCGAAACTTGCGAATGGCGTAGAGGACTCGATCCAGGAAGCGAAACAACCATGACCACTTACCGCCTGCAGGTCAACGGCAAGCCGCACACGGTCGATGTCGATGCGGACACCCCGCTGCTCTACGTGCTGCGCAACGACCTGAAGCTCAATGGCGCGAAATTCGGCTGTGGACTCGGGCAGTGCGGGGCGTGTACGGTGATGCTCGACAAGGCGCCGGTGCTGTCCTGCCTGCTGCCGGTGTCGCTGGTCGGCACGCGCGCCGTGCGCACGGTGGAAAGCCCGGGCACGCGCTGGGTTCCGAGCGTGGTGCTGCAGCAGGCCTTCATCGACGAGCAGGCGGCGCAGTGCGGCTACTGCATCGCCGGCATGATCATGCGCGCCACCGCGCTGTTCGAACGGGTGGCCGCGCCGACCGATGAGCAGATCCGCGACTGGATGCAGCCCAATTTGTGCCGCTGCGGCACCCACCTGCGCATCCTGCGCGCGGTGCGGCGCGCCGCCGACGTGCTGGCGGCCCAACCGGTACGCAAGCTGCGATGAACACACTCCCCACACACCCGGGACGGCGCCGCTTTCTTGGCGCTAACGGCTACCTGATGCTGTCGTTCGCGCTGCCATCGCAGCTGCACGCCCAGGGCGCCGGGCTGCCGGGTAGCCTGCAGCAGACACCCTGGCTGGACGCCTGGATCCGGGTCGGCGCCGACAACCGCGTCACCGTCTTTACCGGCAAGGCCGAGCTGGGCCAGGGCATCAAGACCGCGCTGCTGCAGGTGGCCGCGCACGAACTGCAAATCGATCCCGGACGCCTCTTGATGGTCACCGCCGACAGCGACCGCACCCCCGACGAAGGCTATACCGCCGGCAGCAATTCGATGCAGCACAGCGGCACCGCACTGCGCCATGCCGCGGCCCAGGTGCGCGCCCTGCTCTTGCTGCGCGCGGCCACCCGCCTGGCGGTGCCGGCCGCGGCCCTGGTGCAGTCCAACAGCGTGTTTCGCGCGCCCGATGGCCGCCGCGTCAGCTTCGGCGAACTGGTGGCCGGCGCCCAACAGCATGTGCGCGCCACCAGCGCCCTGCCCCCGCGCCAGTCCGGTGCCCCGCGCTATGCCGGCGTGACGCTGGCGCGCATCGACATTCCCGGCAAACTCAAGGGCCAGCTCGCCTACGTGCACGACCTGCGCCTGCCCGGCATGGTGCATGCGCGCGTGGTGCGCCCGCAGTCGCCGTCGGCGCGGCTGCTCGCGGTCGATACCGCGCAGGTGGCGCGCATGCCCGGCGTGCTGGAGATCGTGCGCGACGGCCGCTTCCTGGCGGTGGTGGCCGACGAGGAGTGGCGCGCAGTGAAGGCGGCGGCGGCGCTGGCGCGCGCCGCGCGCTGGGAGCAGCTCGATTTGCCGCTGGCCGGCAAGGACGTGGCCTCGCTGGTGCGCAGCCTGCCGTCGCAGCCGCGGCAAGTTCTCGCACGCGGAACAGCCGGCGCGGCCGGGACCACCCTGCGCGCCAGCTATACGCGTCCGTTCCAGCTGCATGCCTCGCTCGGCCCATCCTGCGCCGTCGCGCAACTGGAACAAGGCCGCTATACCGTCTGGACGCATTCGCAGGGCGTGTTCCCGCTGCGCGCGGCGCTGGCCGAACTGCTCGGGGCGCCCGAGGAAGCGATCCGCTGCGTCCACATGGAGGGCTCCGGCTGCTATGGCCATAACGGCGCCGACGACGCCGCGGCCGACGCGGTGCTGCTGGCGCGCGCCTTTCCCGGCAGCCCGGTGCGGGTGCAGTGGATGCGCGAGGAAGAGCATTGCTGGGAGCCCTACGGCCCGGCGATGCTGGCCGAGGTGCAGGCCACGCTGGACGCAGCCGGCAAGATCGTCGACTGGCAATACGAGGTCTGGAGCCAGCCGCACAATACGCGTCCCGGCAAGGCCGGCAACCTGCTGGCGGCCACCCACCTGGCACGGCCGTTCACGCCGCCGCCGCCGCAAGCGATCCCGCAGCCGCAGGGCGGCGGCGACCGCAACGCCATTCCGTATTACACGCTGCCGAACGCGCGCGTGACCCACCGCTTCCAGGCGGCCGGGCCAGTGCGCACCTCGGCCCTGCGTTCGCTCGGCGCCTACTGCAATGTGTTCGCCATCGAGAGCTTCATGGACGAACTGGCGCGCGCCGCCAGGGCCGACCCGGTAGCCTTCCGCCTGCGCCACCTGCAGGATGCACGCGCGATCGAGACGGTGCGGCTGGCGGCCGCCAGATTCGGCTGGGACGGCTACCAGAAGACGGCCCGGCGTGGCCGCGGCTTCGCCTTCGCCCGCTACAAGAACCTGGCCGCCTACTGCGCGATCGCGCTGGAGGTCGAGGTGGTGCTCGACACCGGCCTGGTACGCATCACGCGCGCGGTCGCCGCCGTCGACTGCGGCGAGATCGTCAGCCCGGACGGGGTGCGCAACCAGATCGAGGGCGGCATTCTCCAGGCGTGCAGCTGGACCCTGCTCGAAGGCGTGCGCTTCGACGCCAGCCGGGTGCTCACGCAGGACTGGGCGAGCTATCCGATCCTGCGCTTCAAAGGCGTGCCGGACCGGGTCGAGGTGCACCTGCTGGACCGCCCCGGCCAGCCATATCTCGGTACCGGCGAAGCCGCGCAAGGCCCGGCCGCCGCGGCGCTGGCCAATGCGGTGGCCGATGCCGTGGGCGTGCGGGTGCGCGACCTGCCGCTGGATCGGGCGCGCATGCGCACCCATGCCGGATAGGGCTGACGGCGCGCTGCTACCCATGCCGCATGACTTGATGCTTTTGCACCCCGCAGCTGTCTTGACAGGCCGTCTGCGCGTTTAGAATGGCGGCGCCTGCCTGATGCGGCAGGCCAACGACAACGACTAGGGAGCAACATGCTGAAGAAGACAATGGTGGCCGGCGCGGTTGCGCTCGGCCTGGCCGGCTGCGCGGCGCCGACGCGCATACCGCTCGATGCCGCGGCACGCGACAAGCTGGCGCAGGTCCGGGTGGTGCACGCACTGGCCCAGGATGAAATCGTGGTGCGCGCTCCGGCGGCCGGTGCCAGCGCCGCAATGGGTGGGGGCTTGATCGCTGCCATCATCGATTCGAAGATCGGCGAGGTGCGCCAGAACAAACTGCAAGGTACGCTAGCGCCCTTCTATGCCTCGGTGGACGATTTCAACTTCCGCTCGCTGTTCGCTGGTTCCCTGGAAAGCAGCCTGCGCGAAGAGAAGACCCTGCGTTTCGGCGCCATCGAGCATGCCGCACAAAACCTGCTGCATGCCGAAGCCGAGGCGCAGCGCAAGGCGCTCCCGGAAGGCCAGGGACTGATGCTCGGCACCACCTCGTATACGTTCTCGCCCGACTTCAGCCGCTTGAGTGTAGCGACCCAGGTCCAGCTCAACCAGTCGGGCAAGGAAGACCCGGTCTTCAAGAACACCTATTTCTACCAGTCGGCGCCGGTGGGCGCCGGCGAGGCAGAGTCCCTTGCACTGTGGGCCGACAAGGACGGCGCGCGCTACCGCGAGGCTGCACGGGAGAGCGTCGTGCAAATCCTGAAGATGCTGCGCATGGACCTCGCCGCAGGCGCCGCCGACGCTGCGCCGGGACCGCAGCTTGCGCTGACGGCGCTCGGGACGCCGGTCAACGTTGCGGTCAAGGGACCGGCACTCGAGGACGGCGCCAACCGCGCCATCGTGCGCCACACCGACGGCACACTGTATTCGCTGCCGCACACCACCACCGGAGGACTGCCGCAATGAACAAGCACATCCTTATTGCCGCGGCATCGTCGGCATTCGCCCTGGGCGCCCTGCCCGCGCTGGCCGCCCAGGAAAAGACGCCGCTGGTGTTCGACGCAAGCGTCAGCGACGCCACGCCCGCATTGCGCAAGGACGCCTGCAAGCTCAATATCCTGGGCATCAGCGACGAGCGCTTTTCGAAGGGCGGCATTGGCGCCGATTCGCCGGTGGCCACCGATGCGCCGCAAGCATGGGTCGGCACCGGGCTGGAATCGCTCAAGGCCTATGGCTACACGGTCGGGCGCAGCAGCGCGCCGGTAGCGGGTGCGCTCAATCTCGACGTGCGCCTGATCCGTGCCTACACCTGGCTGGGCCACATGCGCATCAACGGCATGGTGGCGGCGGACGTCACGCTGGTGTCGCCATCGGGCAGCCGTACGCGCAAGTTCCGCGCCAGCGGCAGCAAGAGCAATATGATGAACGCGAACTCGGAACACGTCACCGCGCTGAACTACGCCTTCAACCACATGGTGCACCAGATGGCGGCGGGACTTTCCAGCGAGTGCGCCGGCGCCACGATCGCGGCGCGCTAGCAGCCATCGCCTCACCGGCCGGACGGCCGGTGAGGCTCCGGTGCATTGTCAGTTCACGGCTTTCCAGAACATGTAGGCCGCCAGCGCATACAGGATCACCGCAAAGATCTTCTGCAGCCGGCGCACCGGCATCTTGTGCGCGGTGCGCGCGCCGAGCGGCGCCATGGTCACGCTGGCCAGCGCGATGATCGCCAGTGCCGGCAGGTAGACGAAGCCGAGCGAATACGCCGGCAGCCCGGTCTCGCCCCAGCCGTGATAGACGTTCGAGATGGTGCCCGACAGCGCGATCGGAAAGCCCAGCGCGGCGCTGGTGGCCACCGCATTCTGAATGCGTACGCCGCACCAGGTCATGAAGGGCACCGACACGAAGCCGCCGCCCGCCCCCACGATGCCCGACAGGGTGCCGATCACGCCGCCCGCCGCGAACATGCCCGGCGCGCCCGGCAGCGCGCGCGCGGCCGCCGGCTTTTTCCCGATCAGCATCTGGGTCGCCGAAAAGGCGACGAACACGCCGAAGAACAGCGCCAGCACCGGGGCCTGCATCTGCTTGCCGATCCAGGGCCCGATCCAGGAGCCCAGCAAGATGCCGGGCGCGAGCTGCCTGACCACCGGCCACAGCACCGCGCCATGCTGGTGGTGGGCGCGCACCGACGACAGCGAGGTAAACAAGATGGTGGCCAGCGAGGTGGCGATCGCCATGTGGATCGTCAGTTCGGGGGAGAAACCGCGCGCGGTGAAGATCATCGTGATAAAGGGCACCAGCACCATGCCGCCGCCGATGCCGAGCAAGCCGGCCGCGAAGCCTCCGAACGTTCCCATCGCCAGCAGCGCCAGGATCAGGCCGATGTCCATCAGCGCTTCCCTTCTCTTGACAGGGCGACGATGGTGTTCCACTGCGCGCTCGTGACCGGCGAGATCGACAGCCGGCTGCCCTTGCGCAGCAATTCCATGTCTTCGAGTGCCGGATAGGTGCGCAGTTCGGCCAGCGGCAGGTAGCGTCCGGCCTCGACCGCGCGCACATCGACCGAGATCCAGCGCGGCTGCTCGGGGGTCGCCTTGGGATCGTGGTAGCGCGAGGCGGCGTCGAACTGGGTCGCGTCCGGATACGGGCTGCTCGCCACTTCGGCCAAGCCCGCCACGCCCGGCAGCGCGCAGCTGGAGTGATAGAACAGGATGCCGTCGCCGACCGACATCGCGTCGCGCATGAAGTTGCGGGCCTGGTAGTTACGTACGCCGTACCATGCCACGGTGCTTGCCGGCGCGGCCAGCACGTCATCGAAACTGACTTCGTCAGGCTCGGATTTCATCAACCAATAGCGCACCGCGCCTCCATAGAACCAATGCGCCGGGCGCACAAAAAAAAACGGCTGCGTACCAAGGTGCGCAACCGCTCGTATGTAGTGCCCCGCCTGTGCCGTTATTGCCGGCATCCCGAACCAAAAGGCTCAAGGTGGTCGCAGTCAGCTCAATTTCGGGTTCGTCAAACTAGTGACGATCGCGCCCACCAAGCATTGTTCCACAACCTATGCGAAAGAATGGTTCAAGGAATATATGGCAAATCTCGAACACCGCAGGGTAGACGCCAGTTTACTACGATGGACTGCGAAGTCAAACGAATTCAGGCTCAGCCGAGATTTTCCTGCGGCGCCAGCGCGCCGTCGAGCACCGTGTGCATCACTTCGAGTTTCTGCTTGACTTCCAGGATCGACATGTCCGACAACGGCCCCTGGGGCGACTTCACTGACAGGAATTCGGCGGCGACGCTCAGCGCCGCCATCACGGCGATACGGTCGGTTCCCTTGACCTTGCCCGAGTCGCGCAGCGCGCACATCTTACCGTCGAGGTAATGGACGGCCTCGCGCAGCGTGCGCTCTTCGCCATCGCGACAGGCCAGCCGATACGACTGGCCCATGATGGTGCAATCGAGATGGATCATTGGGTGGCCTCGCTGTCGTGGGGAGCCTGCGCGGAGCTCGCTTGTGGAGCGTCGGGCGCAGCGCCGTCGGCGTCAGCGGCCTGCGCCTCTGGTGCCGGGAACTGCTCGAGCAGGGCTTCGACGCGGCTCTGGGCCAGCAGCATGCGCTCCTTGAAGCTGAGGTTCTCGGCGCTCAGCAGGCTGTTGGCCTGGCGCAGCAGGTAGTTCTCGGCACGCAATGACTGGGTCAATTGGGCGAGCCTGTCGATTTTGTCGGAGAGGTCTTGGAATTCGGAAATCATTCAACACTATAGGTCTGAGAAGGTTTTTCAGTCAACCGTATTGCGCGCAGCCGGGGCGCGGGCAAAAGGACTGGCGCGATGCGCGCGGCAACAGCGCGCCATGCAGTGTACCCTGCCGGGCTGTTGTCTGCGACACCACACACCGGAGGGGCATAGTTCCCGGATTATTGCGGTTTCACAAATAAGTCCCCTGCCCCTGCCACATTGAGTCTTGAAATAGGGGGTTATCGTCCCTATAATTAGCTCTCGTTAGCACTCGTTGGTAGAGAGTGCTAACAACCGCAGTTACCAATTCCAGCCGACGCCGACAGGCGGCGGCGCCGAGTAGCTAGTCAAACCACTGAAAAACAAGGAGTTTTGCATGAACCTTCGTCCTTTGCACGATCGCGTAATCGTGAAGCGTCTCGACCAGGAAACCAAGACCGCGTCCGGCCTGATCATCCCTGATGCAGCCGCCGAGAAGCCGGACCAGGGCGAAATCCTCGCCGTCGGCAACGGCAAGGTGCAGGACAACGGCCAGCTGCGCGCGCTCGAAGTGAAAGTCGGCGACCGCGTCCTGTTCGGCAAGTACTCGGGCCAGGCCGTCAAGGTCGATGGCCAGGAGCTGCTGGTCATGCGCGAAGAAGACATCATGGCCGTCGTGGCCCTGTAATCGTTCCCGCATTTCCCCCGCAATCCATTCACGAAATCATTCGGAGAAATACACATGGCAGCTAAAGAAGTAATCTTCGGCGACGCAGCGCGCGCCAAAATGGTCGAAGGCGTCAACATCCTGGCCAATGCAGTCAAAGTCACCCTGGGCCCGAAAGGCCGCAACGTCGTGCTGGAGCGCTCGTTCGGCTCGCCGACCGTGACCAAGGATGGCGTCTCGGTCGCGAAAGAGATCGAACTCAAGGACAAGCTCATGAACATGGGCGCGCAGATGGTCAAGGAAGTCGCTTCCAAGACCAGCGACAACGCCGGTGACGGCACCACCACCGCGACCGTGCTGGCACAAGCCATCGTGCGCGAAGGCATGAAGTTCGTTGCCGCCGGCATGAACCCGATGGACCTCAAGCGCGGCATCGACAAGGCAGTTGCTGCCACCGTCGAAGAGCTGGCCAAGATCGCCCGTCCATGCACCACCACCAAAGAAATCGCCCAGGTCGGCGCGATCTCGGCCAACTCCGACTACTCGATCGGCGAGCGTATCGCTGAAGCGATGGACAAGGTCGGCAAGGAAGGCGTCATCACCGTCGAAGACGGCAAGTCGCTGAACGACGAACTCGATATCGTGGAAGGCATGCAGTTCGACCGCGGCTACCTGTCGCCTTACTTCATCAACAACCCGGACAAGCAGGTCGCCGTTCACGAGAACCCGTTCATCCTGCTGTGCGACAAGAAGATCTCGAACATCCGTGACCTGCTGCCGATCCTGGAGCAAGTCGCGAAAGCCGGCCGTCCGCTGGTGATCGTCGCCGAAGACATCGAAGGCGAAGCGCTGGCGACCCTGGTGGTCAACAACATCCGCGGCATCCTCAAGACCGTCGCCGTCAAGGCACCGGGCTTCGGCGACCGCCGCAAGGCCATGCTGGAAGACATCGCTGTCTTGACCGGCGGCCAGGTCATCGCCGAAGAAGTCGGCCTGACCCTGGAAAAGGTCACGCTGGCTGAACTGGGCCAGGCCAAGCGCGTCGAAGTGGGCAAGGAAAACACCATCATCATCGACGGCGCCGGCGCCGCTGAAACGATCGAGGCACGCGTCAAGATGGTGCGTATCCAGATCGAAGAAGCGACCTCGGACTACGACCGCGAAAAGCTGCAAGAGCGCGTGGCCAAGCTGGCCGGCGGCGTTGCCGTGATCCGCGTCGGTGCAGCCACCGAAGTCGAGATGAAAGAGAAGAAGGCCCGCGTCGAAGACGCACTGCACGCCACCCGCGCTGCCGTGGAAGAAGGCATCGTGCCAGGCGGCGGCGTTGCCCTGCTGCGCGCGCGTTCGTCGATCAACGTCCAGGGCGACAACCCTGACCAGGACGCTGGCATCAAGATCGTCCTGCGCGCCATGGAAGAGCCGCTGCGCATGATCGTCCAGAACGCCGGCGATGAGCCGTCGGTCGTGGTCGCAGCCGTGATCGCCGGTACCGGCAACTACGGTTACAACGCTGCCAACGGCACCTACGGCGACATGGTCGAAATGGGCGTGCTCGATCCAGCCAAGGTCACCCGCTCGGCACTGCAAAATGCAGCGTCGATCGCCGGCCTGATGCTCACCACCGATTGCATGGTGTCGGAACTGGCCGAAGACAAGCCAGCCGGCGGCATGGGCGGCATGGGTGGCATGGGCGGCATGGGCGGCATGGACGGCATGATGTAATGTGCCGGAAGGCGCCGCCCTGGCGGCGCCTTCCAGTCCTGCCCCAAAAGCCTGCCTGGTTCACGCCTCGCAGGCTTTTCTACTTCTTGGAGGATGCATGACGACTGTGGATGTCAACGAACTGGAAGACGCCGTACTGCTGGTGAGCGACCCAGAGCATGGTGCGCGGGCATGGGTTGGCCTCGACACGGGCAGCGTGTACGTGCGCGCCGGCGGCATCGATCCCGACGCGCAGCCCCTGCCGGAAAATATCGCCACCTCGGACCGCTACACCCGGGTGCCCGGCTCGTGCAGCCTCGACCTGGGACAGGTAGTGGTGTTCGACTTCGTCCAGGCCGAGATGCCCGAACAATACGACCACGTCCGACGAATGTTCGAGCGCCAGGCTGCCTACCGCCATTTTGGCAAACTGGTCGACGAGCGTGGCCTGCGCGAGCGCTGGCATGCGTTCCGCGATCAACGCACGGTGGCGGCCTTGCGCGGCTGGTGCGAAGCAAACGGCTTGCAGCTGAGCGTGCGCTGACCGAATGACAGCCTCGCTGGTATCACCACCACCTTCACCTTCATGATCCGCCCGACATTCTTCACCGACGCCCCGGCCTTTCGCAGCTGGCTCGCAGCCAACGCCACCACCGCCACCGAGCTGCTGGTCGGTTTTTACAAGCCCGGCAGCGCCCAGCCCTGCCTGTCGTTTCCGGAATCGGTCGACGAAGCGCTGTGCTTTGGCTGGATCGACGGCCGCCGCAAGCGCATCGACGACGACAGCTACGTGATCCGTTTCACGCCGCGCCGGCCGGCATCGGCCTGGAGCACGGAAGACATCGCCAGGATCGACCGGCTGCGCGCCGAAGGCAAGATGCTGGCGGCCGGCGAAGCGGCGTTTGCCTTGCGCATGGCGGCCAAACCCGTCGTGCATGCGCCAGAAAAAAAAGAGGCCGCCCAGCTCGCGCCCGACGAACGCGCAGCCTTCCAGCGCAATCGCGCGGCCTGGGACTATTTCCAGGCGCTTCCGCCTGGCTACCGGAACGCCATCCTGCACTGGGTTACCAGCGCGCGCAAGGAGCAGACCCGCACGGCGCGGCTGGCTGGCTTCATCGCGGCCTGCGCGGCCGGCGATCGGCTCGCGTAGGGCGCGCTCATATTGCCGGAAAAACACGCATGGTTTAGACTGCCCCCTCACCCAACGAGGCCTTCCATGTTCACACGCGCCGCACCCCGTCCTTACCTAGCCCTGCTGGCCATCTCGCTGGCCGCGGCCCTGGCGCTCGGCGGCTGCAAGCGCAGCGAACCCGAGGCGCCCAAGCCGGCTGCTGCCCCGGCCACGGCCAAGCAGGCGCCCACCCGCACCAGGGAGCAGGCGATGATCGCCCTGCTGGCAGTGCCCGAACTCAAGGCCAGGTCGGCGCAGATCGAAAAGCGCTCGAAGGGCAAGGCGCACGGCGCTGTCATCGAGGACGATCCCGAGCCGCGCGAAATCAATGGCCGCAAGTACTACCAGCTCAGTTTTGTCGAAAACCGCGCCAACGAGGTGCGCCGCGGCGAGAGCTTCCTGGTGGCGCTGCAGGGCGACGACATCCTGGTGGAAGACACCGAAACCGATACCCTGCGCACGCTGCAGGAATGGCGGCGCGATATCAAGCGCGTGGACTTGAAGAGCGCGGATTGACCCGCCTGGCGCAGCTCATCGGCCAGTCCAGCAAGCGCCAACTGGCCGGCTTGTCGTTCGTATTCGTGTGGTTCTTCGTCGGCGGCATCCTGCACTTTGTCGCCACCGATATCGAAGCCAGTATTGTTCCACCCTATATCCCGTGGCCGGTGGCGGCGGTGCTGGTGAGCGGCGCCTTCGAGCTGCTGGGCGCGGCCGGCATCGTATTGCCGTCGACCCGCCGGGCCGCGGGGATCGGCCTGTTCCTGCTGACGCTGGCCGTGACGCCCGTGCACGTGTACATGCTGCAGAATCCGGAATTGTTCGGGGTGCCGCTATGGGCCCTGTGGCTGCGCCTGCCGGTACAGGTGGCCTTGCTATGGCTGATACTCTGGAGCACCTGGAAACCCAGGCCGCGTCACATCGTCAAGCCTTCGACAGTAGCTCCATGATGAACTGCCCGTTTGCTCGGGCGGCGCCGATGTCGGCCGGTGGGCTTGGGCCGCCCCCCCGGCCGATCGCCGACTAGGCGGCAGGAATGCTGCCGAACCAGGCGCCGTAAGGCGGCAGGGTCACGCGGCCACCCGCGGCGCTGCCCGGCAGGCCGAAGCTGTCCAGTGCACTGGCGTGCGCACTCGGCGCCCAGTCGAAGCTGACCGGGTCGGGCCCCAGGTTGAAGGCGGCCAGCACGCTGTCCATGCCGTCGGCGTCGCGGCGCAGCGCCAGTACCGGTTCCGGCGCATCGAAGAACACGATGTCGCCGCGGGTCAGTTGCGGCATCGTGCGGCGCCACGCAATAAAGCGGCGCGCAAAGTTCAGTGGCGAAGCCGGATCGCTTTCCTGGCGGTCGACCGCGACCGCCGCGTGCGGCGCGGCCACCGGCAGCCAGGGCTGGCCGCTGGTAAAGCCGGCCTGCGGCGCATCCGCCTGCCACGGCATCGGGGTGCGGCAGCCGTCGCGTCCCTTGAACTCGGGCCAGAAGGTGATGCCATACGGGTCTTGCAGCAGCTCGAAAGGCACGTCGGCTTCTTCCAGGCCGAGTTCTTCGCCCTGGTACAGGCAGGGCGTGCCCTTGAGCGTGAGCTGCATGGCCAGCACCAGCTTGGCCATGGCGGGCGTGGGCTTGCCGTCGCTCCAGCGGGTCGCCACCCGGATGGCGTCGTGGTTACTCACCGACCACGAGGCCCAGCCGTCCTTGACGCGCTCGTTGAACTCTTCGACCTGGGCGCGGATATGCGCTGCGGTATGCACCGGCGTGAGCAGGTTGAAGCTGTAGGCCATGTGCAGCTTGTCGCCGCCTGCGGTGTATTCGGCCATCTGTTCGAGCGCGTCGTCGGAGCTGACTTCGCCGATCGAGACCGCGCCGAACTCGTTGAGCTGGGCGCGCACCCGCTGCAAAAAGGCGATGTTCTCCGGCTGGGTCTTGTCGTAGAGGTGGGCCTGCATGCCGTAGGGGTTCACATCCGTGACGGTCGAGGTATCGCGCACCAGCGCCGGCGGATTGCTGCGCAGCTGGCGGTCGTGGAAATGGAAGACGCAGGCGTCCATGCGTACCCCGTCGACGCCGCGTTCGAGCCAGAAACGCTGCGCGTCGAGGTGGGCCTGCTGCACTTCCGGATTGTGGAAGTTCAGCTGCGGCTGGCTCACCAAAAAGTTATGCATGTAGTACTGCTTGCGGCGGGTGTCCCATTGCCAGGCCGAACCGCCGAACACCGACAGCCAGTTGTTGGGCGGGCAGCCGTCGGGCAGCGGGTCGGCCCACACATACCAGTCGGACTTCGGGTTGTCGCGGCTCTTGCGGCTTTCGACGAACCAGGCGTGGGTGTCGGCGGTGTGCGACATCACCTGGTCGATCATGATCTTCAGGCCCAGGCTGTGGGCCTTGGCCACCAGCGCGTCGAAGTCGGCCAGTGTGCCGAACAGCGGGTCGACGTCGCAATAGTCTTCGATGTCGTAGCCGAAGTCCTTCATCGGCGAGGTAAAGAAAGGCGAGAGCCAGACGATGTCCACGCCCAGGCGCGCAATGTAGTCGAGCTTGCTGGTAATGCCTGCCAGGTCGCCCACGCCGTCGCCATCGGTGTCGAGGAAGCTGCGCGGATAGACCTGGTAGATGATGGCGTCGCGCCACCAGTTCGGGTTATCGGTTGTCGAAGTGGGGGTCATGGTGGCTCATCCAAAATTTTTGAGAATTCTAGGCAATATACAGCAGGAGAATTAACTTTACAATCATGCAAAAGACCTGCAGCCAACACATAATTTCATGTAATTCAATGACTTACAATATCTTCGTGGTTTCGGTGCATTCATAAAAAGTAGCTAAACTACGGCGGCTTTGTAACTCCTTTGTTTCAACGCAATATTTTTATTGCAAGTAGCGTGGTGTCGTCATAGGATCGCGTTTGTTTCGATTTTCGAGGAAGCCATGACTTCTCCAGCAACGACGGACGCCGCCAGCACCGGCCGCATGCCGCGCCAGATCCCCTACATCATCGCCAACGAAGGCTGCGAGCGCTTCAGCTTCTATGGCATGCGCAACATCCTGACGCCTTTCCTGATCTCGACCCTGCTGCTGTTCGTGGCCGAATCCGAGCGCACCGGCCAAGCCAAGGATGTGTTCCACACCTTCATGATGGGCGTGTATTTCTTCCCGCTGCTGGGCGGCTGGCTGGCCGACCGCTACTTCGGCAAGTACAACACCATCTTCTGGTTCAGCCTGATCTACTGCGCTGGCCATGCCTGCCTGGCCATCTTCGAAGATAGCGTCAATGGCTTCTACTTTGGCCTGCTCCTGATCGCCTTTGGCTCCGGCGGCATCAAGCCGCTGGTAGCCAGCTTCGTCGGCGACCAGTTCGACAAGACCAACAAGAGCCGTGCGAAGGTCGTGTTCGACGCCTTCTACTGGATCATCAATTTCGGCTCCTTCTTCGCCTCGCTGCTGATGCCGCTGCTCCTGCGCGACTACGGCCCCTCGATCGCCTTCGGCGTCCCGGGCATATTGATGTTCATCGCCACCATGGTCCTGTGGAGCGGCAAGAAGAAATACGTGCACGTGCCCCCGAGCCCGAGCGACCCGCACTCTTTCCTGCGCGTGGTGCGCACGGCGGTGCTGGCGCAGCGTCCCGGCGCCGGCCGTCCCGGCTTGATCGTCGCCATCCTCGGCTTGGTCGGCGCCGCCTACTCGCTGGCGCGCGCTCCAGACTGGGGCTTCGTGATCGCCGCCTGCCTGGCGCTGGTCATCGTGATCGCCTTCGTCGGCCTGGGCGCCTCGATGCAGCTCGAGCGCGCCCGCGGGGTGCACCCCGACCTCGCCGTCGACGGCGTGCGCGCGGTGCTGCGCCTGCTGATCGTGTTCGCCCTGGTGACGCCGTTCTGGTCGCTGTTCGACCAGAAGGCCTCGACCTGGATCGTGCAGGCCAATGCCATGACCACCAACGTCAGCCTGCTGGGCTGGAGCTACGACGTGCTGCCGGCCCAGATGCAGGCGCTGAACCCGCTGCTGGTGATGATCCTGATCCCATTTAACAACCTGGTGCTGTTCCCGGTGCTGAGCAAGATGGGCTTGCAGCCCACGGCGCTGCGCCGCATGACCGCCGGCATCGCTTTCTCGGGCCTGGCCTGGATCGTGGTCGGCTACCTGCAGGTGCAGCTCGATGCGGGCGATGCGGTCTCGATCGCCTGGCAGATCCTGCCCTATGCCTTGCTCACGCTGGGCGAAGTACTGGTCTCGGCCACCGGCCTGGAATTCGCGTACAGCCAGGCACCGGCCGCAATGAAGGGCGTGATCATGGCGCTCTGGTATCTGGCGGTCACGGTCGGCAACCTGTGGGTGCTGATCGTGAACTCGGGCGTCAGGAACCCCACCGTCATCGCCCACATCGAAAGCTCGGGCGTGGGCTTGATGGCCTTCCAGATGTATTTCTTTGCGGCCTTCGCCATGCTGGCGGCGCTGGTCTTCGGCCTGTACGCCAGGCGCTACAAGATGGTCGACAACTACCGCGGATGATCAACATGACCCGACTTCACAGCGCCGCCCTTGCGGCCGCCGCCCTCGCCTCGAGCGCCCATGCCGCGGCGCCGCTCGAGGCCTGCAATCACGACGGCTTCCAGATAGTCCTGAATGCTTCCAGCGCCACGCTCGACGCACGCGCCGTCTGGCTCGACCGGCGCCTGGTGCAATGGCCCGGTGTTGAAACCGGTGGCCGTTACCGCCTCTACCACTCGGCCAGCGCAGCCATCGTCGCCAAGCCGGGCGCGCGCGTTGCAGGTGCCGACGGCGCGCTGGCGCTCGAGCCCTTCACCGGAACAGTTCCCGCCTCGGCCGCGACGCGCTTCAAGTGGGTCGGCGCCGGCCCGGTGCTGTCGCTGCGCGCGGCCGACCAGGCCCGCATGAAGCAACTGCACCGCGGCCAGCTGGTGCTGGTGCACGAGGCGCCAGACGGATTGGTGCGCGCCGCGACCCGCATCCAGGTGGCCGGCGCGCTCGACGACCTGTACGCGGCGGCCGATGGCATCGCCGACCTCGGCGCGACGCCCAAGCCAGGCCGCACCGGTTTTCGCCTGTGGGCGCCGACCGCCCGCGCCGTGGCGCTGTGCACCTACGATAGCGGCAGCGGCCGCGCCACCGCGGTGCACCAGATGGCCCTGGACGCGCGTACCGGCGCCTGGCAAGCCAGGCTCCCGCGCGACCTGTCGGGCAGCTATTACAAGTACGCGGTGGACGTGGCGGTCGACGGCATGGGCCTGGTACGCAACCTCGTCACCGATCCGTATTCGGTGAGCCTGACGGTCGATTCCAGGCGCAGCTATATCGCCGACCTGGGCGCGGCAAACCTCAAGCCCAAAGGCTGGGACGCCACCCGCGCGCCCGCCACGGTCAAGGCGCAGACCGACATGGTGATCTACGAGCTGCACGTGCGCGACTTCTCGATCAACGACCCGAGCGTGCCGGCGCCCAAGCGCGGCAAATACGCGGCCTTTGGCGAAGCCAACTCGAACGGCATGCGCCACCTGAAGGCACTGGCCAGGGCCGGCATGACCGACATCCACCTGTTGCCGGTCTATGACCTGGGCAGCGTGCCCGAGAAAGACTGCGCAGTACCGGCGCCGGCGCCGGGCGCCGCGCCCGATGGCCAGGCCCAGCAGGCATTGACGCGCGAAACCGCCCATACCGACTGCTTCAACTGGGGCTACGACCCCTACCACTACAACGCGCCCGAAGGCAGTTACGCCAGCGATCCGGCCGACGGCGCGCGCCGCATCGTCGAATTGCGCCAGATGGTCATGGATCTGCACCGCGCCGGCCTGCGCGTTGGCCTCGATGTCGTCTACAACCACACCTTCATCGCCGGCCAGGCCGAGAAATCGGTCCTCGACCGCGTGGTGCCGGGCTATTACCACCGCCTTGACGCGACCGGCGCCATCGAACGCTCGACCTGCTGCGACAACACGGCCACCGAGAACACCATGATGGCCAAGCTGATGATCGATTCAAGCGAGCTCTGGACGCGCCACTACAAGATCGATTCCTTCCGCTTCGACCTGATGGGACACCAGCCGCGCGAAGCGATGGAACGCCTGCAGCGGCGCGTGAACCAGGCCGCCGGGCGCCACGTGCAGCTGATCGGCGAAGGCTGGAACTTCGGCGAAGTCGCCGATGGCGCCCGTTTCGTGCAGGCTTCGCAGCTGTCGCTCAATGGTTCCGGCATCGGCACCTTCAGCGACCGTGCACGCGACGCCGTGCGCGGCGGCTCCTCGGGCGACGCGGGCGAGGCGATGGTGCGCCAGCAGGGCTATATCAACGGCTTGCTGTATGACCCGAATGGATCGCATGGCGGACACAAGGCGACCGACCTGCTGCGCGCGGCAGACATGATTCGCGTGGGCCTGGCCGGTTCGCTGCGCAGCTATCGGCTGCAGACTTTCGACGGCCAGGTGCGCAAGTTAGAGAACATCGCCTACGGCAACCAACCCGCCGGCTATGCGAGCGAGCCGGGCGAAGTGGTGAATTATGTCGAGAACCACGACAACCAGACGCTGTACGACATCAACGTGCTCAAGCTGCCGGTGGATACCTCTACCGCCGATCGGGCCCGGGTGCAGGTGCTGGGCATGGCGATCAATGCCTTCAGCCAGGGCGTGGCTTATTATCATGCCGGCATTGACACCCTGCGCTCGAAGTCGCTGGACCGCAACAGCTTCAATTCGGGCGACTGGTTCAACCGCATCGACTGGACCTACCAGGACAATTACTACGGCACCGGCCTGCCGCAATCGGACGACAACGGCAAGGACTGGCCGCTGCTCAAGCCCTACCTAGCCAACGCCGCGCTCAAGCCGGCACCCGCCGACATCGCCTTCGCGCGCGACGCCTTCCGCGACCTGCTGGCGATTCGCGCCAGCTCGACGCTGCTGCGCATGCGCACGGCCGCCGACATCGTGCAGCGGCTGCGCTTTTTCAATACCGGTCCGGATGCGGTGCCGACCGTGCTGGCGGCGTCGATCGACGGCAAGGGCTATCCGGGCGCGACCTTCGCCACCCTGAGCTACCTGGTCAACGTGGACAAGGTCGAGCAGCGCGTGACCGACCCGGCCTTGCGCGGCAAGCGCTTGACGCTGCACCCGGTGCACACTGGCGCCGATGCGGCCGACAAGCGCGCGGCGCAGGCGCGCTTCGACAGCGCCAGTGGCAGCTTCACGGTGCCGGCGCGCTCTGCGGTGGTGTTTGTCGCCGAATAAGGCGGCCGGACCAGGCCTTCAGCGCAGGCGCGCGATCTCGACCGAGCCTTTTTCGTCGAAGATCGGGCATGCCTCGGCGATCCCCACGGCGTCGTTGAAGCTCGACGCCGCAACGATCGAATAGCCCGACAACGCACTGCTCGACAGTTTCGGCCCGAGCAGGCGGCTCGGCACCTCGATGCTGCCATGGCTCATGGCGCCGCGGTCGAGCAGTGACGATCCCAGCGACTCGAACCAGGCCTCCCAGCGCGCGGGGTCATGCTCCGGGCCTTCGGTCTCGTCGATGGTCGATCCGCGGAAAACGAACAGGTAGGGTTCCATGCCGGCTCCTTCAGGTAATGTTGGCTAAAACCTTAACAGAAGCGTTGTGCGAAGGACGCACGGCTAGGGTGGGCGCGGCGCCACCCCGCCTACAGCCCCAGCTGCTCCAGGATCGCGTCCTTGATCTGCTGCAGTTCCGGCAGCGACACCTTGCGCGGATGGGGCTGGGCGATCGCAAATACCGAGGCAACCCGGGTCGGGCGCGGCGACAGCACGACGATGCGGTCGGCCAGGTAGATCGCTTCTTCCACGTCGTGCGTGATCAGGATGATGGTGTGGCGCTCTTCGCGCAGCACGCGCAGCAGTTCGATCCGCATCTTCAGCGCGGTCAGCGCGTCCAGCGCCGAGAAAGGCTCGTCCATGAACAGGATGTCCGGCTTGACCGCCAGCGCCCGCGCGATCTCCACACGCTTGAGCATGCCGCCCGAGAGCTCGTGCGGATAGGCTTTCTCGAATCCCTTCAGACCCACCATCTCGGCGTAATGGTCGGCGCTCGCCAACTGCGCGGCGTGCTCCATGCCGCCCAGGCCGAACATCAGGTTCTCGCGCACCGTCAGCCACGGAAATACCGAGCCATGCTGCGAGATCACGATGGCGTTCGGCGTTGGGCGGCTGACCGGCACGCCGTCGATCATGACGGCGCCGCTGTCGGGCTGCTCGAAGCCGGCCAGCAGCTTTAACAGGGTCGACTTGCCGCAGCCCGAAGGGCCGACGATGGCGACGAACTCGCCCGCTGCCACCGCCAGGTCGAGGCCGTCGATCACCTGCAGCGATTTGAAGCCCTTGCGGACGGCGCGCACGCCCACCTTCGGCACCGGGGACGTGCTTGCGTCGGCTGCATTCATGTTGACCTTAGCGTGCATAGCGCCACCTTACCCACTTGAGCCCTTCGAGCCGGCGCATCAGGGCATCGAGCCCCAGGCCGATCAGTCCGATGATGATCATGGCCGCCACCACCAGGTCGTAGCGGTTGCCGGCGTTGCGCGCATCCATGATCAGGTAGCCCAGGCCGGAGCGCCGCACGATCATTTCGGCGGCCACCACCACCAGCCAGGCCACCCCGAGGCCGATGCGCATGCCGGTAAGAATTTCCGGCAGCACCGCCGGCACGATTACCTGGCGCAGCAGCCTGGCGCGCGAAACCCCAAAGTTCTCGGCCGCGCGCAGGTAGCGCGCCTCGATGGCGTGCACGCCGGCCGAGGTCTGCACGATCATCGGGAACACCGAAGCCAGAAAGATCAGGAATACCGGGGCCAGGTCGCCCACCCCGAACCACAGGATCGCGATCGGGATCCAGGCAATCGGCGAGATCGGCCGCAGGATCTGGAACAGCGGGTTGAGGGTGCGATAGGCGCCGTCCACGCGTCCCATCCACAGGCCGAGCGGCAGCGCGCACGCCAGCGCCAGCAAAAATCCGGTGGCCACCCGCGCCAGCGAGGCCACGATATGCTCCCACAGCGTGCCGTCCCTGGCCAGTTCCAGCGTACCGGCGGCGACCTGCAGCGGCGACGGAAAGATCACGCTGCCGCTTTGCTCGATGACGATCCCCCACAGCGTCACCAGGGCCGCGATCACCAGCAACGGCGGCCAGATGCGCTTGAATCGATCGGCCATCATGCTGCACCATCCAGGATCGCGTGCAGGCGCCAGCGCAGGCGCGCCAGTCCGGCCGCGGGCGCATCGACGACCAGCACCGACATCTTGCCGCTGGCGTGGGCGGTACAGTCGAAGGGGTGTTCGCCGGCCTGGCCGAAGGGCAGGCGGAAATCCTGGCCCGGCATGATCAAAACCGGGCCGAACATCTGCGGCACGGTGTCGCTGTTGCGAAGCAGCAGCACGTCGCGCACGCCCAGGGTCAGGGTGATCTGCTCCGGCAGGACGCTGGCGGTGTCGCCTTTCATGCGGCGCTCCCAGGTACCCGGGGGAATCTCGAACAACTGGTCGCGCGATGCCGCCTGCAAGGGCGCGAACGCGGCCCAGGCCATCGACCCGGCCAGCAGTACCAGCAGTGCCACGCCAGCGATTCGCCGCTTCATTCGGCCGCCAGCAGGTTCACGTCGTGCACGATCTCATCGAACGGGCGGCCGAAAGGCAGCAGCGCGCGCAGCATGCCCTTCTTGTCGATGAAATAGAGATAGGACGAATGGTTCACCTGGTAGGCGCTGCTGCTGCCGCCGAGCGGGTGCCGGGTCGCGCTGATGCCGTAATCCTTGCGAATCGCCGCCATCTGCTGCGGCGTGCCGGTAATGCCGATAAAGCTCTTGTCGAACTGGGCCAGGTAGGTCTTGAGACGCGCCGGGGTATCGCGCTCCGGGTCCACCGAAACGAATACCACCTGCATCCGGTCGGCGTGCGGCCCGAGCTTCTGGCGCGCGGCCGCCAGCGAGGCCAGCGAAGCCGGGCACACGGCCGGGCAATGGGTGAAGCCAAATTCCAGCACCACGACCCTGCCGCGCAGCGCGGACAGGCGAAACTCGCTGCCATCGAGTGCCTTGAGGGCGATCTCCGGCGCCATGCGCGCCGGCGAGAACACGCCGGATTTGAACGCCGGTGCGGCCGTGGCCACCGATATTGGCAACGACAGCGACAACAACAGCGGCAACAACATCGCGCGCAGCAGCGCGTTGAGCAGGCGGCGCGTCATAAGGCTACCTTGACCGGGCGGATATTTTTCACGAAGCTGTCGTCCACATACTGTTCATAGGGCACCGGGCGCTTGAGCGTGCCCGCCTGTACCGACAGTTTCATCAGCTCGTCGAATTCCGGGCGCAGCATGCGCAGGTCGCCATAGGTCACCCGGTCGGACGGATTGTCCATGACAAACTTGATGATGTTCGGGTCCTGGTTGAAAAACTTGCGGTGGGCGGCGATGTGCGCCGCCTTGCTGCGGTTAAGCGCGCTGGCATCGAGCCAGGTGCCGGCCGCCTGCACGTAGTTGACCAGTTCCTGCACCAGCGGGCGATTCGTCGCGATCAGCTCTTCGCGCACGGTCAGCACGCAGCAGATGTAGTTGCGCCACTCGTTGCGCGTCATCGACAGCGGCCGCGCATAGCCGGCGCGCTGGGCGGCGGCGCCGAACGGCTCGCCGGTGCAATAGCCGTCGATGGCCCTGGCGTACAGCGCCGCCGGCATGTCGGGCGGCGCCATCTCGATGACTTCAAGGTCCTTGGGCGACATGCCCTCGCGCGCCAGCATCTTGCGCAGGAACAGGTAGTCGACCGCGAAGCGGCTGGGAATGGCGATGCTTTTCCCGCGCAGGTCGGCGAACTTCCGGTAGGGCGAATCGGTACGCACCATGATCACCGCGCCCGAGCGATGACCAAGCGAGACGATCTTGAGCGGAATGCGCCAGTCGGTCAGGTCCATCACCAGCGGCGCGAGCATGTAGGCGGCCTGGATGCGGCCGGTCATCAAGGACTCCTTGATCTCGGGCCAGCCCGAGAACTTGGTGTACTCGAAGGCGGTGAACGCGGCATCCGGCCGGCCGTCGGCGGCAGCCTTGGCCTTGCAGGCAATCGGCAAGGTCAGGTTGCAGGTAACCGGCAGGCCGCCGACCTGCAGCGGCAAGGACGATCTTGCCGGCGCTGCAGCGGCAGCGCCCATGCCGATCAGCGGCAGGCTCAGGGCGCCGCCCAGCAGCTTGCGGCGGTAGCGCGAATGCTCGGCCATGGAAACGACCATACGTTCAGATATCGAGGTGGGAAATGAGCAGCTTGCGCTGTTCGGCATTGCCCTCGCCAGCCGCCTCGCTCTGGTTTCCGATGGAAATACCCACCGACATGATGTCGACCAGGAGCAGTTGCAGGATGCGCGAGATCATCGACAGGAAGCTGGTGCTGTCTTCGCTGTGGTCGACCGCCAGGCAGACGCTGGCCTTCTTGGCCAGCGCCGACTTGCTGCTGGTGATGGCGATGACGTCGGCGCCGCCGGCGCGGGCGATGTCGACCGCGGCCAGGAGCTCGGGCAGCTGGCCCGCGGTAGAGATCGCGATCACCACGTCGCCCGGCCCGAGCAGGCCGGCGGCCAGCGTGAACAGGTGCGAGTCGCCGTACAGCGCGGCCGGGATGCGGAAGCGGAAGAACTTGTGCTGGGCATCGAGCGCCACCGCCCGCGCATTGCCCATCGCGTAGAACTCGACGCGGCGCGCGCGGCGCAGCAGTTCGATGGCGCGGTCGATGCCGTGCACGTCGAGCTGGTCGCGGAATTTCAGGATGGCCGACACGGTGTTGTCGATCACCTTGGCCGACAGGTCGTGCGTGCTGTCGCTCATGCGCACCTGGCTGTGGCGCACGGGAATGGTGCCGGTCAGGCTGCCAGCGAACTTGAGCTTGAACTCGGCCAGTCCCTGGAAACCGAGCGAGCGGCAGAAACGGATCACGGTCGGCTGGCTGACATCGGCCAGGCGCGCGATCTCGGCGATGGGCTCGCCCAATACCTTGCGCGGATGCTCCAGCACCAGGGCGGCGACGCGCTGCTCGGCCGGCGACAACTCGTGGCGCAGCTGCTGTACGCGGTCCATCAGCGTATTGGCGCCGCTGCGTCCGCGCAGGTGTTCGGACAGGATCTTGGACACGCCATGCAGCGCCGGGTTCGGCGTCATGATGACATAGGTCGGAATCTGCGCGATGTAGTCGGTGAAGCGGCCCTTGGCCTCGAAGCGCGCGCGAAACGGCGAGCTGGCGAACCATTCGGCGATACGCGGCACGATGCCGCCGCCGATAAAGATGCCGCCAAATGCGCCCAGCGTGACCGCCAGGTTGGCCGCCGCGCCGCCGAGCATGCCAGCGAAGGTCTCCAGGGTTTCTAGGCACAAGGCGTCGTGCTCGTCGAGCGCGGCGCTTACGATCTCGGCGGTGACGCGCGGAGGCGCCACGACGCCGTTGCGGCGCGCCAGCGCGCGGTAGATCAGTTCGATGCCGGGGCCGGAAATCAGGCGCTCGTTCGAGACGTGCTGCCACTCTTGCCAGGCGTATTGCAAGATTGCGAATTCGCGCTCGTCGCTCGGGGCGAAGTTGACATGCCCGCCCTCGCTGCCGAGGGTAATGAAACCATCGATGGTCGGGATCACGCCCGACACGCCCAGGCCGGTGCCTGGCCCGAGCACGCCGGCCACCGCGTGGCTCTGCGGCGCGCCGCCGCCGACCTGCATCAGGTCTTGCGGCTTGAAGCCCGGCAGCGCCATCGCCAGCGCGGTAAAGTCGTTGACGATCAACAGCGTCGACAGGCCAAGCTCGCGCCGCACCTCGTCGGTCGAGAACTGCCAGTCGCGGTTGGTCATGCGGATGAAGTCGCCGCTGATCGGATTGGCCAGCGCAAAAGCCGCGTGGCTGATGCGCGCGCCGCCCGCCTGCGCCAGGTAGGCATGCAGCAGCGGCACGATGCCGCTGTATTCGTCGCAGCGCAGCACCGCCACCTGGCGCAGCACGCCGGGCGCGGTCTCGAGGCCGAAGCGCGCATGCGTGGCGCCGATGTCCGCGAGCAGGCGCGGGCCGTCGGCAAAGGCGGCGCGGGGAGCTTTCAATTCGGTAGCAGGTTCAACAGTCATTGCGATCCAGTTCGATCGGGACATCGGTCCCGGACCGCGCTAGGATACCATTGATCGATTGGCAAAAATACGGGGAGGTGTCGCCTCGTTGCCGTACCCGCCATACAGCGGGTACAGCCACGCGTGCTCGGTTAGTCTTGCGCGATCAGGGCCACCGGCGCGGCGGTATCGAAGCGCACCTTGCCGCCACTGACCACGGCCGATTTGCCGGTATACCAGTCGCGCACCGTCTGGCCGTCGGTGAACACGCCGGCCACCGAAATCGGCACTGGCTTGTCGCCCGGCAGGTCGAGCGCAACCACCACGCGGTCGCTCACGCCCTTGCCTTGCCAGGTGCGCTTGAAGGTGTACGGACTGGCAGCGAGCATCTGGTGCACGCCCGCCCCCACGGCCGGGTGGGCGGCGCGGAAACGGCCCAGCCTGGCCCAATGTTCGCGGATCTCGGCCACGCGGTGGGCGCCGCGCGGCGCATTCGACGCCAGCTCATCCCAGTTCATGAAAGAGCGCAAGGTAGCATCGCCTTGCGCACCGTCGACCTTCAGGATGCGCGCGGTTTCGTCGCCATAGTAGATCTGGGCCGAGCCCGGGGCCAGCATCAGCTTGTTCGCCGATTCGTAGGGGCGCAGGCGCAGCGGGTCGAACGGACTGCCGTCGTCGTGCGAGCTGACGTAGTTCAGCACCGAATAGCCTTTCATCGGACCTTGCAGCGCCGCCGAATAACTCGAGAACAGCTTTTCATAGTCCTGCGCCGCATCGGTCTTCATGCTGAAATTGATCATGCTGTCGAAGCCATTGGCCAGGTAGTCGACCTTGGTGCCGCCGCCCATGTCGTAGCTGCGCCCGTGCTCGATCGCATAGCCGTAGACTTCCGAGGTCATGAAAAATGGCAGGTCGCCCAGGCGCTTGTCGGGATTGGCGCGCTTCCATTCTTCGTAGGCCAGGCTGGCCTCTTGCTTGAGCTCTTTCCAGACTTCGGGTTCGGTGTGCTTGACGGTGTCGGCGCGGAAGCCGTCCACGCCATACTTGCGCACCCAGTCGGTGTTCCACTTGATCAGGTAGTAGCGCGGGGTGCGCGGATAACCGGTGCGCGCGAAGAAGGTGTCGAGTTCTTTCACCTCGCGCTGGTAGCGCCCTTCTTTCTTCCACTTCTTCACCAGCAGCGGCGGCAGCGCGACCTCGGTCTTGCTGCCGGTGCGGAAGTCCGGCAGATTCTCGACCAGGGTGCAGTCAATGGTGGTGGGAGCGTCCTTGAAAGCGCACTTGGGACCGGTGCGGACCCAATCCGACGGCCACACCGGGTCTTGCTTGGTCACCGGGCCGGTGTGGTTCATCACCACGTCGAAGATCACGCGGATGCCGTTGGCGTGCGCAGTCTCGACCAGGGTACGGAAGTCCTGTTCGGTGCCCAGGTTGGCGTCGACGGTGGTGAAATCCTTGGCCCAGTAACCGTGGAAAGCGTAACTGCGGCCGGTGCCCTCGTCGGTCGCGCCGTGGATCTGCTCGGTCGGCGGCGTGAGCCAGATGGCGGTCACGCCCAGGTCCTTGAAATAGCCGTCGCGGATCTTGGCCGTGACGCCGGCCAGGTCGCCCCCCATGAAGCCGCGCAGCAAGGCTGCGTCATGCTTGCGGCCGTAGGCGTGGTCGTTGGACTTGTCGCCGTTGTTGAAGCGATCGGTCAGCAGGAAATACACGGTGGCGTTTTCCCACACGAAGGGCTTGCCGGCAGGCTGGCGCGGTACGGTATGGGCGCCTGCATTGGCAGCGCCAAAGGCGAGCAGCATGGCGGCGGCAAGGACGGGAAGTTTCATGTGGGTTCCTGTGGATGGGAGTGGAAGGTCAGGTAATCACGGTCGGGCGCTCGCGGCCGGTGTAATGGCGCAGGCCCGAGATGCTGTGGGCAATGTCGATCAGTTCGGCCAGGGCAAGCTGGGGTTCGATGTCGTGATGCGCCGGATCGGCCTCGTAGCGTTCGAGGTAGAGGCGTATGGTCGCGCCTTCGGTGCCGGTGCCGGACAGGCGCAGCACGATGCGCGAGCCGTCCACCATCGCGATGCGGATGCCCTGGCGCGTGGCCACCGAATGGTCGACCGGGTCGGTATAGACGAAATCGTCGGCCAGCGCCACGCGATAGCGGCCGAACGACTGGCCCGCCAGGTCGGGGAGCTTGTCGCGCAGCGCCGTCATCATGGCGTCGGCGGCGACGGCATCGACCGCTTCGTAGTCGTGGCGCGAATAATAGTTGCGCCCGAAACGCGCCCAGTGCGCGCGCACGATCTGCTCGACCGATTCGCCGCGCACCGCGAGCAGGTTGAGCCAGAACAGCACGGCCCACAGGCCATCTTTCTCGCGAATGTGGTGCGAGCCGGTGCCGTAGCTTTCTTCGCCGCACAGTGTCACCAGGTTGGCGTCCATCAGGTTGCCGAAATACTTCCAGCCGGTCGGCGTCTCGAAGCAGGAGATGCCCAGCGCGTCGGCCACGCGGTCGGCCGCCGTTGATGTGGGCATCGAGCGTGCAATGCCCTTGATGCCGCCGGCATAGCCCGGGGCCAGGCTTGCATTGGCGGCGATGATGGCCAGGCTGTCCGAGGGCGTCACGGCAATGCCGCGGCCGACGATCATGTTACGGTCGCCGTCGCCGTCGGAGGCGGCGCCGAAGTCGGGCGCGTCCACGCCTTCCATGTGGGCGATGAGTTCGGCCGCGTTGACCGGATTGGGGTCCGGGTGGCCGCCGCCGAAGTCTTCGAGTGGTTCGCCATTGACCACCGTGCCGGCCGGCGCGCCCAGCAAGCCTTCGAGAATGGCGCGCGCGTACGGTCCCGACACGGCGTGCATGGCGTCGAAACGCATCCGCAAGCCTCCCGCGAACAACGCTGAAATCGCCTTGAAGTCGAACAGGCGCGCCATCAGTGCGGCATAGTCGGCAACCGGGTCGATGACCTCGACCACCATGTTTTCGATGCGGCTGGTCCCAAGCCGGTCGAGCTCGACCGGGCCGCCATCGCTGATGCGGTACGAGGTGAGCGCCTGGGTATGCGCGAACATCGCCTCGGTGATGCTTTCCGGGGCCGGTCCACCGTTGCCGATGTTGTACTTGATGCCGAAGTCGCCGTCCGGACCGCCCGGATTGTGGCTGGCCGAGAGCACGATGCCGCCAAAGGCGGCGTGCTTGCGGATCACGCAGCTCACCGCGGGCGTGGACAGGATGCCGCCTTGTCCGACCAGCACCCGCGCCACGCCGTGGGCGGCTGCCATGCGCAGGATGGTCTGGATTGCTTCGCGGTTGAAATAGCGGCCGTCGCCGCCGACGACAATGCTGCGGCGCTCGCTGGCTGGCGCGTCACCCAGGGTCAGGAAGATCGCCTCGATGAAATTCTCGAGATAGCCGGGCTGCTGGAACTGGCTGACCTTCTTGCGCAGCCCCGACGTGCCGGGCCGCTGCCCGGCGAAGGGCGTGGTCGCAATGGTGTGGATGCTCATGCTTGGCTCCTGTCGTAATGAGGTCTTGCAACATCGCGCCGGCAGGCGCCGGATGTTGATAAAACGCTACGATACGACAGGCGCGAATTCACTGGCGCGCGGGCTTAGTCGGCCACCTTGAGCGCCGACTTGACCGGTGCGGCGCGGTCGGAGACGAACAGGGTCAGCACGGCGGCGATCAGCATGCAGACCCCACCCAGCACCAGCGTCTGCACGGTCTGGCCGCCAAAGAAATGCTTGGTCACGCCGCCCAGCAGCAGGCCGCTGCAGATCTGCGGGATCACGACGAAGAAGTTGAACAGGCCCATGAAATAGCCCATGCGCTTGGCTGGCAGCGCGCCCGCCAGGATCGCGTAGGGCATGGTCAGGATCGAGGCCCAGGCCAGGCCGACGCCGATCATCGGCAGCAGCAGGTGCTCCTTGTCGGTGATGAAATAGATGCTGGCCAGGCTCAGGCCGCCGATGGCGAGGCAGGTGGCATGCACGGTCTTGCGGCTGGTGGCGCGCGCGAACACCGGCAGGATGAACGCGGCCAGCGCCGAGACGCCGCTGTAGACTGCAAACATGATGCCGACCCAGCTGCCGGCCGCCTGGAACGCGGAAGATTGGGCATCGACCGTGCCGAACACGTTCTCAGCGATCGCCGAGCTGGTGTAGATCCACATCGCGAACAGCGCGATCCAGGTAAAGAACTGCACAAAGGCCAGCTGCACCATGGTCTTGGGCATCTTGGCAAAGCCGCCGATGATTTCACGCAGCGCCACCTTGATGCTGCGGGCATGCTTGCGTTCGGCGTTGAAGGCATCGAGGTCGGCAGGCGGCTGTTCGGTGGCGGTGAGCACGGTCCAGAGCACGGCCAGGAAGAAAATGGCGCCACCCGAATAGAACGAATAGCGCACGGTGTCCGGAATCATGCCGCCCACCGCTTCGTTCGATACGCCCATCGATTCGAAGAAGGTCGGCAGCAGCGAGGCGATCACCGCGCCGCAGCCGATGAAGAAGGTCTGCATCGCGTAACCGGCGGTCTGCTGCGAGACGTCGAGCTTGTCGCCCACGAAGGCGCGGAACGGCTCCATCGAGACGTTGATGGCGGCATCCATCAGCCACAACACGGCCACGGCCATCCACAGCACCGAAGAATTGGGCATCAGGAACAGGGCAATGGCGGCCAGCACGGCGCCGATGAAGAAGAACGGGCGGCGCCGGCCCCACTTGGGGTGCCAGGTATTGTCGCTCAGGTAGCCGATAATCGGCTGCACCAGCAGGCCGGTGACCGGCGCTGCCAGCCAGTACAGGGCCAGGTTGTCGGGGTCGGCGCCAAGCGTCGAGAAGATGCGGCTGGTATTGGCGTTCTGCAGCGCGAAGCCGAACTGGATGCCGAAAAAGCCGAAGCTCATGTTCCAGAGCTGCCAGAACGACAGGCGCGGCTTGATGGCGCCGGTGTGCATATCCATGATGTCCCCAATCTGGCCCGAAAGATGCCGGGCTCTTGTGTGATGCCGGAAGGCTGAAACAGGTCAGCCTAACCCGACCGTTTGACTAAAGCTGTAGCAAAATAACATGGGCAGTTAGGAGTGTCAATCGAAGAGCTGTCATAGTAGAATCGCCACAACACCGGGGCCGAAACAGGCCAATTCTGTAGTCAAACAACAAAAGAATTCGATCAGGAGACACCCCATGCCATTGCCGCACCGCCCTGCCCTTGCCCTTGCGTTGACCATCATGCTGGGCGTACCGGCCATGACTGCCATTGCTGCCGACGCCGCCAGCGCAGCGGCCAGGGCGTCGACCGCCCTGCCCGGCGTGAGCCTGTTCGCGCCACTGGAGATGCCGGGCCTGGATCGCAAGCGCCAGGTGCGGCTGTACCTGCCGCCGGGCTATGCGGCCTCGGGTAAGCGCTATCCGGTGCTCTATATGCACGACGGCCAGAACCTGTTCGACAACGCCACCGCCTATGCCGGCGAGTGGGGCGTGGACGAAACGCTCGATGCGCTGGCCAGGCAAGGCAAGCTCGAACTGATCGTGGTCGGCATCGACAACGGCGGCGACAAGCGCATGACCGAGTTGAATGCCTGGAACAGCGAACGCTTTGGCGCTGCCGAAGGCCGCGAGTACCTTGACTTCATCGTCAAGACGCTCAAGCCGCAGATCGACCAGCGCTACCGCACCCTGCCCGGGCGCGAACACACGGCCATCATGGGCAGCTCGATGGGTGGCCTGGCCTCGCATTACGCGCTGGCCCAGTACCCCGAAGTATTTAGCAAGGCGGGCGTGTTTTCGCCAGCCTACTGGACCGCCCAGCCCGTGTTTGGCTTCATGGCAGGCAAGCCGCTGCCGAAGGACGCGCGGGTGTTCATGCTGATGGGAGAAAAAGAAGGACCGCAGATGGTGGCGGACGTCCAGCGCATGGCCGACGTGGTGGCAAAAAGCGGCCATCCGGCGGCCAGCACGGTGCTCAAGATCGTGCCGGGCGCGCAGCACAACGAAACGTTCTGGGCCAGCGAATTGCGCGAAGCGCTGCTGTGGATGTTCGCGCCGGAAACGACCCCGGCCACCGGCAGCCAATAAGGCAATGAGGAGGCAATGAGGAGGAAACGAGGCTGGTTTCGCGTGGGCGGCCTGGCCGCCCACGCGAGACTGCTCGTTAACCTTTGCGGTGCGGCTTCTTGGTGCCCGCCTTGGTAAACGACTTCTTGCGCTCGGACGGCGCCGCCGGCGTTTCACCATCGCGCGTGATGTTCAGCTGCTGGCCGGCCACCCACACGGTCTTGAGGTGGCTGACCAGGTCGGGCGGCATGTCGTCCGGCAGGTCGAGCGTGCTGAAGTCGTCGTAGATCTCGATGCGGCCGATGTACTTCGACGGGATATTGGCCTCGTTGGCGATCGCGCCGACGATATTGCCCGGCTTGACGCCATGCTGGTGGCCGACTTCGATGCGGAAGGTCGCCATGCCCGGCTCGGACTCGCGCGCCACGCGCTCTTTCTTGAAGGCGCCAGGGCCGCTTGCTTCGCGCGGGGCACGCGCCGGACGGTCTTCCCAGGTGCCGGACGCTTCGCGCGAGGCGAATTCGGCGCGTGGCTCGCGGTCGGGACGCTCGATCAACAGCGGCACGTCGCCACGGCCCAGCTTTGCCAGCGCGGCGGCGATGTCGACCGCGGGCACGTTCTGCTCGCGTTCGTATTCCTCGATCAGCGAACGGAACTGCTCCAGGCCGCCGGCCGCGAGCACCTCGGTGATCTGGTCCTTGAACTTGGCGATCCGCACGTCGTTGACGGCCTTGACGGTCGGCAGCGTCAGCTGCGACACCGGCTGGCGCGTGGCGCGCTCGATGGCTTTCAACAGGCTGCGCTCGCGCGGCGTGATGAACAGGATCGCGTCGCCGCTGCGGCCGGCGCGGCCGGTACGGCCGATGCGGTGGGTATAGCTTTCCGGGTCGGACGGCACGTCGTAGTTGATCACATGGCTGATGCGCTCGACGTCGAGGCCGCGCGCGGCGACGTCGGTGGCTACCAGGATATCGATCTTGCCGTTCTTGAGCTGCTCGATGGTGCGTTCGCGTGCCTGCTGGGCCATGTCGCCGTTGATGGCGACGGCGGCGAAACCGCGTGCCTGCAGCTTGGTCGCCAGCTCTTCGGTGCCGAGCTTGGTGCGGGCGAAGATGATCATGCCGTCGAACGGCTCGGCTTCGAGGATGCGGGTCAGCGCCTCGAGCTTCTGCATGCCCGAGACCAGCCAGTAACGCTGGGTGATGTTCTCGGCGGTGCCGGTCTTGGCCGCGACGGTGACTTCTTGCGGGTCGCGCAGGTAGGTCTTGGCGATGCGCTTGATCGCCGGCGGCATGGTGGCCGAGAACAGCGTGGTCTGGCGCTCGGCCGGGGTCTTCTTGAGGATCTGCTCGACGTCGTCGATGAAGCCCATGCGCAGCATTTCGTCGGCTTCGTCCAGCACCAGCGTTTTAAGCTTGGAGAGGTCGAGCGAGCCTTTCTCGAGGTGGTCGATCACGCGGCCCGGGGTGCCGACGATGACGTGCACGCCGCGGCGCAGCGCCTGCAGCTGCGGGCCGTAGCTCTGGCCGCCGTAGATCGGCAGCACATGGAAGCCCTTGATATGGGCGGCATAGGTCTGGAAGGCCTCTGCCACCTGGATCGCCAGCTCGCGCGTCGGCGCCAGCACCAGCGCCTGCGGCGTGGTTTGCTTGATGTCGATGTTCGACAGGATCGGCAGCGCGAAGGCCGCGGTCTTGCCGGTGCCGGTCTGGGCCTGCCCGAGCACGTCGCGGTTGGCCAGCAGCAGCGGGATGGTAGCAGCCTGGATCGGCGACGGTGCTTCGTAGCCGACGTCTTTCAGCGCCTTGAGCACGGGCGCGGAAAGATTCAGGTCGGTAAACGTCGGGAGGGGGGTGTCTGACATAGAAAACTTTCGAAAACGGAACTAAACCGCCAGTTTACTCTCTTGCACGGAGAGGGCGGGCACTATTTGA
This sequence comes from Massilia sp. H6, assembly GCF_024802625.1. Lineage (NCBI taxonomy): Bacteria > Pseudomonadati > Pseudomonadota > Betaproteobacteria > Burkholderiales > Oxalobacteraceae > Massilia > Massilia sp. H6. The sequence goes on from NZ_CP103371.1 coordinate 3,595,108, forward strand.
ACCGGGTTGGGATGCAGGGGTGGCGCAGGGGCCGGCCAGCCCCAGCAAAAACGGCCCCGCGCGCTGTCGCGCATGGGGCCGCGATTATAGTCGTTCTGCGCTAGTTTTTCCTGGCGGCGCACATTTTGGCAATGTACTCATCGTGTGTCGGCATCACTTTCACGCACTGGGCGATCACGCCACGCACGCTCTCGAGGTAGTCGGCGATGTCAGCCTCGGACTGGGTATCGGCCAGCGGATGGTAGCCATCGATCGGCATGTTCTGCCCTTCCAGCACCTGGATCCAGCCCACTTCGGAAAACAGTTCGTTGTCGACCCGGACCACGCGCCCATGCGAGCGGTACATGTCCATCTTGCGCTGCAGGGTCGCGGGAATGGCCATGTTGGCGCATTCTAGCCAGTAGCTTGAATCGGTGCGCTGGTTCAGCTTGTAGTGCAGCACGATGAAGTCGCGGATCCGCTCGTATTCGAAGCGCGACTGGCGGTTGAATTCCTCGCGGTCGATCGCGCTCCAGCGCTGGTCCGGGAAGAAGTCGACCAGGCGCTGGATGCCCGACTGGATCATGTGGATGCTGGTCGATTCGAGCGGCTCCAGGAAGCCGCCGGCCAGGCCGATGGCGACCACGTTGCGGTTCCAGGCCTGCTTGCGCATGCCGGTCTGGAACTTGATCAGGCGCGGCTCGCCCAGCGCCTTGCCGTCCAGGTTCGCCAGCAGGGTACTGGCCGCCTCGTCGTCGCTGATGAAACGGCTGCAGTAGACGTGGCCGTTGCCGGTGCGGTGCTGCAGCGGAATGCGCCACTGCCAGCCCGACTGGTGCGCGGTGGCGCTGGTGTAGGGGGTCATGCGGGCAGCCGATTCGCACGGCACCGCCAGTGCGCGGTCGGCCGGCAGCCAGCCAGTCCAGTCTTCGTAGCCGGTGTGCAGGGTCTGCTCGATGAGCAGGCCGCGAAAGCCCGAACAATCGATGAACAACTCGCCCTCGACCCGTTCGCCGTTCTCGAGCACCACGGCGTCGACGAAGCCATCGTGCTCACCACCCTGGCGCTGGGTGGCGCGCGCAATCTTGCCTTCGATGCGGGTCACGCCGCGCGTTTCTGCCAGCTTGCGCAGGTAGCGCGCATACAGGCTGGCGTCGAAATGGTAGGCGTAGGCGATATCGCGCAGCGGTGAATTGGGCACGTCGTGACGGGCCGGCATGAACCTGTTGGCCTTGGCGGCCATGCGCGAGATCGAATATTCCTCGAGCGGCGCGGCCTTGCCGGCACGGCGCATCTTCTGCCAGTACTGGTCGAAGGGCACCGTCGCCAGGTCTTGCCCGAGGCGCCCAAAGCCATGCATGTAGCGCTCGCCCTGCTTGCCCCAGTTAACAAATTCGATACCGAGCTTGAAGCTGCCCTGGGTCTCGCGCATGAACTCGTGCTCGTCGATGCCGAGCACGCGGTTGAAGCGCTGGATCATCGGAATGGTGGCTTCGCCGACGCCGACGATGCCGATTTCGTCGGATTCGACCAGGCGGATGTTGTAGCGGCCGTTGAGCATGGTCGACAGCGCCGCCGCGGTCATCCAGCCGGCGGTGCCGCCGCCGACGATGACGATGTCTTTGAGTGCTTGGTTCTGCATGGTGATTTGCCCGTGAATGAAAAACAACCCCTGAGGCGCGAGCCGTCAGGGGTTGCATTGTAGCCGTGCTTACATCAGAACTTGTAGCTGGCGCCGAAGTGGTAGGTACGGCCGTAGTCGACACGGTTGGACGGGTTGTTCTCGTCCGTGGTGAACTCGAGGAACGGTGCGTTGTTCCAGTTCTGGGCCTGGGCATACACGCTCACGCCCTTGAGCCAGCCGCTCTGGATCTCGTACGATGCCTGCAGGTCGACGATGGTGTCGCCCTTGATGAAGGTCAGCTGCTGGTTGTCCTGGAAGTCGGACACCTGGCCCAGGAAGCTCGAACGCTTGCGCGCCGCGGCTGCGACCTGGAAGCCGGCCTTCTCGTAGTACAGGCGCAGATTGCTCACTTTGCGCGACAGGCCCGGCAGCGGAATGCGCACCGCATCGCCACTGACGTTGGCAAAGCCCAGCTTCGGCAGCTCGATGCTGCTGCGGGTATCCGAGTGGTTGACCATCAGGCCAAAGCCGTCGAGGTACTCGCTGACCATCGAGAACGGCAGGTTCGCTGCCAGCTCGAAGCCATAGATGTTGCCGCCTTCGCCGTTACGCGGCTGGGTGAACAGGCCCACCGTCGAACCGGCGAATGGACCGGACAGCGGCAGCGGGGTGGTCGGCGTGATGAATGGCGCGTAGTCGTAGGCGCGCGGCGAACGGAAGATGTAGGTGTCGAGCTTCTTGTAGAAGGTCGCAGCGCTGACATAGGCCTTGTTGCCGAAGTACTTCTCGTACGACAGATCGAGCGCCTTGGCGCGGAACGGCTTGAGCTGCGGGTTACCGCCGCCACCGGTCAGGACAGGCACACCCTGGGTGGCGATACCAAAGCCCTGGCCGGCGCGCAGGTCGTCGAGGTTGGCGCGCGAGACCGCCTTGCCCAGGCCGAAGCGCAGCAGCTGGTCGTTCTTCAGGTCGAACGTCAGGTTCAGGCTTGGCAGCACATCCCAGTACTTGTCGCCCTCTTCGACGCGCTGCGCCGGGCAGGTCTGGGCGGTATTGCCGACGCAACGGGCGCGGTCGACCACGAAGCCGCCGCCGGTCTGGTCGGTGTGGATAGCCTGCACGCCGACATTACCGCGGTAGGACAGGCCGAACATTTCGCCGTCCAGATCAGCCATGAAATAGGCGGTCGAGATGCGTTCCTTGACATCCCAGAACTTGTTGTAGATATCGGCGTCGACCTTGTTGGCCAGCGCGTAGACCGAACCGAGCGAGCCGCGCGGATCCCACGACACCACGTTGAAGCCCGAGGCGCCGGCCTGGGCGATTTCGCTGCCTGGCGCGGCCGCGGCCGCGTATGGGCCACCGTTGCCGGCGATGATCAGGCGGCCTTCTTCGCCGGTACGCGCCTTGTCGCGCGCAGTGAGGTTAAAGCCATAGGTGGTGGCGATGACCGGACCCCATTCGACGGCCTTCTTGGCAGTCAGGCGAATCGCCTTGACTTCGTCTTCCACGTAAGGCTGGGCCAGGTAACCGGCCTGTGGCGAGGTTTCGCCGCCGGACCAGCCCATGACGTCGGTCAGGCGCGCCACCGAACGGTCGGCATAGTTGCTGCCCGGGGTGTATTTCACGCCAGTGACGTTGCTGCCGTCAAAATTGGTATAGCGCAGGGTATCCTGGGCACGGCCTGGCAGGCCGGCGGTGGTTTCGTAGCGCGAGGCCAGCTTGGTCGCTTTCGACCAGGTCAGGTCGGCGGCGGTGGTCCAGTCGTCGAACTTGAATTCGTTGTTCCAGCCGATCGATTTCAGGTCGTCTTCAGCGCCTTCGTAGTGGTTACGGACCACGCCCTTCCAGTTGCTGACGGTGCCGCTGGTGGCCACGCCATTGGCCACGGTGGCCTGGCTCAGCACGTGCTGCAGCTCATACTTGCCGCCGGCATTGTAGGCGACGCCGCTTTCGAAACCGGTCTTCTTCAGGCCGCTTTCGCCGGACGAGTAGAACATGTCGACGGTCGACTTGAAGTTACGGTTAGGACGGTATTGCAGCGTGGCGAAGGCGCCGTCGCGGCTGCTCGTGGCTTGCTCGGTGTCGTAGCCGAAGCCGCCCGGCACTTTCACGTCGACGCCGTTGTATGGCAGCGTGCCGACGCCCCACGAATTGAACTTGGACTGGCCGCCGCCGGTTTCTTCGTAGCTGGTGAAACCGACCGCCACGCCGATGGTGCGGTTGGCGAACTGGTCGATATACGACAGCGTGTAGCGCTCGCCATCGCCTTCTGGCAGGCCATCGCGCTGTTTCACGCCGGTGCGGCTCTTCTTGTAGCTGCCAGCGACGGTGCGCTTGCCGAAGTCGAGCGGCTGCACGGTGCGCAGGTCGATGGTCGAGGCCAGGCCCTGGCCGATCAGGCTGGCGTCAGGGGTCTTGGCGATCAGGATCGAACCGACCAGCTCGGCCGGGAACAGGTCGAATTCAGGCGAGCGGGCATTGCCGGTCGAGGCCATTTCGCGGCCGTTGAGCAGGGTGCCGTTGAAGCTTGGCGACAGGCCGCGCACCGAGATCTCGGCGGCCTTGCCCGAGCTGCGGCTGCGCTGGGCCGACACGCCTGGCAGGCGCGAGATCGACTCGGCGACCGACTGGTCGGGCAGCTTGCCGATGTCTTCGGCCGAGATGGCTTCGACGATCGAGCTGGAATTTTTCTTGATCGAGATCGCAGCTTCGATACCGCGGCGGATACCGGTGACCTGGACCGTGGCAACGCCAGGGGTCGCGCCCGGTGGCGTTGGCTCGGCGGCGGCGGCAGCCTGCTCGGCCGAGGCTGGAGCGGTCGCGACGCTGCTGGTGGCGTTGGTCGTGGTGGTGGTGTTGTCCGCGGTCGATTGCGCGTGGGCGCTGCCCGCGAGCGCGGCCAGGAAGATGGCGCAGCCGGTTGCGACCGGGCTCAGGTGAAATGCGAGGCGGACCGGTTCAGCGGTGCGCTTGGTTGCGAAGATGTTCATGTGTCCCCTCAAAAAGACAGATTTTTATTTTCTCGAAACTACAGCGCAACAGGCAGCACGGCAGCCCCAAGCAAACGATTTATACGTTCTACCGAGAATTTTGTACTAAAACTAGATGCACTGTCAACGAGAGTTGCTTGTGACTACGATAATGGCACGATTTCCCAAAATGATACACAAACACCATTGCAGCGCGTTGTATTTGGACTACAGCGAAGCCTCGCCGATGTTGTAGTCGAACTACAAACGCTTCGCCAAACTGCCGAATCAACGGCTATCAGGACGCCTGGAGAGTCAGAAGCCCCCCTTATAATTCACTTAGGAAAAGAAGATTGTCTTATGGTAATGTGTACTTTGACTAGATGAAATACCCGCTCCAATGTTTGATGTGCAAGGTATCTGTAGTACGCTTTGCCCACCACAACACTGCCAGGCGGTCTTCACGCTCCAGGCGTGGCACATAAGCTGTAGTCTGACTACGCAGTCAGCCCAGCTGCCATCCGGATGCTGGAGCGCCCACACCCTCATGAAACAGTTCTTTGCCAGCATCCTCCTCGGCAGCGCCATACTGGCCCCGGCCGCCGCTGCCCCTACCCCCGCCATCGCACATATGGAACCGCCCTTCTGGTGGGCTGGAATGCAGCACAAGACGCTGCAACTGATGGTGCATGGCGAACGCATCGCCGACCTGGAACCGTCGCTGTCCTATCCCGGCGTGCGCATCGCCAGCGTCACCCGCGTACCGAGCAAGAACTACCTGTTCATCGACCTGGAGATCGGCGCCGAGGCCAGGCCGGGCAAGTTCGACCTGCGCTTTAGCGGCTCCGGGCGCCAGGCCAGCTACGGCTACCAGCTCCTGGCGCGCGAACAGGGCTCGGCCCAGCGCGTCGGTTTCAATAGCAGCGATGCGATCTACCAGGTAATGCCCGACCGTTTCGCCAACGGCAAACCGGCCAACGACAGCACCCCCGACACACTCGAAAAGGCCGACCGCGCCAACGGCTCCGGGCGCCATGGCGGCGACATCGATGGCATCATCGGCCGCCTCGACTACATCCAGAAGATGGGCTTCACGCAGTTGTGGCCAACGCCGCTGGTGGAAAACAACATGCCGGCCTATTCGTACCACGGCTATGCCGCCACCGACCATTACCGGATCGACCCGCGCTACGGCAGCAACGAAGACTTTCGCCGCCTGTCGCAAGAGGCCAGGCGGCGCGGCATTGGCCTGATCCAGGACGTGGTGCTGTCACACATCGGCAAGTCGCACTGGTGGATGACTGACCTGCCCACGCCGGACTGGGTCAACTATGGCAAGTTCGTTCCGACCCAGCACCACCGCACCGCCGTCCAGGATCCGTATGCCTCGCAAGAAGACGCCGACAACTTCACCCGCGGCTGGTTCGTCGAGAGCATGCCCGACCTGAACCAGTCCAATCCGCTGGTTGCCAATTACCTTATCCAGAACAACATCTGGTGGATCGAATACGCCGGCCTGTCGGGCCTGCGCATCGATACCTTCGGCTATTCGGACGGCGCCTTCCTGACCGAATACACGCGCCGCATCATGCAGGAATACCCGAAGCTGAACATGGTGGGCGAAGAATGGAGCAAGCGGGTGCCGGTGGTGGCGCGCTGGCAGCGCGGCAAGGACAACGTCGACGGCTACCGCGCCTCGACCCCGAGCATGATGGACTTCCCGGTAGCTGAAAGCCTGCGCACCGCGCTGGCCGACAAGGATGGCCGCAACATCTTCGGCGACGTCTACGAGACGCTCTCGCTCGACTACCTGTATCCGGAGCCGGGCAACCTGGTGCTATTTACGGCCAACCACGACATGTCGCGCATCTGGAGCGTTGCTGGCGAGGACTTCGACCGCTACCGCATGGGCATGGTGTTCCTGATGACGATGCCGCGCATTCCCCAGTTCTACGTGGGCGACGAAATTTTGATGACCAGCGCCACCAAGGAGCGTGACGACGTCAGCTACCGCAGCGACTTTCCGGGCGGCTGGGCTGGCGACAAGGTCGATGCTTTTGCGGGCACCGGCCTGGGCGCGCAGCAGCGTGCGGCGCAAGACCTGGTACGCAAGCTGGCCAACTGGCGCAAGGGCCAGCCGGTCATCCACCATGGCAAGCTGATGCACTTCGGCCCGCACGACAATACATATGTCTATTTCCGCTACCACGGCAAGGACAAGGTGCTGGTTGCCTTCAATGCCAACCCCAGGGAAATGGTGCTCGATACCGGGCGCTTCCGCGAAATGCTGGCCGGGGTGGCTGGCGGCGTCGATGTATTGAGCGGAAAGCGCTTCGACTTGCGCAGCCAACTGCGCCTGCCGGCAGGCGCAAGCGTGATCCTGGAACTCGATCCGGCCAAATAAGCCGCTGCAAAGGGGCGCTTGCCTCAGGCTGGATCATCCAGCGCACTGTCGGCGGCGCTGCGCGCCTGGCTGCGCGACGGTCCCTGCACCATCAGGTGCAGGCGTCCTTCGAGCACGCGGAAATGCAGTGGCATCGCCATCTTTTCAATTTCGCCGTCGGTGGCGACCTTCAGGCGCTTGCGGCCGTAGACTGCGGGCGTGCTCACCGTCAGGCGCTTGAACGCGAAGGCCTCGACGTCGGCCTCGCCCAGGCGTCCCAGCGCGGCGCGCACCAGCAACCCGAACAGGCCGAGCTTGCCCATGGGGCGCGGCGCAATGGCCACCAGCTGCCCTTCTTCCACCGCCCCGGTGAGCCCGCCCATGCCGACCTGTTCGAGCTGCAGCCGGTTGTTACCGACGAACAGCGTCGTCGTGCGCAGGCGGCGTTGCTTGCCGTCTTGCTCGAGCGTGACGCGCAGGTGGCGGGCCGGACGCAGCATGATCTTGATCGCCGAAAAGATGGCCACCAGCCGGCTACGTCCGTAATGGCGTTTGTCGTGCTCGCGCTCCTCGAGCAGCTTCGGATACATGCCGACGCTGGCGTTCACCAGGAACACCTTGTCGTTGATCATGCCGACCTGGACCGCCCGCACGTGCGCGCGCAGCAGTGAGTAGACCGCTTCGGTCAGGTCTTCGGGAATGCCGTGGGTGCGGCCGAAGTAATTGAAGGTGCCTTGCGGGAGCACGCCGAAGGTGCAGCCGGCCAGCACCGCTTCATGGGCCACCGTGTTGATGGTGCCGTCGCCGCCGGCCGCCACCAGGATGCCGCCGCTGGCGACGGCGCGCCCGGCCATGCTGCGCGCGATGTTCTGCAATTGGGCCGGATCGCCGACCAGTTCAAGCTGGCAGCTGCGGCCGGCGGCGGCCAGCACGGTTTCGATGGTCGAGCGGCGCAGCTCGGTCTCGGAACTGCCCGATCCGGCATTGAGGACAATGAAAAAAGGGGCGTCGGGACGCGGCTCGGTGGTTGGCATCGATGGATCGGCTAGTTGTTGAAGTCTTGTAATAACACCATCGTAGCACCACAGCGCGCGCGCGCCCGTTACCCTTGCGTCAGGCCGGCGCGGGCGACTCCATCAGATAGATATTGACACCCGGCTGGCCCGGATCGAGCACCGCGAATCGGTCCAGGCGCATGCCCAGCTTGAGCAGCAGCCCGATCGAAGCGAGGTTGGCCGGGGCGGCGATCGCCGCCAGTTGCGCGATCCCCAGCGTACGGGCATGCCGGGCGACCGCCTGCGCGGCCTCGAAGGCATAGCCGTGGGCGCGATGGCGAGCCAGGAAGGCATAGCCGATGTCGACCTGGTCGAGCGCCTCGCGCTTGACCAGGCCCGACAGCCCGATGGGGACGCCACCGTCTTGCAGCTCCACCACGTAGAGCGAGTGGCCGCGGCTGCGCTGCATCGCCACCGGTCCTTGCTCAAGCGCCCGGGCTGCCGCATCGAGTGTGCGCAGGCCGCGGTCGCCGATATGAGCGATGAAATCCGGGTCGTTGGTCGGTTCAAGGTAGAAGGCGGCGTCGCCGGAATCGGCCAGCCGCAGGCGCAGGCGCGCGGTGCACAGAATTTCGCGCCGTGCGCAGCTGCCCGCACCTGCGCTCATGCATCCACCGTCGGCCAGTAGTCGGGGTCTTTCAGCAACTGGTACATCACGTAGGCGTCGACATAGCCCAGGTGCTTGTGACGATAGGCCTTGGGCAAGGTGCCGACGATCGAGAACCCGAGTTTCTTCCAGAGCCGCACGGCGGCGGTATTGGTGCTCACCACATAATTGAACTGCATTGCTAGATAGCCCTGCTTGCGGGCCTCGCCGAGGCTATGCTCTCCCAGCAGGCGGCCGATGCCGGCCCCCTGCGCCGACGGACTGACCATGTACGAGGCATTGGCCACATGGTGGCCGCGCCCGACCTGGTTCGACACCAGGCGGTACATGCCGAGCACGCGCGAACCGCCGGCGGTCGCCACGAAGCTGGCCACGTCGGGGCCGAGCCAGTAGGCGTGGCCCGCCTCGCGCGTGAGGGCGGTGGTAAACGGGTAGGTTTCGCCAGCGCTGACATGGACACTGAAAATGCTCCACATCGAGTCGAAATCGTGGTCGCCGGCGCGGCGGATCTGAATGTCTTTCACGGAGCTTGAAAAGTCGGTACCGACGCCTGAAAACGGCCTATTCTAGCCGGGATCGCCGGGCTTTTCTGGCGCCGCTTGCGTATCGTGCGCGGCATGGCGGAAATCGGTTGCGCAAGGCCGTCCGGGCAGGTACAGGCTGGCGCGCGCGGGCGGCGCCTCGGCCAGCACCTGGCCGCGCCGGATCACGATCTTGCGCGCCGCGCGCAGGCGGATCGCCTCCACCGTGGACCCGGCGTCGAGCAGCACCAGGTCGGCGTGGCAGCCCGGCGCCAGGCCATAGCCCTCGAGGCCGAGGATGCGCGCCGGGGTCGCGCTCACCGCCAGGAAGCATTCGTGCATCGCCGCGCTGCCCGTCATCTGCGCCACGTGCAGGCCCATGTGCGCCACTTCGAGCATGTCGCCCGAGCCCATGCCGTACCACGGATCCAGTACGCAGTCGTGGCCGAAGGCGACGTCGACCCCGGCCGCGAGCAGTTCCGGCACCCGGGTCATGCCACGCCGCTTTGGATAGGTATCGTGGCGGCCCTGCAGCGTGATGTTAATCAGGGGATTGGCGATCGCCGCCACGCCGCTCTCGGCGATCAGGGGCAGCAGCTTGCTCACATAATAGTTATCCATCGAGTGCATCGACGTCAGGTGCGAACCGGCCACCCTGCCCTGCAGGCCGAGGCGATGGGTTTCGTAGGCCAGCGTTTCGATGTGGCGCGACAGCGGGTCGTCGGTCTCGTCGCAATGCATGTCCACCCGCAAACCCTGCTCGGCCGCGAATTCGCACAGCAGACGGATCGACTCCGCGCCCTGCGCCATGGTGCGTTCAAAATGCGGGATGCCTCCCACCACATCCACCCCCATCGCGATGGCGCGCCGAAGATTGGCGAACGCGCTGGCACTGCGCAAGAGGCCGTCCTGGGGGAAGGCGACCAGTTGCAGGTCGAGATAGGGGGCGACCAGACGCTTGACTTCCAGCAGCGCCTCGACCGCCAGCAGCCGGTCGTCGCAGATATCGACGTGGCTGCGAATCGCCAGCAGCCCGCGCGCCACCGCCCAGTCGCAATAATGCATGGCGCGCTCGATCAGCGCTTCTTGCGCCAGCAGCGGCTTGAGTTCACCCCACAGGCGGATGCCTTCGAGCAGGGTCCCGCTGCGGTTCACGCGCGGTAGTCCATGGCTGAGCACCGAATCCATGTGAAAGTGGGCGTCCACGAACGGCGGGGTGACCAGGTCGCCGCCGGCGTCGATCTCGCGCGCGCCCCGGGCCGCGAGACGCGTTTCGACGGCGGCGATCCGGCCGCCGTCGATGCCGATGTCGATGCCGCGGCGGCCGTCGGGCAGGGTGGCGTTGCGAATCACGAGATCCATGCGGGCTCCTTGTCTTGGTCGGCTTATTGTAGCGGCTGCTGGCAAGGCGCAGGCGCCCCGACCACCCGGCGCGCCGGACGGTCCTGCTATGCCAGCCGCATCGTTTATGCTGCACCGCAATATTTCTTATCAAGAACAGAGTGTGAGCAGGACAAGTTTCCCTTTGCAAGCAAAGGCATTCATGGATACACTAGCCGATATTGCAGCGCGCCATAAATGACTAAAGGAAACACTATGACTTCACTTGCAGAGCAGTTTTTCGCAGCAGCAGCAGGCAAGACCGCGTTCCCGATGCCGTTTGCGCCAGCGCCCGGGGGGCAGATTCCCGCCCCGTTGCGCACCCAGGTCGATTTGCTGCAATCCTTCACCAGCCAGGCTTTCGACAGCGCCAGCCGCGTCCTGGCCCTGAACCTGGCCACCTCGCGGGCGTCGGTGGAATGCGCCACCCGTGCCGCGCAGTCGCTGCTCGCCTCGCGCGATCCGCGCGACTTCCTGACCCTGGGCGGCGCTGCCGAAGAACAGATGCATAGCCTGATGAGCTATAGCCGTGAACTGATGCGCATTGCGGGGGGTGTGCAGCCGGATGCCGCGGGCTTGGCGGCAACGGCGGCAGACACCGCCCATGCGGCCAGCCCGGCGTCGGACGGCGAAACCGAACTGGTGGTGGTGGCGCATTCTGGCCAAGAACAGCAACAGCAACAGCAGCGCGTAGCCGAGCAGCCGGCAAGCCAGTCCGAGCCGGTGCCCGTCGCCGAACAGACCGAGATCGTGATGGCCGCCGGCCAGGGCGAGCCGCAGGCCGGCGTCGCCCCGCATCCTGCCAGCGCGCCGGTGCCGGCCGCCGAGGCCACGGTCCAGGTGCCGAAAATGGCGCGGCCATCGTCGTCCAGGCGCCGCAAGTAAGCCACCTGAAGCGGGGGGCGGGCGCTACGCTTGACAGGCAAAGCGACTACACTAGCGGGCTTCGGCCCGCTTTGTCGTTCTTCGGCCACATCGTTGGCCACCTCGTCGGGCACTTCATTTTCAAGGAAACTGCATGAGTCTTGCACGGCTGATCGGCGGATTCGTCCGCCGGCATTGGCATGCCTATGTCTCGTCGGCCTTCATGCTGGCCGGTGTGTCAGTCTGCACGGTCTTGATACCGCGCCAGGTGGGCGCGCTGATCGACGGCCTGGCCGCGCACCGGCTCGACCAGCACGGGCTGCTGGTGGGGCTGGGCCAGCTGCTCGGACTGGGCCTGGCTATCTATGTGCTGCGCGTAGGCTGGCGCATCCGCCTGTATTCGGCCGCCTATCATCTTGGGGTCGAACTGCGCACCCGCCTGTATGCGCGCCTGGCGGCGCAGGGTCCGGCCTTCTACGGGCGCCAGCGCACCGGCGACCTGATGGCGCTGGCCACCAACGATATCGATGCCATCGAAATGGCCGCCGGCGAAGCCATGCTGGCCGGTTTCGACGGCACCCTCACCTTGTTGATGGTGCTCGGCATCATGACACTCGGCGTCGACTGGCGCCTGGCCAGCATCGCCCTGCTGCCCTTTCCGCTGATGGCGCTGGCGTTCTGGCGCATCTCGTCGCATATCCACCAGGCCGAAGGCGATGCGCTCAAGCGCTTTTCTGCGTTGAACGACCAGGTGCAGGAGTCGCTCACCGGCGTGCGTACGCTGCGCGCGCTTGGCCTCGAAGAGCGTAGCGCCGCCCAGTTCAGCGAGCTGGCGGGCAAGGCCGCGGACGCGAGCCTGGCCGCGCAGCGCTGGGAGGCGGCCTACGAGCCGGCGGTCGGCCTGACCCTGACCGCCGCTACCGGGCTGACGCTGGGCCTGGGCGGCTACCTGGTCTGGAACAACCAGTTGAGCGTCGGCGCGCTGACCAGCTTTTCGATGTACCTGGGCCAGCTGATCTGGCCGATGTTCGCGGCCGGCTGGGTGCTGTCGCTGATCGAGCGCGGACGCGCGGGCCTGGCCCGGCTGCAGCCGCTGCTGGACGCGCCGCTCACGGTCGACGACAACGGCACGCTGGAGCAGGTCGGGCATGGCCCCCTGGTCGTCGACGGCGTCACTTTCGCCTACGGCGACGCCGAGCGCCCGGCCCTGAGCGAGGTCTGCGTAACCGTGCAGCCGGGCCAGACCCTGGGCCTGGTCGGCCCGACCGGTGCCGGCAAGTCGACGCTACTGCGGGTCTTGCTGCGCCAGGCGACGCCACAGCAAGGCAGCGTCACCTGGGCCGGCCATCGGCTCGAAGACTACCGCCTGGACGCGCTGCGCGCGGCCATGAGCTGGGTGCCGCAAGAGTCCTTCCTGTTCTCGGCCACCATCGCGCAGAATATCGCCCTGGCGCGCCCGGATGCCGCGCGCGCCGAGGTTGAAGAAGCGGCGCGCATGGCCTCGATCCACGACGATATCCTGCGCTTCCCGCAGGGCTACGACACGCCGGTGGGCGAAAAAGGCATCACGCTCTCGGGTGGCCAGCGCCAGCGGGTGGCGATCGCCCGCGCGCTGCTGGCAGACAGTTCGCTGCTGCTGCTCGACGATGCGCTGTCGGCGGTGGACACCGGCACCGAAACGCGCATCCTCGCGCACCTGGCCGAGCTGCGCGCGAGAATGCGCTCAACACCGGGGCCCGCGCGCGCCGCCATCATCGCCAGCCACCGCCTGTCGAGCGTGGCCGCGGCCGACCATATCGTGGTGCTCAAGGACGGCCGCATCCACGAGGCGGGCACCCACGACCAATTGCTGCTGCACGACGGCTGGTACGCCAGCCAGTGGCGCTATCAACAACTGGAGGCCAGCATCGATGCGCAATGACACCGACGCTGCGGCCGGGGACGACCCGTCGGCCGCCACCATGAAAGACCAGGCCAGGCACGCCGCGCGCCTGCTGCGCCGCGCCGCCCACCCCGACCGCCTTCACCTGTACTGGGCCACGCTGTGGCTGGTGCTGGCCGCGGGCCTGGAAGTCATTGGGCCGCTGCTGGGCAAGATGCTGATCGACGACCACCTGTTGACGCGCAACCTGGACTGGAACCGCATCTGGCTGCTGCTCGGGGGCCTGGTACTCACCGGCTGGACCGCCTCGTGGATCCGCTACCTGCAGCTGATCCGCCTGTCGGGCCTGGCGATGCGCTCGGTGCGGCGCCTGCGCGAATGGGTCTATGGCCACGTGCTGCGCCTGCCGATGCGCTTTTTCGACCATGCCATCACCGGCCAGCTGGTCAGCCGGGTCACCAACGACACCGAAGCGGTCAAGACGCTCTACATCCAGGTTCTGTTCGTGATGCTCGATTCAAGCATCGTGCTGGTCGGCACACTGGCGGCAATGGCCTGGCTCGACTGGCGCCTGATGCTGGTGGTGCTGGCGCTGGTGCCGGCGGTGGTCGGCATCGTCTGGCTCTACCAGCGCCTGTCGGCGCCGGCGGTAACGCGCGCGCGCGCCCTGCGCAGCGACATCAACGGCCAGATGGCCGAGTCGATCGGCGGCATGAGCGTGCTCCAGGCCAGCAATGCGCAGCAGCGTTTCGGCGCGCGCTTCCTGGCCACCAACCGGGCGCACCGGCGCGCGCGCCTGGCCGAACTCAAGGCCAATGCGTTTTTGCTGCGTCCGGCGCTGGATTTGCTCAACGTGGTGCTGCTCACCGTCGTGATCTACGGCTTCGGCCGGCGCGAAATGAACGCCATCGAGGTCGGGGTGCTGTACGCGTTTATCACCTATATCGCGCGGGTGGTCGAGCCGCTGATCCAGATCACCATGCAGTTCAGCGGCCTGCAGCAGGCAGTGGTCGCGACCGCGCGCGTCGAGGCCCTCATGAATGAGGCCGGCGCCGCCGAACATGCGCTGGGGCGCATCGGCAACGATGCCGCGTTCGACGCGCAGGCTCCAGCGGTGCGGGTAAGCGGCCTGGACTTCGGCTACTCCGAGGGCCAGCGCGTGCTGCACGACCTGTCGCTGGACGTGCCGCAGGGCGCGTTCTTCGGCATCGTCGGCCATACCGGCAGCGGCAAGTCGACCTTGCTCTCGCTGCTGCTGCGCTACTACACCGCCGACCGGGGTAGCATCGAGATCGGCGGCCTGAACCTGGCCTCGATCGGCAACCAGCGCTTTCGCAACGAGGTGGGCCTGGTGCCGCAAGATCCCTTCATCCTGGCCGCCACCGCACGCGAAAACATCGACATGGGGCGCGGCCTGGCGCAGGCAGACATCGAGGCGGCGGCGCGCGCGGCGCATGCGCACGGCTTCATTTCGATGCTGGAACAGGGTTACGAGACCCAATTGGGCGAAGGCGGCTCGCGCCTGTCGTCCGGCCAGAAGCAGCTGGTCGCGGTGGCCCGCGCGCTGGCTGGCCGGCCGCGCATTCTACTGCTGGACGAAGCCACCTCGCGCATCGACAGCGCCACCGAACAAATCGTGCAGGAAGCACTGGAAGAACTGCGCGGCACGGTGACCATCATCGCGATCGCGCACCGCCTGTCGACCATCCGCGCAGCCGACCGTATCATCGTGCTCAACCACGGGCGCATCACCGAGCAAGGATCGCACGAGGCCCTGATGCGAATCGAGGGCGGGCTGTACCAGCGTCTGTATCTGCTGCAGCAGATCGCGGTGTAGCGATTATGGATATTGGCAGGATTAGCCACGGCTCCAGTTGAAGCACCCTGCCGGCACACCGGCGCCGCTTACCAACAGGGCGCCATGGCGGTAGAAGTCCCAGCGCCGCTGCGCGGGCACCGCCACCACCACCACAGCCATGGCGCGGTCGCTCCAGACCAGGCGCGCATCGAGGGCGTCGAGCGCGGCGAAGACCTGGCGCGGGCCGGCGCCGGGCGCGAACACCACCGTGGCCAGGCCGGTCTGCGCCGGCGGCAGCAGGGCCCAGGCGCCGGCGCCTGAGGTGACGGCGGCCAGCACCAGCATGGCGGCCGCGCCGTTGAGCCCCCCGCCTGCGCCCTTGCGCAGCAGGCGCAGCCCGAGTGCCAATGGCAAAATCCCGAACCCGGCCAGCCATAGCAGGTCCCATAGCAGCGGATTGGCGCTGTCGATGCGGATACGGTGGATCTGCAGCAGCCAGTGCGACAGCACCGTATCGGCGATGTGCCAGGCACCGAATCCGACCAGCAACGCCCCCAGCAGCGGCCATCCCGGGATACTGGCCGCAGCGCGTTGGTGCTGCTGCCACCACAAGCCGGCCAGTGCGGCCAGTGCGATCACATACATCAGCGCGTGGAAATAGCCGTCCCACAGAACCTGCAGGCGCAGGTCGTCCATGCCCGCTACCTGGCTCAGCAGATGATGCCACTGGAGGATCTGGTGCAGCAAGATACCGTCGAAGAAGCCGCCCAGCGCGAACCCCAGCGCAACGGCCCAGCGGACCCACGATGCTTTCCACATTGCACACACCTCGCGTCGATGCAGGACCGCTCCAGTATAGCCAACCTGCCCCCTGCACCAGGCACGCTTGCCAGCGGCAACCGCTAGCGGCGGCTCCAGGCGATCCCGGCCGCCAGCGCCGCGAATCCTGCCGCAACGAAGCTTGCTGCGGACAGCAGGCTGGCGGCGCCGTGGAAGCCCACGATATCCATCATCGGCACCCCCGTGACATTGATCATGACGTAGAGCCCGAACAGGAACAGGCCAAGGAACAGCCGCGGCGTACGGCTCAGCTGGCCGAGCAGGGCCGCCACCGAGGCCAGGGCCACCATGCCGGCAGCGGCGGCAAAGGCGCGCACCGGCTGGTCCATGCTCCAGCGCAGCACCAGCACGCCAATGAACAGCGCGCCGAGCAGCACCGATGCCGCCCACTGGCGCACGAAGCGCTGGCCCGCGCCTCCGGGCAGCGCGCCGCTCAAGCCATCGCAGCCGGCACTGAGGTCGCGCGTGGTGCTCTCGCTGCTCAAGATGCCCCAGTAGGCGAGCGCGCCGGCCAGTACGCCCGGCAGCAGCGCGCCGGGCAGCAGCGCCGCGCTCACGCTGCTGGCGGCGATGGCCAGGATCGCGCCGGGCGCCGTGGTCAAGACCAGGGCCAGCTCGGCCAGTACCTGCCCCGGGGCGCCCGGCGTGCGCGCGGCCAGCCGCATCAGCGGTTGCACCAGGCGCGCCAGCGGCCGCAGCCAGCCATTGAGCACGGCCAGTGGCGAACGGCGCCGACGCGCCCTGCCGGCCTTGACGCGGTCGGGCGAGAACCGGTGGAACAGCATGGCTGCCGCCAGCAACGGGGCCATTGCCAGCAGGCCAGTCAACAGGCGATTGGCGATGTGGGCGCCGCTCCATAGCCATTGCGGCAGCGCATGGGCCGGGAGCGCGGCATCGAAGGCGATGGCGCCGACGCCCACGTTGTCGGTGCCCAGCTGCAGCTGCATCACCTCCATGGTCAGGGCAAGGCCGGTGAAGTCGACGAGCGACACGGCCGGGGGCGCAACGCCCTGCTCGACCATCGGGCCGAGCGACAGCATCGCCATCCAGAGCAGGAAATACAGGATGTCTCCGCCCTTGCCCATCAGCGGCGCCCAGCTGTCGCAGAGCACCGCGCAGCTGGCAGCGAACAGCACCATCGGCAGCAGCATCACGCAATAGGTTTGCAGGTAGACCAGAGGCTGGACCGGGCCTTCGCCGCGTAGCAGGTGCAGCAGAACCATGGTGAGCATGAACGCACCGAGCAGGATCGCCAGGCCGCCGACGGTTCCGAGCCAGCGGCTGGCCACCAGCAGCAGGTTGCCCGCAGGGGTGGCGCCCACCACCGCGCCGATGCCGCAGCGCAGGTCTTCGCCGGTGCGCCCGCGTGCCAGGTAAAAGCCGGCCAGCGAGAACAGCAGGCCGGCGAGGCTGGCGCTGCCCAGCGCCAGCGCCGAGCTGGTGTACAGCACTCGCGCCCCGTCCACCACCAGCAAGGTACTGCCGCCCGCAGGGTCGGCAATCATGGCCCAGCTGATGGCGGCGATCGCCAGTACGGTAGCCAGGGTCGACAGGCGGCGCATGCGCAGCCGCACTTCGTTCGCCGCCAGCACGCCCACGGTGCGCAATGAGACATGCCGCATCATGCGGCCTGCGCCTGCAGCGCATAGCGCTGCGCCATCAGCGCTTCTTCCAGGCTCGGCTCGGCCTCGCAAGCGCCAAGGCAGGGCAGTTCCGGGTGGGCGATGCGCAGCGCCACACGCTCTCCCTGGCGCTGCGCCTGCAGCACATGGACGCGCTCGCGCAGCGCCGCGTAGTCGTGCTCGGCGACCTTGACCGTCCAGATCTGGCCACGGGCGCGCTGCAGGATCGCCGCTGGCGTCTCATGCGCCACCAGCCGGCCGGCGCGCATGACCACCAGTTCGGTCGCGATGCTCTCCACGTCCGACACGATATGGGTGGACAGCAGCACCAGCTTGCCCTGGCCCAGCTCGGCCAGCAGGTTGCGAAAGCGCAGCCGCTCTTCCGGATCGAGGCCGGCGGTGGGCTCGTCCACCACGAGGATGTCAGGATCGTTCAGCAGGGCCTGGGCAATCCCGAGCCGGCGCTTCATGCCGCCCGAGAACGATGCGGCGGCCCGGTGGGACTGGTCGTGCAGGTTCACCAGTTCGAGCAGGTGGCGAATGCGGGCACTGTCGCGTACCCCCTTGAGCGCGGCGAAATACTGCATGAATTCGAGTGCGCTCAGGTTCGGGTAGACGCCGAAATCCTGCGGCAGGTAGCCCAGCCGGTGCCGGATCGTCTCGGGCTTGCGGGCGATATCGACCCCGTCGAACAGGATCTGGCCGCTGGTGGGACGGGTCAGCGTGGCAATCATCTGCATCAGGGTCGACTTGCCGGCGCCGTTGTGGCCGATCAGGCCGGCAACGCCGTGCCCGAGGCTGAGCGTGACGTCCTGCACTGCCCTGACTTGTTTGCCAAAATGCTTGGTGACGCCGCGCAGTTCAAGCATGCGTATCTCCTTGTTGGAATAGTTGGCTCAACTATAAGAAAATGTCGCAGCGGTGAACAGAAATTTGCGACAGGCCGTCGAAACGGCGTCACGGGCGTCAGATGAGTGGTCCGGACCCGGCCTGCGTGGTGCTGTCAGCGCCTATTTGTATGTGTCATTTTAGTGACAAGCGAATAGATATTTAATTTCCTAAGCGCAACAGGAATATAATGTTTCATTCATCTTGTATTACTTTTTGTTGGCTACCCGAGACCGCTCATGCTTAATAGCCCGCCTCGCACCACCGCGCGTACCCGACGCATCGCGCTTGCCGCGGTGCTGAGCATTGCGGCAGCGACGGCCATGGCAGGCGCGGACAAGGTCAATGACGCGGCTCCGCTGGCGCAGCGCCTGGCCGATATCCGCGAAATCAACAAATACGCGGGCAAGCGCGCCCTGCCGCTGCTGCAGGCCATCGAGGCCGAGGGCCGCGCCGCGCCGCTACCCGAGCGCATTGAATTCCTGAACCAGCTGTCCAACGCCTATGACGCGGTAGGCAAGCTCGACGAAGCCAATGCGGTCGCGGACGAGCTGGTGGCGCTCGGCCGCCAGTACGAGAACAATGCCGCGCTGGCCAAGGGTTTGCTGCGCAAGGCGTATATGGCCTACCGCGGCTCCGAGCTGGCCGAGTCGCACCGCCTGGTGTGGGAAGCGGAAAAGCTGGCCGCTACCACCGATGACGCCGAGCTGAAAGTGCGCGCGGCGATCTCGTCGGGCGATTCCTGGGCCGAGGAAGGCAATTTTCCAAAGGCACTTGAGCGCCTGCAGACCGCGGCCACGATGGCGCGCAAGAACGGCGACCCGGTCCAGGTGGTCATGTCGCTCAACGCACTGATCAGCCTGTATGGTCAGATGCGCGAATACGACAAGGGCTTCGAAGCACTGGCCGAAGCGCTCGAGGCGGCGCAAAAGACCAATTCGCCTGGACGCATGGCAACGCTCAAGCATGCCGAATATGGCCTGGCCGTGTCCACCGGGCAGTACCAACGCGGCCTGAAGGCGCTGCTGGAAAGCCTGGCGATCGAGCGCAGCATCGGCGCCGATTCGATGGTGGCCTATTCGCTGGTCAACCTTTCGGACTGCTACCTGAAGCTGCGCGATTACCGTAACGCCGCCACGTATGCCGAGCAGGCCGTCGCTGCCGCCCGCACCCTTAACGACGCCGGACTCGAAGCGACCGCGCGCCTTAACCTGGGCCAGGCCTACCTGGCCCTGGGCCGCGTCGCCGAAGGCAAGCGCCATATCGAAGCCGGCATGACGGCCTACGAAAACCTCGGCGACCAGCCCGAACTGCAGATCGTGCTGGTCGAATACGGACAGGCGCTCGAGCGCATGGGCGACCTGCCCGGCGCACTGCGCGCCTACCACCGCGAGCGCAAGATCTCGAACGAGCTGTTCCAGAAACGCCGCCAGCGCGCGGTGCTGGACCTGCAGGAAAAATACGAGACCGAGAAGAAGCAGCGCCAGATCGAACTGCTGCGCAGCGAGAACGAAGTCAATCGCCTGCAGCAACGCATCATCTGGCTGCTGGCGGCGATCTTCGCGCTGACGGCGGTCGTGGTCGGCCTGCTGTACCGCAAGGTACGCCATGCCAACGCCCAGCTGTTTGAGAAGAACAAGGAACTCAAGCAGCAGAGCGTGCGCGATCCGCTGACCGGACTGTACAACCGCCGCCACTTTTTGGATTACATGCGCAGCGAGCCGCAGCCGCAGCCGCAGCCAAGCATGCGCGCCGCCGGTGCGATCGCCAGCGAGCAGTGCGGTGGCCTGTTCCTGCTCGACGTCGACCACTTCAAGCATATCAACGATACCTATGGCCACGCCGCCGGCGACGCCGTGCTGACGGCCATCTCGGCCAGCCTGCGCGAGATCCTGCGCGAAACCGACATGATCGTGCGCTGGGGCGGTGAAGAATTTTTGGCCTTCTTGCCGACCGTGCCGCGCCACCGCCTCGACGAAGTGGCGCAGCGCATCCTGAGCGGCATCTCGGCGGTATCGATCGCGCATGGCGGCCACACCCTGGCGGTCAATGTCTCGATCGGTTTCGCACCCTTCCCGCTGGCCTACGGCGACGAGGTACTGCCGTGGGAGCGCGCGGTCAACGTGGTGGACATGGCCTTGTACCTGGCCAAGGCGCATGGCCGCAACCGCGCCTATTGCGTGCGCAGCTTGGGCGACCCGGCCGAGGTCAGCCTCGAGGACATCGAGCAGAACCTGGAGCGGGCATGGCGCAATGGGCAGGTCGACCTGTCGGTGGTGCATGGCACCGTGCTGGAGCAACGGGCCAGCGCCTGAGGTGGTAGCGCACGCGCTTTAGCGATGCGCGCGGCCAGGCACGGCAACGACTAGTCGGCGATGTCCTTGATTTTCTCGCCGGCGTCTTCCACCTTCTTGCCGACCTGCTCGGCAGTGCGCTCGAGACCGCCCTTGGCGTCCCGGGTCGCGTCCTTGATCTTGTCGCGCGCTTCGGCGGTGGCGCGGTCGGCCCGGGCCAGCTCGTTTTCGACCTGGCGCGACACCCGCACGCCGGCATCGTCGAGCGCCTTGCCGGCCTTTTGGGCCGGCCCGACTGCGTCGTCATCACGGTTGCAGCCAGCCAGCGCGGCAAGCGCCAGCAGCATGACAAGGATCGGGGTTTTCATGTCGCACTCCTGCTATCTAGTTGCCAATAAGCATACACCGATGGTGCAGGACACGGTGGATCGATCGTCGCGTGCATCGGGGTCAGCGCAGGCTTATTCGCCACGCCTCGGGTCTGCCAGCGGATGCTCGCGCTCGTCGTTGATGTCTTGCATCAGCGCGCGGGTGGCGTCGTCCTCGCCCCAGCGTCTGGTAAAAGTCGCCAGGCGCGCCAGCGCCTTGTCATAGGCGCGTGCGCGGCGCAGTTTCTGCACTGCAGCGCCAGTATCGGTCCAGGCCCTGGCGCGCTGCTCGGCGCGCGTGCAATCGGCCGCCGCCTTGTTCAGCGACGACTGCACCTGGCGCAACTGCTCGGACGTGGCGCGGGTGCCGCGCAAGGCAATCAGTTCATCTTGCGCGTCGCGCGCCTTGCATTCGACCGCCAGCGACACCGCGCGTTCCATGCGGCGCTCGATACGGCTGCCTTCAGGCTTGACCACGGTCCAGACCACCCCCAGCAGCACCAGCGCGGCGACCCACGAGCGCAGGCGCACCGGGGGCCGCTGCGGCGGGCGCGCCGGCAGCGGCGCGGCGCGGACTCCCGGCGGCGGCGGTATGCCGGGTCCGGCCCCGCTAGCGGTGGCGGGCGGCGGCGTGGCCGGGACGGCCGGTGCCGAGGGCGGTGGCGCCGAGGTGGGCGCGCTGGAGACGGCAGGCGCGCCAGGAGCGACTGCAGCGACCGCAGCGGCCGCAGCGGCGACCGGCTGGACGGCAGGCGGCGCTGGCGCCGGGCGTGGCGCCAGCGGCGGCGGCTTGTCCAGCAGCGGCGGCGCGGTGACGGTCCGCTGCGCTACCTGCTGGGCAGTGCCGCACCAGGGACAAAAGTTCACCCGCCTCGGCATCAGGCGTGCGCAATGGGGGCCGATGCAGCGGTGGAGCGTGTCGTCTTGCACCATACCGTCCTTCATTCAGGATCCGGGATGGCGTTATCCACGTCATCCGGATCGGGAATCAAGTGATCAAACACCATTGCCAGTTCTGGCAGCGCGCCGACGGTGCTCCACTTGTCGGTTTTCGGGTTCCAGGCCATGCTCCAGGCGCGGGTCGCCGCATCGACCTCGCCGCGCGCCGCCAACTGGACGATCTCGTCGACCGTGAACGGACCGCGCTGGGCGCCCTGCATGAACAGCTTGTAGCGCGGCTGGTCCGCCGGTTGGGGGTCGTGACCGATCCGGGGCTTGGCCAGGTCGACCGCCGCTGCAGCCGGCGCTGCCAGCGCCCGGGCGGCGCCTTCCTCGCTCATGAGGTAGGCCGGCAGGATCACGCGCTTGTCCACCGGACGCTCGACTTCCCAGCTGTAGGCATCAAGGCTGGAGTCGGGCACCGTTTCGGTCCATTGCCCGATACTGGCCAGCGCGGCCTCGATTTTCACCGGCGCCAGCGATGGGTCGAGCGCGGCGGCGCGGCGAATCCACTCGTCGTAGAGGCGCCGCGCGGTGATGTTCGGCAGCGAGGGCGACGGCAGCTGGGCGCCGGTTTCGTCGACTTCGAGCCGCGGCTCGTACACGCGCAGCTGGTAGTGACGCATCAGCGCCGCCAGCAGCAGCAACTGGTGCGCACCAGCATTGGCCAGGCGATGTCGCACCGCGTTGATCACTCCGTCGCGGTAATACGGCGGCAAGCCGTTGGAGCGGACCGCGAATTCGTTGCCGATCTGGAGCCACTCGCCCGAGCCCGGCTCGACCTCGAACAGGTATTGTCCGCGCGGCTGGAAACTCGCCTCGCGGTCGCCCAGGTCTGGCTTGCGGCGGATGACGCCGAGCGCGATCGCCTGCAGGAACCATTCGTAGTCGTCGGCCAGGCGATTGAGTTCGTCCATCGATGGCGACAGCGGATGGCGAAAGCGGGTGGCGTCGAAATGCAGGTGGGTCGGGATCTTCGGGTTCTCGATCTGGTACGAGGCGCGCCAGGTCGGCAGCCCGCGCAGCACCGTCATCGGATAGCCCGACAGCTCGATATAGCAAACCGCCTTGCCCGCAATGCCCGTGTTGACCACGGATAGCAAGTCGCCATGGAAGTGGCCGGTCGGCACCGCCGCGCGTAGTTCGGCCTCCATCTTGCGCCAGGCGCCGGCGTCGCCGACGCCGATGAAGCATTTGAACTGGTCGGCGGCAGGCGTGAATTCGGCCGAGAAGCGCGCATTCACCCAGGGCATCGCACTACGGATCCATTCGGCAAATACACGCTGGCGCTCTGGCGGGCTCATGCTTGATAAGCGTTCCAGCAGCGGGTCGACCGGCTCGGGCTGCTCGAGCTCCTGGCTGGTCAGCTGCAACTGCGCCCGGCGAAACAGCTTGAGCAGCAGGTCGGCGCGCAGGCGCTCGTCGCCCAGCTGCGGGAACAGCCGCGCCGAGCCGCCGAATTCGAGCAGCACTTCTTCGCTCCAGGCGCCGACGTCGCCACTGAGGCGTAACGGCGGCGGCAGCACGTCGGCGGCCAGCTTGATATAGGTCGCATGTTCCTGGCGCGCATCGGCGCGCAGCTGGCTGATGCGCTGGTCGGCCGCTGCCAGCATGGCCTGGACCTGACGCCGGCCCTCCTGGAATTCGCCGGCGATGCCGCTCCATTGGGCCTGGCCCTGCTCGTCGGTGCTCTGGGGCTCGCCCAGCCAGGCCGACATGTTGCGCATTACTTCGATCGACTGGTTGGCCGCCACCGCCAGCAGGTGGAAGCGCAGGTAGTCGGCCAGGTCGCGCTTGAGGTGGTTCATTACTTCGCGTGCCTGCGGCTCCTTGCCGAACATGCGGTTCGACGCCTGCGACAGGTTATTGAGCGACTCTTCCACCTGGCGGGTGCGCAGCGCATCGCGGATGTCGCGGTAGCGCCGTCCATTGCGCTCGGCATTGGCCAGGTCGCGCTGCGACAGGCGCGCCTTGACCTGCTCCAGCAGCGACAGCACGAATTCGAGACCGCCCTGCTTGCGGTCGTCTAGCAGCGCGTAGAGCCGCTCGCGCACTTTATGTTTCAGTTCGCCACTGAGTTCCCCGGTCCTGCGCTTGATGCGGTCTTCGCTGGTCTCGGCGGTGGCGCCGGCTTCGCGGATCGCGTCGCGTTCGAGTTGCGGCAGCAGTTCGGCCACCTGCTCGCGCCACTGCCTGATGTCATACGAGGCCATGATGCGGTCGACCTCGAGCTGCACCTTGCTCTCGACGCGCTCGAGCAGCGAGCGCCCGTCCTTGTCGAGCAGGAGGGTGCTGGTCAGCGCGTATTCGGGGAACGGCGTGACGTCCACGGTGCCCTTGCGAAAGTCCGGAAAGGCATCGAACGGGCGCTCGCCCATGTCCATCTGCTCGCGCATGAAGGTGTCGCGTTCGCCGTCGCCGGCGCGGCGCGCGGCGCTGACGCCGTCGCGCGCGCCGCCCTTGCCGTCGGTACCGACCAGCCCAAAGAAGGCCTTTACCATCAAGCCGGCCAGTTCATAGGCGCGGATATCGTCGCGCAGGCTCTGCTGGGTATCGAGCACGGCCTGGCCAAAGGCCGAATAGACCTTGGAATAAGACAGGCGCATGTCGCCGAAACGCTGCTCGGGCACGCGCGGGTTATAGGGCCCCAGCTTGTGCTGCTGCTGGTTGACCGCCACCGAGCGCTTGCGGTTGGCAAAGTCGGCCGAGGCAAAATCTTCGAACAGGGTGTCGGCTACCATCTGGTAGAGGTCCTTGACGTCGAGCGTGGCCTTGTTGGCGAGATTGGCGGTGTCGACGAAATACACGTCATCGAACGGAGCACCCTTGCCCGCGATGCTGTCCGGGTCCATCCACTGCACCTGCGCATTCATGTCGCGCATCGCGGTTTCGAGTTCCATCAGGGTGGCATAGGCGTTCGCCTCGGTGCGCTCCTTGTTGGCCTTGGCAAAGCCGCCCGGCATGAACATCACCAGGTCGACCTGGCTGTCCGACACCTCTTGCCGGGCGATGGCCTTCGACAGCCAGCCCAGGTCGATGGCACTGCCGGCGCCGGTGCCGCCGGCACACGAGGCGATGACGACGATGCGGAACTTCGAGGTGTCCACCTGCAGGCCGAGGCGCTGGTAGTTTTCCTTGCGTTCGATACCGGCATTACTGCTCAAAAAATTGAGTGCGCCCTTGATGCGTCCGCGCAGCTTGGGATATTTGTCGTACAAGTATAGGCGCGCCAGCGCGCGGATCTGGCCGGCGCCCTTCGAAGGATCGATGCCGAGCGAGCGCAGCTTCTTGGGCCGCAGCGGCATCCAGCTTTCGATCAGCGGAAAGCGCGCCAGGCTGTCGTCAGACTCGTGGTATTGCGGCAAATCGAGCGGCTCGACCAGGCGCTCTTCTTCGGTGAGTTTCACCAGTTCGTACCAGGGGTCGGTGCGCTGCGACTTGCCTTCGTCGATCACGGCATTGTTGTCGAGGTCGAAGTGCAGGAAGCGCGCCACCGGGAAGTCGCCGATCGATTCGACGCGGGTCGGGTGGTGCCGGTTCCAGACCGCCGACAGGATGCGGCGGCGGATGCGCATCATGACTTCCATGCCGGTGCCGCCGGCGCCGATGAACAGCGTCGGGCGCAGGTCGACCTTGAGCTCGGATTTGGCGTTCACGCCGGGATTGAGGCTAGCAGGAGTAGGAAATTCAGCCATGGCATAGTTCTTTCAATGATCTTAACGACGGCCGACGAACAGGGCCGCGACCAGCGCGATCAGGCCTACCGCCACCAGCGGGCCGGTAACGGCGAAGGTCAGGAATTGGCTGGCATTAATGATCGCCAGTACTGCGGCCGCCGATAAAAAGGCCAGGCCCACGAACAGCATCCAGCCGGCGCTGCCCGCCGACGACGGCGCCACGCGCCGCACGACCAGGTGGTGCACATACGCGTTACGCACGAAGAAATACACCACCAGCAGCACCACGAACACCAGCGCGCCGATGGCCAGGTCGCGCGTCGAGGTGTCGGTCACGGGTGCCGGTGCACCAGTGGTGCCGGACACCACTTCGACCGGGCGGCCGGCGCGATCCGACCCGGCATCGGGCGTGGCCTCGGGCAGCCCGTCGCGCGAGCCAGTCGATTCGTCGGGCAGCTTGAATCCCGGGTCGGCCTGGGATGGTGTCGATGGAGACTGGTTTGCCTGCATGGTTCGGTTTCCTTTGTTGTTGTTGTCTAGCGGCCGAGCCGTACCTGCGCGCCTTCGCGCACATCAAGCAGCTGGTGGCCGAACAGGGTGGTCTTGAGCTGCGCCACCTGGGCGCCTGCCTTGTCGTAGATGGGTTGGACCGTGCCGGGCCGGGCGCGCATGGTGCGCGGCTCGTCCTCGACGGTGAGCTGGGCTAGCCGCGGCCGGCCGTAAGCCCAGGCTGCGGCGCCAAGCGCCGCCAGCAGCGCCGCCGCAAGGCCGCCCAGCACTGCCAGCGGCGCCATGCCGTAATGCACGCGCACCTCCAGGGGCAGCACCGCGCGCGATGCCTGCACGGTGCTGGGCGGCGTGAAGATGTCGGGTAGCGGGTCGCCCGGGAACAGCGCGGCCATGCGCTGGCGGAAATCCTGCGACAGCGCCAGTTTCTGCTTCGCCAGGCGCAGTTCGATCTGTCCTGGCAGCACATAGGCCGACCCGGCCGATTTGAGCGCCGCCATCGACCATTTGTCGGGCAGCTGGGCGACCGGCAGCTGCATGGTCGAGCCCAGCGGCACCGGCCTGCCCGGCGCCAGCTGGTCCACGCGGCTGCTGGCCAGCACGATCTTGCGGTCTTCGCCGGCCAGTATCGAACGCGCGCTAAGCTCGGCCGAGGTGATGGTGTACGGGTACATCGCGTTTTCGAGCTGCCATCGGATGCTCGCCTGCGGCGTGCGGGCATCTGGATCGACGTCGGCGCGCAGCGTTCCGCCGGGCGCCTGCGAAAACGCCACGCCGGGCGCGTTTTCCACCTGCGCGGGGCTCAAGCGCACGGTATCGCGGTCGAGCGGCTTGAGGCGGGCCGGCCGCTCGGTGATCACGCTGGCCACGCGCCCCGACGCTAGCAGCGCGTCGAGCGCACGTTCGCCGGGCGCGCCGACCGCAAAAGCGTAGACCATGAGCCCGTTGGCGCTGTAATGCCTGCCCTGCACCGGCATGCGCAGCGCAAAGGCCACCACCTTGTCGATTGCCGCGCCGCGGTGGATCAGTTGGTAGAACTCGCGGTTGCGGGCGGCAGTGGCCTGGTCGTTATTGGGGCTGTTGCGGTTGTTCGTCACCAGCCAGACGATGCCCGGTTTGCCGCCCAGCGCGCTGACGATCGCAGCCTGCACGGCTTCGCCCAGGTCGGTATCGGCCAGTGCGGCGCTGCCCGGCTTGCGCGCCACTTCGAGGCCGGCCAGCGCCTGGTCGACGCGGCTGCGCACTGCCTTCGGCTCGGCTTTGAACGACAATAACGCCCGCGGTGAAGGGGCATTCGGCATGGACTGGTTAAAGGCCGCCAGCACCAGCGCGTCGCCGGGCTGCACCACGGCCCCGGCCAGCGCACCGACCAGCGGCTTGAACTGCGAGGCCGGATCGGTATAGAACGGCTCCATCCAGCCCGAGTTCTGCACCAGAAAAACGTGGGCGGTGGCGGACGGCGCCGCGCCAGCCGGCAGCGCCGCGCACAGCAGCAGCAAGGCCGCGGCGAGCGATCGGCATGCGGCGCCCATCACGCCGGCTCTTCCAAGCGCCAGCCGCGGATCTGGTTCCAGTCCGGATGGTGCAGCCACAAACAGCCGGCGTAAACAAAGGGCAGGCAGTCGAGGGGCCGCGACAGGCGAACCACTTCGTCCAGGATGACATTGCGCCGGCCAATCCATTCGACCGTGGTACGGGGCAGCACACGCGCTTCGAGCGCATCTTCGGCGCGCCCGGTGTATTTGTGAAACCGCAGCACCAGCCCGCTTGGCTGGCTACGGTTGTTATTAAAGCCGCGCAGCAGCGGCAGCACCAGCGTATCGTCCTGGTTCGGGTCTTCGACATGCTCGCCGGACCAGGGCTCGTCGAGGACCGGGTGGCCGCGCCGGAACAAGAAGTTGGCAAAACCCAGGCGTGCACCGTCGATCGGCGCACTTTCGGGCCGGTCGGCGCCCAGTTCAAGGAAGGAATAGCCCTGGCCGTCGTGGCCGATCTGCCACAGGCGGCCATCGCGGCTCTGGGTCGGGCCGCCGAAATCGAGGCGCGGCTGCCAGCCCGGCGGCCACGGCGTGAACAGCGGCGGCGCGCCCGGACGCCAGGCTAGCTGGCCCTGTTGGTGCAGCCAGAACAGCCGGCCGTCGTAGCCGATCGGGCGCGACCAGCCGGCCCGGGGCAGGTCGGGGCAGGCGTATTCTTCGATCTCGAGCAGGTCGCTGCGCGCGCTCCACAGGCGCACCGTGCCATTCATATCGGCAGCGGGCCCGATCAGGCAGGCGATGTGGCGGCGCATGGCGCCGGGCGCGGCCACCAGCGGCGCCTCGAGTACCGGTTCGGTGCGGTAGGTTTCGCTGACCGGGTTGATCCACAGGCGCTGCAGGCCGCTGCTGGTGGGCACGATCGCCACCTCGCCGCGGCGCGGTTCGAGCACCGGCAGCCAGGCATAGGCAGAGGCGGTAAAGGCCAGGCTGGCGGCGCCATCGTCGGGCGTCATCACATGCCACAACCCGGCCAGCGGATCCCAGTATTGCAGCACGCCGCGCGTGTGCGCCAGCGCCAGCAGGCGCTGCTCGGGAAAACCGTAATGGGACGCCGCGAACACGCACTGCGCGTTGGGCGGCGCCGGCAGGGCCAGGTCGGGGCGGCCGACGTGGGGCGCGGCCGGACGCTCCTCGAGGCTGTCGCCCAGCGCCAGCGAGGTCACCGGCAAACCATGCGGAACATGCCGCGGCAGCTGGGCATCCATGCCCGGCCCCCACCAACCGGGCTGGCGCGCAGGCGTCCCCGGCAGCCGCAGCAGGCTGCGGCCGCAGTGCGGGCAAAAGGCGAACCCTTCGGGAAAGATCGGTGCGCAGTCGCAGGCGACCGGCAGCGAGGCGCCGAGCAGATGGGCGACGTCGGGCAGACGGCCCCGGGCGTGGTCACGCCAGTCGATGCGGCCCAGCCCTTCGGTGGCCAGCAATGCGAACTCTCCGCTGCGCTCGTCTTCCTGCCAGACGCTGGCAGGGGTTTCCCATCGGTGGTTCATTGTCCTCGGCTTGCCTCGTGTTGTCGACGTCGTTGATCGTCCAGGCTCGGGTTGCAGGACGATCCAGGTAACTGTCCAGCCTCCGGGCCGGTACAGGATGTTGTTGTTGCTCAAATCATAGCAATGCCTACTGTCGCGCGTCGCCCTGTACACGGGGTAGCGCACCATGACACTTTCGGGATCAATAAACAAGCCAATTGGCCGCCGGCGCGAGGAACTTTTGCCTGGCATACGTATAATGGCTGCCCCTCTCCTGCTCTTCCGGCCAGACATGCACGCCATCGACACCACCGAATTTCCGCACCCCGGCGCCCTGCCGCTAGAGGCCATCGATGCCGCCACCGGGCACCTGCGCGATGTGCTGGCACATGCCCTGGAACACGGTCCGGCGCAGGCCGCGCTGGTGGTGCACGACGCGCGCACCCCCTTGTCGCGCGCGCTGTTTGAAGCGTATCGCCGCAACCTGCCAGACGCGCTCTTCATCGACTTCGACACCGCAACCCCGGAGGCGGTGCTGGCGGCCTTTCGGGCGATGGCGCCGCATGACCTGGTGGTGCTGGTGCAGTCGACCAATTTCCGCCTCGACGGCTTTCGCATCCGGGTCGAGCTGTTCAAGCTGGGGCTGAAGGTCATCGAGCACGTTCACCTGTCGCGCATGCCGGGCGCGCAATCGGAACACTATATCGAGGCACTGGCCTATGACCGGGCCTACTTCCGCGGCGTGGGGCACGCGCTCAAGGCGCGCATCGACGCGGCGCCGCATGCGCGCGTGCTCGGCGGCGGCGACACCCTGTACTTTACTTCGCCGCTGGAGCCGGCCAAGCTCAATATCGGCGACTACAGCGGCATGCACAATGTCGGCGGCCAGTTTCCGATTGGCGAAGTGTTTACCGAAGCGCGCGAGCTCGAAGCGGTGCACGGGCGGGTGCAGGTGCATGTCTTTGGCGATACCGCCTACCGCAGCAACCGGCCCGACGTCCCGGTCACGCTGGTCATCGAACGCGGACGCGTGGTGGCAACCGAGAACGCCACGCCGGCTTTCCAGCAGGTGCTCGACAATATCGCGGCTGACGAGGGCGAGGTGTGGGTGCGCGAACTGGGCTTCGGGATGAACCGCGCGTTCACGCGCGAGCGCCGGGTCGACGATATCGGCACCTATGAACGCATGTGCGGCATCCACCTGTCGCTCGGCGCCAAGCATGGCGTGTACCAGAAGCCTGGCTTCAAGCGCAAGGACGCGCGCTATCACATCGATGTATTCGCGGTGACCGACGCGGTGTACCTGGGCAAAGAGCGTGTCTACGCCGATGGCGCATGGATCTGCGCCATCGACGCGCCCGCTCAGGTTACCGGGATCCAGCCGCCCTTGTAGAGCACCGGCCCGCTCGGGCCGTTCGGGTCGGGCGAGCCGCCTTTCGGTTCGAGGCTGACCGCCAGCAGCGCCACGTCGGCGCCGATCCCCTGCGCGGTGAGCGCCAGGGTAAGCGGCTGCCCGCTACCCTGCTCGCCAGGTTCGAGCAGGCCGAGCGAACGCGGCTTGCCTTGCTGCGGAATCGCCCACAACTGCAGCACCTGGCCGGGACCGATCGGCGCGCTTGCCACCAGGCGCACCGTAAGCAGCTTGCGTTCGCGGTCGGCGGTGACGAGCAAGGCGGCCTGCGCCTTGTCGTCGAGCAGGGTGGCGATATCGCTCACGGCCGGTTCCGGCGCGCGCTGCATGACAGTCACCAGCAGCAGCGCCGCCGACATGCTCGTGGCCAGCCCCAGTCCACGCCAGAAGCCGAGCGATCCATGACGCCAGAACTGCCAGGCCGGCGCCGCTGGCTGCAGCCCGAGCCGGGCCTGGATCGCGCGCCAGACCTGCTGGCGCGGCGCGGCCGCCGGAACGAATTCTGCCATGGCACCGATCCGGTCGCGCCATTCGGCGACCGTGCGCCGCAGCGCCGCATCGCCATGCATCAGGCCTTCGAAGCGGCGCCGCGCCCGACCCCGCAGGGTGCCGAGTACATACTCGGCAGCCAGCTGCTCGCGCAAGGGTTCATTGTCGCGCAGGTTCATCCCGTCTTCCTTCCATTCAGGCAGGCGTGCAGCCGGGTCAGGCTGCGCCGGATCCAGGTCTTGACGGTCCCCAGCGGCAGCGCCAGCTCGCGCGCCACCTCGCTATGCGACAGATCCTGGAAAAAAGCCAGTCCGACCGCGTTGCGGTGGGTTTCCTCGAGCGCCGCCATGCAAGCGGCCAGGGCTTTTGCCTCGCTGCTCACCTGCAAGAGGTCGGCCGGGTTCGCTGCCGGATCGCGCAGGGTTGCCAGCACCGCGTCGTCCAGCTCAGCGCTGCCGAGCTCGAGCTCGTGGCGGTGGCGCCGCAGCACATCGAACGACTTGTTGCGCACGATCGTCGACATCCATGCCATGGGCGCCGACATGCCCTCTTGGTAGTCGCGCGCATGGTGCCAGATCGAGACGAAACTTTCCTGCAGCGCTTCCTCGGCCAGCTCGCGCCGGCGCAGGATATGCAGGGCCAGGCCGTACAGCCGGGCCGAACTTGCTTGATATAAGTTTTCAAAAGCACAAGCGTCGTTCATCGCGGCGCCACGAATCCAGCCGTTGAGTTCTAATGAATTTGGCAAATTTGCCGATTGGGCCATAATTGCTTTCGATGCACGGTGGAAAGTTACCGAAATTGCCGGGATGGAACAGTGAATTTATCACATTCGTCTTATCTCGATAAATTTCAAATAATTTGAATCCGAACATGCACGCGCTGCGTATACGTTGTACCAGGCAGTGAAAAATGGTGAAGAACGCATCAAAAAACAATGACCTCCCCGCGAGGGGATTACAAATCAGAGGAGATTCACATGCAATTCGGTAAGAAAAAACAACTATGGGCCGCAGCCCTCGCGTCGGGCGCAGCCCTGGCAGCGTTTTCCCTGCCTGCGGCGGCGTCGAGCCACCGCGAAGCACCGTTCCTGACCAACGCGCCCAAGGTCGACGGCACCGACTTCTACATGTTCCGCAGCTACGCACCAGGCCGCGAAGGCTTCGTGACGATGATCGCGAACTACATTCCGTTCCAGGATCCACAGGGTGGACCGAACTTCTACCAGTTCGACAACAACGCCCTGTACGAGATCCACCTGGATAACAACGGCGACGCGAAAGAAGACATTTCTTTCCAGTTCCGCTTCAAGAGCACCTCCAAGCGCACCGCCCTGAACATCGGCGGCAAGCAGGTGCTCATCCCCCTGATCAACTCGAACACCATCAGCGGCGTCAACCCGGCTTCGCTCAACGTGCGCGAAACCTATACCATCGACATGGTCAAGGGCGATCGCCGTACCGGCACCCGTACCCGCCTGGCTGGTAGTGGCGGCGCAACAGAATTCGACAAGCCGGTGGACAATATCGGCGAGAAGACCTTCGGCGGCGCGAATGGCTACGAGACCTATGCCAACCAGCATATCTATGACGTCGCCATTCCGGGCTGCGGCACCGGCCGCGTGTTCGTCGGCCAGCGCAAGGAATCGTTCTATATCGCAGTCGGCAAGATCTTCGACCTGATCAACCTGAACCCGCTCGGCGCCGAAGTAAACGGCAACAAGAACGATCTCGAGAACAAGAACGTGAGCTCGATCGCGATCGAAGTGCCGATCAGCTGCGTGGTCGCCGCGGGCGAGCCGGTGATTGGCGGCTATGCCACCGCCAGCATGCGCCAGGGCCGCCTGATCAACCCGACGCCGGCCAGTGGCATCAACAATGCCGTGAAAGAAGGCGGCGCCTGGACCCAGGTCTCGCGTCTCGGCATGCCTCTGGTGAACGAAGTCATCATCGGCCTGGACGACAAGGACCGTTTCAACGCTTCCAAGCCGAAGGATGACGGACAGTTCATCAACTACGTCACCAATCCTTCGCTGCCGGCCATCATCGAGACGCTGTTCCCATCGGCCAAGGCACCGACCAACTTCCCGCGTAACGACCTGGTCACCGCCTTCCTCAAGGGCCTGCCGGGTGTTAACCAGCCGAAGAACGTCGTGGCTTCGGAAATGCTGCGCCTGAACACCGCTATCGCACCGACCGCGCTGGCCGCGCAGAACGCCATGGGCGTGGCAGGCGGCGACAACGCCGGCTTCCCGAACGGACGCCGTCCGGCCGATGACGTGACCGACATCGCGCTGCGCGTCTCGATGGGCGCCCTGTGCGCACTGACTGGCGCCAACGACGCTCTGGGCGTGGGCTGCAAGCCGGCCGATGCACCAGCCGGTGGCCTGGCGCTGACCGACGGCGTGCGCAAGACCGCGGTGAGCTACAAGCCGGCCTTCCCGTACCTGAATACGCCGCTGCCGGGCAACCAGTAAGCGCAAGGAGAATGCCATGACTTCAACTACTCCCCGCAAGCACGCGCGCAACGCCGCGCTGCTGCTGTCGGCCGCCCTGTTGCTGGTGGCCTGCGGCGGCAGCAGCGACAGCGACAATTCGACGACGCCGCCGCCAACCGGAGGCACCGTCGTGCCGCCGGTGGCGTCCACCGACACGTTCTTCGAGATCGTGCTGGCGCGCGTCAAGGCGCTGCTCGATAACGACGAACCGATCCAGATCGAAAACTTCACCGTGACCGCGCCTGAAACCACGGAACCGGAGCCGGTGCCGTCGAACTGATGCACCATAATGGCGGGAATGGGGACGCAAGTCCCCTTCCCGCCTTTTTTCTTATGGAGAACCGATGATCGCGTTCGTCTACCCGCTGGTACTGCTGGCGGCCCTGTACACCGGCGCGGCGCATGCCGCGCCTTACATTCCGGCAAGCGGCAGCCAGGTGCTGGAACGCCTGCCGGGACGGCTCGATCCGGCCCAGCGCGAACTGGCACGCCTGCGCGCCGAACTGACTGCCAGTCCGAATGACCTGCCCCGCGCGACCGAACTGGCGCGGCGCTATATCGAACAAGCGCGCCGCGATGGCGATCCGCGCTACCTGGGCTATGCCCAGGCGGCCCTGGCGCCCTGGTGGAGCGCCGAGCGCGCCACCGCGCCGGCCGACGTGCTGGTGCTGCGCGCCACACTCGAACAAAGTACCCATTCCTTCGATGCCGCGCTGGCCGACCTGAACGAGGTTGTACGGCGCGACAGCGGCAACGCCCAGGCCTGGCTGACGCGCGCCACCATCGAACTGGTCACCGGCGACTATGCCGCGGCGCGCACCAGCTGCGCGCGGCTGTTCGGCCGCGCCGGCGATCTGGTGATCCACACCTGCCTGGCCTCGGTGGGCAGCGTAAGCGGCACCGCGCCCGCCAGCTACGAGCGGCTGCGCCAGGTACTGGCTTCGCGCGCCGACAGCCCGGCGCCCCTGCGTGCCTGGAGCGCGACGCTGCTGGGCGAAATGGCCGAACGGCTCGGCAAGCACGCTGTCGCGGAAACCCATTTCCGCGAGGCGCTGGCGGCCGATCCACAAGACAGCTACCTGCTGGCGGCGTACGCCGACTTTTTGCTCGAACGCGGCCGTGCCAAGGAAGTGCTGCCGCTGCTGGCCGAGCGCACGCTGGCCGACGCCCTGCTGCTGCGCTATGCGATTGCGCTCAAGACCACCGGCTCGCCCACGGCCGCCCCCCACATCGCGGCACTGCGCGCGCGTTTCGAGGCCGCACGGCGGCGCGGCGACGTCGTGCACCGGCGCGAAGAAGCGCGCTTCGCCCTGGCGCTGGACGGCAATCCCGCCGCCGCCGTGCGCCTGGCGAAGCTCAACTGGGCAGTACAGAAAGAACCGGCCGACCTGCGCATCCTGGCGCAAGCCGCGGCCGCCAGCGGCGATGCCGAGGCAACGCGCCTGGTGCGCGACTGGATGCGCCGCCACGCGCTCGAAGACCGCTCGCTTGACGCCACCTTGCGCAAGCTGGGAGCGCCAGCATGAGGCGCGCAGCAATGCAAGGCGCGCTGCACCCCTGGCTGGCCCTGTTCGCGGCACTGCTGCTGCTGTGCAGCCAGAGCGCCCATGCCCACAAGGCCAGCGACAGCTACCTCAACCTCGAAGTGCGCGAACGCCAGATCGAAGGACGCTGGGACATCGCGCTGCGCGACCTTGAACTGGCGGTCGGCCTGGACGGCGATGGCGACGGCGTGCTGACCTGGGACGAAGTACGCAGCCGCCACGCCGCGATTGCCGCTTACGCACTGTCGCGCCTGAAGCTCTCTGCCGACGGCGACAGTTGTCCGCTGCAGGTCACCAGCCAGCTGGTCGACAACCATACCGACGGCGCCTATACGGTGCTGATGCTGCGCGGCGAGTGCGGCGCTCCGGTAACCACGCTGGCGCTCGACTACAGCCTGCTGGCCGACATCGACCCGCAGCACAAGGGACTGCTGGCGCTGCGCCATGGCAGCTCGACCTCCACCGCGATTTTCAGCCCGGAACAGCCGCGCCAGCAACTGCAGCTGGCCGAGCCTTCTCCTGGCCGCCAGTTCCTCGACTACCTCAAGCACGGCGTCTGGCATATCTGGATCGGCTTCGACCATATCCTGTTCTTGCTGTCGCTGCTGCTGCCGGCGGTGCTGGTCTGGCGTGATCGCCGCTGGCACGGGCGCGACAGCCTGCGCGCCGGCGCCTTCGACGTGGTGCGCATCGTCACCGCGTTCACGCTGGCCCATTCGATCACCCTGAGCCTGGCTTCGCTCGGCATCGTCACGCTGCCTTCGCGCCTGGTTGAATCGGCGATTGCCGCCTCGGTGATCGTGGCCGCTCTCAACAATATCTGGCCGATCGTGCACCGCGGCCGCGCCTGGTTCGCGTTTGGCTTTGGCCTGTTGCACGGTTTCGGCTTCGCCAGCGTGCTGGCCGGCCTGGGCCTGCCGCAGGACGCCTTGCTGCTGCCGCTGCTGGGCTTTAACGTCGGCGTCGAGCTCGGCCAGCTCGCCATCGTCGCGGTCTTCCTGCCAGTGGCCTACCTGCTGCGCAACGGCGTGTTCTACCGGCGCGCGGTCATGGTCGGCGGCTCGGCCGTCATCGCGCTGCTGGCCGGCGTGTGGCTGACCGAACGGGTGTTCGACCTGAGCTTGCTGGCATGAGCTGACCCAACTTGACCTGGCGGCCTGTTACCGGGCCCTTGCGCTGCCTGTCCGTTGTCCGGATACTCCTTGTAGAGCTATCAAAAAAAAACTACAAGGAGAGAGCGTGCCTGGACACAAGAACATCGCAGCGCTGGCAATCTATGCGCTGAGCATGCCGCTGGCAGCGGCGACGACATCGCCACAGGATGCGCAGGCCATCGCCCGCATCGAACGCAGCCTGCCGTCGGCGCTGGCGATCGCAGGCCAGACCATCGCAACGCGCACGCTGGCCGCCGAGATGCAGCGCCTGCACGTGCCCGGCGTGAGCGTCGCCGTCATCAAAGACGGCAAGATCGCGTGGGCCAAGGGCTATGGCGTGACGCAGGCGGGCGGCGCGCCGGTCACGCCGCAGACTCTGTTCCAGGCTGCCTCGATCAGCAAGCCAGTCACCGCACTGGCTGTCTTGCGCATGGCCGAAGCTGGCCAGCTGGCGCTCGACGCCGACATCAATACCATCCTGACCGGCTGGAAGCTGCCGACCGGCGCCGCCACGCGCCCGGTCAGCCTGCGCCAGCTGCTCTCGCATACGGCCGGCACCACGGTGTCGGGTTTTCGCGGCTATGCGGCCGGAGCGCAGGTGCCGACCCTGCTCCAGCTACTGGAGGGGCAGGCCCCGGCCAACAGCGGCCCGGTGCGGATCGA
The DNA here is from genome assembly GCF_024802625.1 of Massilia sp. H6. Classification (NCBI taxonomy): domain Bacteria; kingdom Pseudomonadati; phylum Pseudomonadota; class Betaproteobacteria; order Burkholderiales; family Oxalobacteraceae; genus Massilia; species Massilia sp. H6. The sequence goes on from NZ_CP103371.1 coordinate 3,632,070, forward strand.
AGCGGCGCCTGGCGAGGCCTGGAACTATTCTGGCGGCGGCTACAGCGTGGTGCAGCAGGCTATGATCGACCGCGCCGGACAGCCTTTCGATACGCTGATGCACGCGACGGTGTTCAAGCCGCTCGGCATGACGGACAGCAGCTTCGCCCAACCGCTATCTAGCGCCTCTTTAGCGCGCGCGGCCCTGCCCCACGACGCCAGCGGTGCGTTGATTGCCGGCGGTCCGCACACCCATCCCGAACTGGCGGCAGCCGGCATGTGGACCACGCCTAGCGACCTGGCCAGGTTTGCGCTCGCGCTGCAGCGCGGGATGGCAGACGCCGGAGCCGATGGTGCGCTGTCCCCGGCCATGACGCGCACGATGCTGCGCCCGGTGATGAACAACTACGCGCTCGGCCTCGAGATCGACGGCAAGGCGTCGCAGCAGGCGTTCGGCCATGGTGGGCGCAATGTGGGTTATCACAATTCGCTGTACGCCTACGTGCAGCGCGGCGACGGCGTCGTCGTCATGACCAACGGCGACGGTGCGCGAGAACTGGTGCAGGGACTGATCCGCGCCATTGCCGCCGAATACCGCTGGCCGAGCTACCAGACCGTCCAGCGCAAGGCGATCGCGCTGCCGGGGGCGACCCGCGCCAGGCTGGCCGGCCGCTATGGCATCAATGGCGCGACCGCATTCGAGATCGCCGACCGCTCGGGCAAGCTGATGATCGCGCTGCGCGAAAACCAGTGGGAGCCGCTCTACGCCGAATCGGCGCGCAGGCTGTTCGTGCTCACGCGCGAGCTCGATCTGCACATGGCGGACAAGGGTGGGCGGCTCGAGAGCGGGTCGTTCAAGACCGACTTCCAGCGCATGCCTTAGAATTCGCGTCCATCATGCTCACACCAGAACAGCGCGAACGCTACCAGCGCGACGGTTTCCTCGTCATCCCCGATTTCAAGAGTCTTGACCAGATCGCCGCGTTGCGCCGCCGCGCCGAAGAAATGGTCGCGGCTTTCGACCCGACCGAATCGCGCGCCATCTTCACGACCAAAGACCAGGCGCGCGCCAGCGACGACTGGTTCCTGGGCTCGGACAACACGGTGCGCTGCTTCTTCGAAGAAGAAGCCTTTGGCGCCGACGGCCAGCTGCGCCAGGCCAAGTCCCTGTCGATCAACAAGATCGGCCACGCGATGCACGATCTCGACCCGGTGTTCGACGCCTTCGCTCGCGACCCGAAGCTGGCCGGCGTGGCACGCGGGCTTGGATTGGCGCGCCCGCAGCTCTGGCAGTCGATGTATATCTTCAAGCAGCCCGGCATCGGCGGCGAGGTGCGCTGGCACCAGGACGCCACCTTCTTCGACAGCGACCCGATTACCGTGACCACCTTCTGGTTCGCCCTGGAAGACGCCACCATCGACAATGGCTGCCTGTGGGCCGAGCCAGGCGGCCACCGCGGCCCGCTGCGCGAACGCTTCCTGCGCGATGACGACAAGATCACGATGGAAAAGCTCGATGCCACCCCGTGGCCGGATGACAGCACGGCAGTGCCGCTGGAAGCGAAGGCCGGCACACTGGTGTGCTTTCACGGATTGCTGCCGCACTACAGCGCTCCGAACCGGTCAACGGTGTCGCGCCACGCGTTCACGCTGCACGCGACCGACGCGTCGTCCGTCTATTCGCCGCGCAACTGGATCCAGCGCGACGACGGTTTTCCGGTGCGCGGGTTCGACCCGGCCGGGTCTTGACCGGCGAGCACTGCCCAAGGCCTGTCCAGTATCTGACCAAAATCTGCCCAGCTCCCGGCCCGGCGCGCCCGGGCTGCATATGCATCATGTATCCGTTTTTTTACAAATCCACTGAGCAATGCAGAAGTGGTAAAGCTAGAATACTTTTCTTATTCTAAATAAAATATCAGGGGAATCATGATCCGTTTGCCCATCGGGCTGGCCGCGCTATGCCTGAGCGCTTCCGTTCTCGCCGCCGCGCCGTTTGACGACAAGTTCCGCCAGCTCGACGAGTTGCTGCCGACACCGGGCAGCGTGCGCACCGCCTCGGGCGCGCCGGGACACGCTTACTGGCAGCAGCGCGCCGACTACACGATGCGCGCCACGCTCGACGAAGCCAGGCGCGCGATTACCGGTACCGGCACGGTCACGTATCACAACAATTCCCCCGATACGCTCAAATACCTCTGGCTGCAGCTCGACCAGAACATCTACAACCGCAATTCGGACGCGCGCACCACCGCAGTCCTGCCCTCGCGCCAGGCCTGGGCCCAGGCCAATACACCTGAAACGGGCGTGAAGTTCGACGCCCTGCGCACCCTGCTCGAGGCCGGCACCTTCGATGGCGGCTTCAAGATCAGCAATGTGCGCGACAGCAGCGGCCGTGCGCTCAAGTACGTAATCAACCGCACCATGATGCGGATCGACCTGCCGCAGCCGCTCAAATCCGGCCAGCGCGTGTCGTTCAACCTCGACTGGAACTACAACATCAACGAGCAGAAGGTGCTGGGCGGGCGTTCCGGCTACGAGAAATTCGACGACAAGAACGACCTGTTCGAAATCGCCCAGTGGTTCCCGCGCATGGCGGCCTATTACGACGTGGCTGGCTGGCAGCACAAGCAGTTCCTGGGCGCTGGCGAGTTTACGCTGGAATTTGGCGACTACGATGTGCGGATCACGGTGCCGGCCGACCATATCGTTGCCTCGACCGGCGAATTGCAGAACCCGGGCGAAGTGCTCACCAGCACCCAGCGCGAGCGCCTGCGCCAGGCGCGCGGCGCTAGGAAACCGGTCCTGATCGTGACCCAGGGCGAAGCCGAAGCGGCCGAGAAGTCGCGCGCCACCAGCGTCAAGACCTGGCATTTCAAGGCAAAAAACGTGCGCGATTTCGCGTTCGCGTCGAGCCGCAAATTCATCTGGGACGCCCAGGGCATCAAGTCGGGCGACACCGACGTGATGGCGATGTCTTACTACCCGAAAGAGGGCAACCCGCTGTGGGAGCGCTATTCGACCCAGGCGATCGTCCACACCATCGAGCAGTACAACAAGTATGCGTTCGACTACCCCTACCCGACCTCGATCTCGGTGAACGGTCCGGTGGGCGGCATGGAATACCCGATGATCACCTTTAATGGTCCGCGACCAGTCAAGGACAAGAAGACCGGTGAACTGACCTATTCGAAGCGCACCAAGTACGGCCTGATCGGCGTGATCATCCACGAAGTGGGCCACAATTACTTTCCGATGATCGTCAATTCGGACGAGCGCCAGTGGACCTGGATGGACGAGGGCCTCAATTCCTTCGTGCAGTCGATGGCCCAGGAAGCCTGGGAAGAGACCTGGGACGGCATGCGCGGCGACCCGCGCACGATCGTCAACTACATGCGCAGCGCCAACCAGGTGCCGATCATGACCAACTCCGAGTCGGTGCTCCAGTTCGGCAACAACGCCTATGCCAAGCCTGCCGCCGCGCTCACTATCCTGCGCGAGACGGTGCTGGGCCGCGAACTGTTCGATTTCGCCTTCAAGGAATACTCGCAGCGCTGGAAGTTCAAGCGGCCGACGCCGGCCGACTTCTTCCGCACCATGGAAGACGCCTCCGGCACCGATCTCGACTGGTTCTGGCGCGGCTGGTTCTACACCACCGATGCGGTCGACGTGAGCGTGGACGGCATCAGCGAATACACCATCAGCAGCAAGGACCCGGAGATCGAAAAAGCCTGGCAGCGCGCGCGCAAGCAGGCCGAACCAATCTCGATCACCGACCAGCGCAATGCAGGCATGCCGCGCCGGGTCGATGCGCATCCCGAGCTCAAGGATTTCTATAACGAGAACGACGACTTCACCGTCACTAACAAGGACCGCAACAAGTTCGCCGAGACGGTGCAGGAACTGGAAGACTGGGAAAAAGCCTTGCTCAAAGAGGGCAAGCACCTGTATCTGGTCGACTTCTCGAACAAGGGCGGCCTGGTGACGCCGCTGGTAGTCGAAATCGAAACCAGGAGCGGCAAGAAATACATCGAGCGGATTCCGGCCGAAGTGTGGCGCTATTCGCCGCAAAAGGTGACCAAGCTGTTCATCACCGACGAGCCGATCGTGGGCCTGGTGCAAGACCCTTACTGGGAGACCGCCGACATCGACGTGAGCAACAACGCCTGGCCGCGCAAGGCGACGCCATCGCGCCTGGAGCTGTTCAAGACCGAGCGCGATCCGGCCACGGGTAACCTGATGCGCGACTTCAATACCAAGCTCAAGACCAAGGAGCAGAAAGAAGAAGCGCCGAAGTCCGAGTAAGGACGACCGACGTCGTGGGCACTTCGCCCATCCTCCGGCAGGGCTGCATGCCCTGCCGTTTCTATATTGAAGATGACGCCATTCGCATGAACATCACACCACTGCAGGCGGCCTTTGGCGCCGTATTGCTCGCACTATCTCTAGGCGCTGTTGGCGCGCCGGCGTTCGACGATAAATTCCGCCAGCTCGACGAGCTGCTGCCGACACCGAATGACACCCGGGCCGCCTCCGGCGCGCCGGGCCACCGCTACTGGCAGCAGCGCGCCGACTACCGGCTGCGCGCCACACTGGACGAAAACAGGCGCAGCATCAGCGGTTCGGGCACGGTCACCTACACCAACAATTCGCCGGACACCCTGCCCTACCTGTGGGTGCAGCTCGACCAGAACATGTTCCGCGCCGATTCGGACAACCGCCGCATCGCAACCCTGCCGGGGCGCGATGCCTGGCAGGCGCGCGGCAACGACGGCGTCAAGTTCGACGCCCTGCGCGCCACGCTCGAGCAGCACCGCTTTGTGGGTGGCATCAACATCACCAGTGTGGTGGGTGCCGATGGGCGCGCCTTGCGCCACACGATCAACAAGACCATGATGCGGATCGACCTGCCGCAGCCGCTCAAGTCCGGCCAGCGCGTGTCGTTCAGCCTGGCCTGGAATTTCAACATCCCCGAAATGAACGTCGTCGGGCGCCGTACCGGCTACGAAAAGTTCGACGATGGCAACGATATCTTCGAAATCGCCAAGTGGTTCCCGCGCATGGCGGCCTACTACGACCTCAAGGGCTGGCAGAACAAGCAGTACCTGGGCGACGGCGAGTTCACGCTCGAATTCGGTGACTACGACGTGCAGATCACCGTGCCGGCCGACCATATCGTTGCCTCCACCGGCCAATTGCAGAATCCTGACCAGGTGCTCACCGGCACCCAGCGCGAGCGCCTGCGCCAGGCGCGCAGCGCCAGGAAACCGGTCCTGATCGTGACCCAGGGCGAAGCCGAAGCGGCCGAGAAGTCGCGCGCCACCACCACCAGGACCTGGCATTTCAAGGCCAACAACGTGCGCGATTTCGCGTTCGCCTCGAGCCGCAAGTTCATCTGGGACGCCCAGGGCATCAAGTCGGGCGAGACCGACGTGATGGCGATGTCTTACTACCCGAAAGAGGGCAACCCGCTGTGGGAGCGCTATTCGACCCCGGCGATCGTCCACACCATCGAGCAGTACAACAAGTATTCGTTCGACTACCCCTACCCGACCTCGATCTCGGTGAACGGTCCGGTGGGCGGCATGGAATACCCGATGATCACCTTTAACGGGCCGCGACCAGTCAAGGACAAGAAGACCGGCGAGATCACTTATTCGAAGCGCACCAAGTATGGCCTGATCAGCGTGATCATCCACGAAGTCGGCCACAATTACTTTCCAATGATCGTCAATTCGGACGAGCGCCAGTGGACCTGGATGGACGAGGGCCTGAACAGCTACCTGCAGTTCCTGGCCGAGCAGGCATGGGAACCCGACTACCCGGGCCGCCGCGGCGAAGCGCGCGACATCGTCGACTACATGCGCAGCACCAACCAGGTGCCGGTCATGACCAATGCCGAATCGACTCTCCAGCGCGGCAACAACGCCTATGCCAAGCCTGCTACCGCGCTCAATATCCTGCGCGAGACGGTGCTGGGCCGCGAACTGTTCGACTTCGCCTTCAAGGAATATGCCGACCGCTGGAAGTTCAAGCGGCCGACGCCGGCCGACTTCTTCCGCACCATGGAAGACGCGTCCGGCACCGACCTCGACTGGTTCTGGCGCGGCTGGTTCTACACCACCGACGCGGTCGACGTGAGCGTGGACGGCATCAGCGAATACACCATCAGCAGCAAGGACCCGGAGATCGAAAAAGCCTGGCAGCGCGCGCGCAAGCAGGCCGAACCGATCTCGATCACCGACCAGCGCAATGCAGGCATGCCGCGCCGGGTCGATGCGCATCCCGAGCTCAAGGATTTCTATAACGAGAACGACGACTTCACCGTCACTAACAAGGACCGCAACAAGTTCGCCGAGACGGTGCAGGAACTGGAAGACTGGGAAAAAGCCTTGCTCAAAGAGGGCAAGCACCTGTATCTGGTCGACTTCTCGAACAAGGGCGGCCTGGTGACGCCGCTGGTAGTCGAAATCGAAACCAGGAGCGGCAAGAAATACATCGAGCGGATTCCGGCCGAAGTGTGGCGCTATTCGCCGCAAAAGGTGACCAAGCTGTTCATCACCGACGAGCCGATCGTGGGCCTGGTGCAAGACCCTTACTGGGAGACCGCCGACATCGACGTGAGCAACAACGCCTGGCCGCGCAAGGCGACGCCTTCGCGCCTGGAGCTGTTCAAGACCGAGCGCGATCCGGCCACGGGTAACCTGATGCGCGACTTCCGTACGCCCTTGAAGAAACCAGCCGACAAGCCGGCGGGCGACAAGGCGGCGCAATGATGCCCGGACGCTGCAAGCTGTTGTTCGCTGCCGCGCTGCTGTGCCTGAGCGCCGCCGCTGGCGCCCACCGCTTCCATAGCGGAATCACCGAACTGGCGTTCAACCCGCGCACGGGCAGCACCGAGATCGTGCATACCTATATGGCGCACGACATCGAAGCGCTGCTCATGAACACCTACGGGCGCCAATTCGACCTCGGCGACCCTGACGACCAGGCGGTGCTGCGCAAGTACGTCGACACCCAGTTCTGGCTCAAGGGCGCAGACAATGCGCGCTTGCCGGTACGGTGGGTAGGCTTGACTGCAGACTCGCAAAGCGTCGTCATTTACCAGGAACTCGACAATGCTCCGCTGTCGAAGACCGTCACCATCCGCCAGGGCGTGCTGATCGACTTTTTGCCTGACCAGGTGAACACTGTCAATGTCAACAATCTGGGTAAAATCCAGTCGCTGACATTTACCCACGCTACGCTCGAACAACCCCTCCACACCCGCGCCCCATGACCCTTCGCCCGCTGCACCTTGCCATCGCCGCATTAATGTTCCATAGCTCGGCCAGCGCCGACGATTTCGTGCTGCAGCGCGTGCTGGTGGAAGGCGCGCGCGCCAACCAGATCGGCCTGAGCGACGCTGCCAGCGCCGGCAGCATCGGCGCCAGGGAGCTCGACAAGCTGACCGTGTACCGGCCCGGCGAGCTGCTCGAGGCCACGCCCGGCCTCATCGCGAGCCAGCATAGCGGCGAAGGCAAGGCCAACCAGTTCTACCTGCGCGGCTTTAACCTGGACCATGGTACCGACCTTGCCACCTGGGTCGACGGCATGCCGGTGAACCAGCGCAGCCATGCGCATGGCCAGGGCTGGACCGACGTCAACTTCTTGATTCCCGAACTGGTCACGCGTCTCGACTACCGCAAGGGTCCGTATTCGGCGGCGGATGGCGACTTTTCCTCGGCCGGCAAGGCGTCGGTCGCCTATGCGAACCGGCTGGTGGCGCCGCTCGCCTCGGTCACGCTGGGGCAGGACCGCTACGCGCGCAGCGTCGTTGCCGTCTCCCCCGAGGCGGCGGGCGGCAATCTGCTGGCCGCGCTGGAGCTGCTCAGCAACGACGGCCCCTGGACCCGGCCAGACGGCTACCGCAAGATCAATGCAGTGCTGCGCTACAGCCGCGGCTACGAGAACAATGGCTGGCATGTCGCGGCGATGCATTACCGCGGCCACTGGAACGCTACCGACCAGGTGCCGCTGCGGGCAGTCGCCAGCGGCCAGCTGGGACGCTTCGATACGATCGACCTGAGCGACGGTGGGCAAGCCCAGCGCACCAGCATCTCGGGCGCCTGGCGCCGCACGACCCAGGAGACCGCGACCAGCCTGAGCGCCTATGTCATTCGTAACCGCGTCGACCTGTATTCGAACTTCACCTATTTTCTCGACGATCCGGTCAACGGCGACCAGTTCAGCCAGCCGGACCGGCGCGTGACCGCGGGCGTCGGCGCCAGTCATACCTGGCATCTGCTGCGCAGGGGCGCGCTGACCACGGACATGACGGTGGGCCTGCAGGCGCAGAACGACAATATTTTCAATGGCCTGTACGCCACCCGTGCGCGCCAGCGGCTGGCAACTACCCGCGAGGATCACATCACCCAGGGTAGCGTCGCCGTATACGCGGAAAATGCGACCAAATGGAGCGAAGCCCTGCGTACCGTGGTCGGGGTGCGCGCCAATGCCTTCCGCTTCGAGGTCGACGGCGACCGCCCCGAGAACGCCGGGCGCGCCAGCGATTCGCTGGTGACGCCGTCGCTGAGCGTTGCCTACGGCCCCTGGAAGTCGACCGAGTTGTACTTCAATTATGGGCACGGCTTCCATAGCAACGATGCCCGCGGTACCGTGGCGACGGTCGATCCGAAAACCCTGGCAGCGGTCGAGCGCACGCCCGGACTGGTGCGCTCGCGCGGCATGGAGCTGGGCCTGCGCACGGTGGCGATCCCGAAAATGGAAACCACGCTGTCGCTGTACAGCCTCGATTTCGATTCGGAGCTGGTCTATATCGGCGACGCCGGCAATACCGAAGCGGGCGACCCCAGCCGCCGCGTCGGCATCGAGCTGTCCAACAGCTACCGCGCCAACAAGTGGGTGTCGGTCAATCTCGATGCCGCTTATGCGCACGCGCGCTCGCGCGGCGGCAGCCCGGCTGGCGAGCGCGATGCCGGCCGCCGCATTCCGGGGGCGGTCGAAGGCGTGGCCCAGCTGGGCCTGAGCGTCGATCGCGCCGGCCCGTGGTCGGGCGCGCTGCGCCTGCGCTATTTCGGCCCGCGGCCGCTGATCGAAGACGACAGCGTGCGCTCGCAAGCGAGCGTTACCCTCAATGGCCGCATCGCTTACCGGATCAGCAAGGAGCTGCGGCTGGAGCTGGAAGGCTTTAATCTGGGCAACCGGCGCGACTCGGCGATCGACTACTATTACGCCTCGCGCCTGGCCAACGAAGCCGAAGGCGTGGACGACATCCATTTCCATCCGATCGAGCCGCGATCGTTCCGACTTACCCTCGTCAAGAACTGGTAGAAAGCTGGCTGGCCAGACCGGGAGCGTAGAAAAATGCTACGCTAACCGGATGACAATACGTGAACTCCCCTATACCGCCCCGGCAGACCTGGCGCAAGCCGTGCGCAGCGAAGGCTATGCCCTGCTGCGCCCCCTCGATGTAGCGCGCCTCGCCGGCTGCACCCTGGCTGAACTCGAGGCGCTCGCACCGAGCTGGGATCGGCTTGAAATCGACAACTACCTCAAGGATGGCGGCCGCTATCGTCGGCGCCGCCATTCCTGCTTCATCGACGAAGGCGGCAACCAGGCCAGCGCGCTGACCCAGACCCCCCACCGCGCCCACTGGCAGCCAGTCGAGTACAACGCCCTGCACGGCGGCATGCACCGTTTGTTCGAACCAATCGAGCCGGCAACCGTCGCCAAGCCTGCCTGGGGACGGCTGCTGCGCGCGCTGGGCGAAGTCTGTTCGCAGGTCGCCGGACGCCACACCTGGCACGTCGAAGCGCACCAGTTCCGTATCGACACCGCCGACGGCATCGGCCGCCCTACCCCCGAGGGCGCGCACCGCGATGGCGTCGACTTCGTCGCCGTCATCCTGGTCGAGCGCACCGGCATCAAGGGCGGCGAAACGCGGGTCTTCGAAGCCGAAGGCTCGATGGGCAAGCGCTTCACGATGATCGAGCCCTGGACCTTGCTGCTGCTTGACGATGCCGCCGTCATCCACGAATCGACCCCGATCCAGCCGCTGGGCGAGCATGGCCACCGCGACACCCTGGTCCTGACCTGGCGCGCCGGCGCCTTCCAGGGCCAAGGCGTCTGAACCGGCACGATCGACAACAGGATAAAAAAACAGGATAAAAAAACGCCCACCAGTCTTGCGGCTGGCGGGCGAGAATCCAATTTCCGGAGAAAACTGGAGGAGACAGATTCAATATAGCGCAGTTTTTTGTGCGCCGCAATACCGTACGATTACTGCCATCATTGGTGCAAGGAAACGTTTCCACAGCATGACAAGAAAGGCCTGTTTGCTGCATTGCGCAAAAGCATTTTCGTGCCCGTATCAATAGCGCAGGAAGGCTGCGCTCGACAGCGTTTCACGCAAGCCTTCCGGGTCTGCTGGCCGGTTGCGCGCAGCTGCCATTGCCACAGCCGACGGTGTTGGCGCTACCATCAGCACCGGTCCGGGCCGGGCCAGCTCCCCCGCCTGCCCGGGGTCTTGCACCGACGCGCGCAGCGGCGGCGCCGACGAAGCCTGCTGGTGCGCTGCTGGCGCGGCGCCAGCCAGCATCAAGCGCCCCTGCACAAGCTGCGCCACGAAGCAGGCGCGCTCGTCGGCACTCATCGGCACCGCCCGCCCATAGACCGGGGCGCCGGCCCGTGCCAGCAGCGCCACCAGCGGCGCCGCATCGTTCACCGCGATACCGCTGGCGCGCACCGCCGACACCACGAACCGCAGCGCGTCCTTGCGTTTGCTGCCTGCTTGCGCCGGCGCCAGGAATGCCGGGCTGGTCAGCAAGCTACGCAGCACGGCGCGCAGGTCGCCCCCGGTGTGTTGCCACGCACCTTGCAGCGAGCGTAGCAGCGCGGCGGGCGGGGCGGAGACGAAATGCGCGGCCAGCGCGCGCAGCGCGGCGCGCTCGCCGCGTCCGCCGATGCGGCGAGCGCGCATGTCAGGGTGCTGCGCCACGGCGGCGCGCAGCGCGCCATAGTGGCCGAAGACGTGGGGGCGCACCGCGTCGCGCGCGATGGCGTCGATCTCTTGCACATCCATCCCCTTGCCTTCCAGGATGCCGAAATGGGCCAGCCAGAATGCGGTCAAGACTTCTTCGAGCTGGCGCGGGCTGGCGACAGCGCGCAGCAGGCGCTGCGCGCGCAGCTCGGCGCCGGTGCCGCCGGAGGCATCGAGGTAGGCCGGCAGGGCCGGCGGCGCGAGCTGGCTCTCGACATAGGCGCGCAGCCCCATGGCACGCACGCGCGCGAGCTCGCCGGGCGCGGGCCCATAGCCCAGCCGGTTCAGCAGGTGCCGCGCCATGGCCTCACCCATGGCCTCACCGCTGGCCTCACCGATGGCGTCGTCGGGGTACTCGCCTTCTGCGGCGTGCGCGCCTGGCGCGCACAGCACCGACAACGCCAGCAGCGCGGGCGCGGCGGCGCGCAGGATCTTTGAACACAATCGCAACAACATGGTGGTCTCCCAGGAGCGGCACGCCAGCTTGCCGGTTTCGTCAATCGTTGCAAGCACCCGATTCTGGCCGCGAAACCGGACCATTGCGCGCTCAGGAGATTGCATATTTGCTACACTCCACAGCTTAACCGAAAGCCTGTCGACGAATATGCCCAGCCTCCGCCACCTTCCCCCGGCCGCCCTCGTGTGCGCAGCCGGCGCCACCCTGTGCTTTGCCATTGCGCTGGCCATTCCGAACCGCGCCACCGCCGAGGACAAGAAGCCTGCCGCGCCGACACCGGCCCTGACCGTGACCACCACCGTGCCGACCAGCACGACCCTGCCGCTGGGCTTGAAAGCCAATGGCAGCGTCGCCGCCTGGCAGGAAGCGATCATTGGCAGCGAGTCGAACGGCCTGCGCCTGACCGAAGTGCGGGTCAACGTCGGCGATGTCGTCAAGAAAGGCGACGTCCTGGCCGTCTTCGCCAG